>JBILDR010000190.1:0-6590 GCA_044352515.1 Polaromonas sp.
TTGGTCTATCACATTTTTTTGGCACTTTGATGCCGGTTCCGACTGAGGATCCACCCCATACCCGGCCAACATCAAATTACCGTCCTGCAATCCTGCCCGTAGGCAGGGAGGCATCCATAGCATCTCCAACAACGTCAAACACCGGCACGGTTTGAGCAAGCCGTGGGGGAAGTGCAATCGCAGCGATGCAGCGCTTGATCGCATGCCCCTTCGCGCCGAGGACTGCGCGCCAAGCGCATGGCGCGCGCACGCCCCCCTCCGCATAAACCCTTCCGGACGGGAAAACCCTCATGGAGTTGCCCAAACCCTCGGCATACATTCGTCGGAAACTAAGTTCCGCATAAAAGAAACGAAAACTTTTAATCGGATATGCTGTTTCCATCCAAGAAACTAACCTCCCTGCTTTCTCCTCTGCGTTTTTCTGCCTCTCCCGGTCGAAGCGCTGAGATTTCCAAGCAAGCCTGCGTGCGTGCGGGGGCCCGTTGATGCTGGCCCAACAAATCCTCAACGGACTGATCTCCGGCGCGATCTACGCCCTGTTCGCGCTGGGCTTCAATCTGATTTTCGGCGTTCAGAAGGTGCTCAACCTGGCCCATGGCGCCATCTTCATGTCGGGCGCCTTCATTGCCTATTACGGCGTGATCGGCGGACTGCCACTGGGCCTGGCGCTGCTGATTGCCATGGTCTCCTGCGGCTGCGTCTCGGTGCTGCTCGACCGCTTTGGCTTTCAACTGCTGCGCAAATACAGCCATGCTGACGCCGAATTCGGCGCCATGGTGATCTCCATCGGCGCCGGCCAGGTGCTCACCAGCCTGGCGCAAAAAGCCTCGGACACCAAGGTGCTGAGCTTTCCTTTCGGCACCTTTCCCGTGGAGTTCTTTCGCGGCCTGGGGCTGCGCATTTCGCTGCTGCAAATCACCATCGCGCTGCTGGTGGTGGTGCTGGTGGCGCTCTTGGCCTATTTTCTGCAGCGCACCAGCTTTGGCCGTCAGGTGCGTGCGGTCGCTATCAATCCTCGCGCCTCGGCGCTGCTGGGCATCAACAGCCGCTCGGTGTTTTCCATCACCTTCTTCATCGCCGGCGCGATGGCAGCGATTGCCGGCGTCATGATCGCGCTGTCCTTCAACTCCATTCAGTTCATGATGGGCGAGCCCTATATGCTCAAGGCCTTCGTGGTGGTGGTGCTTGGAGGTCTGGGCAATCTGGCCGGCGCGGTGGTGGCCAGCTTGCTGCTCGGGGTGGCGCAGGCCATGGCCGCCGCCTACCTGCCGCCGGGTATGGCCGACATCCTGATTTTTGCCACCTTGTTCGTGGTGCTGATCTTCAAGCCCAACGGTTTATTCGGTGGCGGCCTGGCCCCCGCAGGAGTCGGTCGGCAATGATGGAATTTCTAAGGGCCAATCAGCCTGTCTTCGACTTCTTTTTATTGACCCTGGGCTTTGCCTACAGTCAGCAGGTGGTGCTGCGTGCGGGGGTGTTCTCGCTGGCCTCGGCCGCATTTTCCTGCCTGGGTGCTTATGGCTGTGCCTATCTGGTGGTCAAGGCGGGCCTGCCGGTGGCAGCAGGCGTGGGCCTGGGGACGCTGATCGGCGGGCTGGCGTCCTACCTGGTCTCGCTGCCCCTGGCCCGACTGCGTGGGGTCTACCAGGCCATCGCCACGCTGGCCCTGGTCGAACTGATGGTGGCGCTGGCCCTGTATGCCGAACCGATCACTGGCGGCGCGGTGGGCTTTAACAACATTCCCAAGCATGTGGGCACGACCGAACTGCTGATCGCGGTGCTGGTGGTGATTTATTTGCTGCACGCCCAATCCATATCGCGCATAGGCCGCGGCTTTGACGCGCTGCGCCAGGACGAATATGTGGCGGCCAGCCTGGGCGTGTCCTCACGGCGCGAGCACACGCTGGCCTTTATCAGCAGCGGCCTGATCGGCGGCTTGTTTGGCGCGCTGCAAAGCATGTACGCCTACAACGTCGAGCCCAACCAATACGGCTTTGGCTATATGGTCACCACGCTGGCGGCCATCGTGCTCGGTGGTCGGCGCTCCTTGCTCGGGCCTATTTTGGGTTCGGCCATCATGATCTTGCTGCCCGAGGTCGCTCGGCCGCTGGCCGAATACCGCCAGATCGTGGTCGGCGTCATCTTGATGATTGTGGTGGTGCTGACCCCACAGGGCCTGGCCGACACCTTCCTGGCCTGGCTGCAGCATCGCCGCGCCCGGGCCCTGGCGCCCATGGCCACCCAGGCCCCAGGAGGGCGAGCATGACGGTGCTTGAACTGCGCGAGGTCAAGCGCCACTTCGGCGGCGTCAAGGCGGTCGACGGCGTCAGCCTGAAGGTGGCCTCCGGTCAGGTCACCGGTCTGATCGGGCCCAATGGTTCAGGCAAAAGTACCCTGGTCAATTTGATCGCCGGCGTGCTGGCCGTCGGCGAAGGCGACATCACACTCGATGGAAAGTCGCTGATCAAGCTGACCGCCGACGAGGTGGCACGCTGCGGCGTGGCCCGCACCTTCCAAAACATCCGACTGTTGCCCGAGGCTTCGGTGCTGGACAACGTGGTGATCGGCTTTTACCGTCACGAGCGCAGCCCCCTGTACGCCAGCTTGCTGGGCCTGCCCTCCTCGCGGCGCGAAACCCGCGAGCTGCGCGAGCAAGGCCGAGCGCTGCTGGCGCGCTTTGGCCTGGCCGAGTATGAGCAGGTGCCTGCCGGGGGCCTGGCCTACGGCTACCAGAGGCGGGTCGAAATGGCCCGTGCGGTGGCCAGCGCACCCCAGGTCTTGCTGCTCGATGAACCGGTGGCCGGCATGAACGATGTCGAAGCACGCTCACTGGGACAGATCTTTGCGCAGCTCGCCCGCGAAGGCATGGCGGTGCTGGTGATCGAGCACAACACCCGTTTTGTCGCCGAGCTGTGCAGCCAGGTGCATGTGCTCGACGGCGGCCGCCTCATCGCCCACGGCAGCCCGCAAGAGGTGATGCGCGATCCAGCCGTGGTAGCGGCCTACCTCGGAGGCTGATGCATGCTCGACGTCAAGGACCTCAAGGCGGGCTACAGGGGCATACAGGCCCTCAAGGGCGTGAGCCTGAGCGTGGCTGAGGGCGAGATGGTGGCCATCATCGGCGCCAACGGGGCCGGCAAGTCCACCTTGCTGAACTGCCTGAGCGCCATCGTGCCTGCCGGCAGCGGCCGGATTTTGTTTGACGGACAGGACATCACCGGTTGGTCTGCCCACCAGGTGGCACGCGCCGGCCTGCTGCAAGTCCCGGAGGGCCGGCAGGTGCTGGCCGACATGACCGTGCGCGAGAACCTGCAACTCGGTGCATTGGCACGAGGGCCGCGAGCGGCCTTTTATGAGCTCGACAAGGTGCTCGCCCTCTTTCCGATTTTGGCCGAGCGCATGGCGCAGTTGGCCGGCACCCTCTCGGGCGGCCAGCAGCAGATGCTGGCGGTAGGCCGGGCCCTGATGGGCAGCCCCCGGGTGCTGCTGCTCGATGAACCCAGCCTGGGCCTGTCACCGCTGCTGACCCAGCAGGTGTTCCAGGCACTGACCCAGTTGCACAGCGAGGGCCTGACCATCGTTCTGGTCGAGCAAAACGCCCACCGCGCGCTGGCCAGCACGCAGCGCGCCTATGTACTCGAACGCGGCGCGATCGTGCAGCAAGGGGCTAGCAGCGTGCTGCAAAATGATCCCGCCATCATCGAGCACTACCTGGGCTCCGGCCAGGGCTAAATGGCAGCCCGCCCGCCAAATTCCCCGCCCCTTTTCGTTTAACCAGAGGAGACATCCATGACACCGACATCCCGCAAAGTACCGGCCGCCCAGCGGCCTAGCCTGGGCAAGCTGGCGCGCCTGGTCGCAGCCGGCCTGGCCCTGTCCGGCGCGGCCATCAGCCAGGCCGCTGAATACAAAGTGGTGGTGCTGCAGTCGCTGACCGGCGGCGCAGCTTTCATCGGCGCGCCCATGCGCGACGGGGCGGTGCTGGCAGCCGAAGAGATCAACCGCAAGCAGGAGCTGGGCGCCGGCAACACCATCAAGGTGGAAATCGCTGACGACGCGACCGACCGCAATCAGACCCTGTCGCTGATCAAGCGCTATGCAGCCGACCCAACGGTGCTGGCGATCATGGGCCCGACCAGCGGTGCGGTGGCGGTGGCAGGTGCTGCTGCAGCCAACGACCTGAAAGTTCCCCTGCTGGCCACCTCCAACTCCATGGACGTACTCAAGGCCGGCCCCTGGTCGCACATCCTGACCCAGCCCGGCGACGTGACCATGCCCTTTATCGCCAATTACGCGATCGAGAAACTGGCGGTCAAGAACTGCACCGTGATCGGCCTGCACGACGTTGAAATCTATTTGTCCATGCAGCGGGTGTTCGAGAACGTCATCAAGCAGCGTGGCGCCCGAATCGGTTCGGTCGAGGCCATCAAAGGCAGCGACTCCGACTTCTCGGCCCTGGCCACCAAGGTGGTCAATGCCAACCCTGACTGCGTTTTCATCTCAGCCAGCGCACCGCAGGCGGCCAACATCATCATCCAGCTGCGCAATGCCGGCCTGGACCCCAAAACCCGGGTGCTGGGTCATAACGCGTTCTCGTCCAGCCAACTGGTCGATCGCGGCGGCAAGGCGGTCGAGGGCGTGTACTTCATCGGCGACTGGGTGCCCGGCGGTACCGACGACTTCAGCCGTGCCTTTGCCGAAAGCTTCAAGGCCAAGCACAAGGCCGATGCCGACAACTGGGCTGCTGTGGGCTATGGCGGCATGCGCATCATGGCCAATGCCATCAAGAACGCTGGCGCCAACCCAAGCCGCGACAGCGTGCGCGCCGCGCTCGGCCGCACCAAGGACGTGCCGGTGGTCATCGGCCAGGGCAGGTATTCGATGAACGCCGAACGCATTCCCTTCTCGGGCATGCGCGTGATGCAGGTCAAGGCCGGCAAATTCGAACTGGCCCCCTGAGCCTAGAACCCACCCCGGGCGGCGGGGTGGCAGAAGGCCAGAAGGCCGTCACCAACGTGGCGGCCTTCTGGCCTTCTGGCCTTCTGAGCGTCAGCGCAGCGCCTTGGCAGGCGCAGCATGCAGGCCCTGCGGCAGCGTGCGAACCGGATACACCGCACAGCCAAGCCGCTGGGAGATCGAACGCGCCGCATCATGCAGCGCCGTGATCAAAGGGCCCTCTTCACTGGCCTGCAGAAAATGAGCCGGGAAGGCGATGCCCAAGGCACCCACGATTTGCTGGTCCGCCTTGAACAAAGGCACCGAAATCACTCCCAAGCCGATGGTGGTTTCATTGCGCTGCACCGCATAGCCGCTCTCGCGCGCCTGCGTGACCATGGACGCGATCTGGCTGTGATCACACACCGTATCACTGGTCAGCGGCGGCACCGGCAAGGCCAATAAGCGCTCGCGTTCAGCCGGCGCCATGAAAGCCATCATCACCCGGCCGGCCGATGAGGCGCCTATGGGCACGCAGTTGCCCGAGTGCCAGCCGGTGTCGATGAAATAGGGCCCCTCCAGACCAATCAGATACAGCGACTGCTCGCCATGCGGAATCGACAGCCGCACGCTGTGGCCGGTGCGGTTGAGCAACTCACGCATGACCGGGGTGGCCGCCTGACACAGCGGATCATGGGTGGTAAAGCGCGAGCCCAGCAGATAACTGCGCTGGCTGACATGGTAGGTGCGGGTCTGGGGGTCTTGCGCCACCAGGCCGCTGTCGACCAGGGCGCTCAAAATCTTGGCCACCTGGCTCTTGGACAGGCCGCAGCGTTTGGCCAATTCGGTCACACCCAGATCGCGCGGACCGGCTTCAAACTCCAGCAGCACCCGCAAGCCGGTGCGCAGCGACTTCATGTATTCGTTCTGCGGGGCGGGCTCATCGGCCACAGCCTGGGCTTTGAGGGTCTTGGGCATGGTCAAGCAGGCTCCTGTTGCTCGGCAAAAACCTTCACCTGCGCAAGGCTGCAGGGCACGCTGGCTTGGGCAAGTGCATCGAGACCTGACGACGGGGCCAACAGTTCTTCCGCGCCGCTCGCTCGATCCATGTGTTTTCTACCTAATAGCAGCGCTAAAAAATTTCAGAGCTTGGTATAGCCCAGGCCCATGCCACCGTCGACGTCAAGCACCGCACCCGTCGTCCAGTCGGCCAGCAGCAAATACTCCATGGCCTGAGCAATATCCTCGGGCTCACCGATGCGGCCTATGGGGTGCAGATGGGCCAGGTTGCGGAAAAACGCCTTGGCCTCCTGCGGATCCTGGCCGGTCACCGCCGCGTTGATCTCGGTGGCCACCGCGCCCGGAATCACACAGTTGACACGCACCTTGCGCGCGCCCAGTTCGGCCGCCAGCACCCGCGAGGCATTGACGATCGCGCCCTTAGAAGCGGCATAAGCCAACCTGCCCGGCAGCGCCAGCCGGGTATGCACCGAGCCGATGAAGATCACCGAACCCTGGCTGCGCGCCAGATCCTCCAGCGCCAACTGCGTTAAGAACAGCGGCGCATGCACATTGGTGGCCATCACCCGCGCAAGACCGGCCTCATCCAGACCGGCCAAGCCACTGTGGTGGGTGATGCCCGCGTTGTTGATCAA
>JBILDR010000191.1:0-6575 GCA_044352515.1 Polaromonas sp.
GGCCTATACCGTGACCAGCGCTCTGGCTGGCGTTGCTGGCATGGTCTACGCTTTTGTTGACAACACCGTCAGCCCGGTGATATTTGGCCTGGAAAACTCCTTTCTGCTGCTGTTCATGATCATCATTGGCGGCTCGGGCCAGCATGCCGGCGCGATTTTGGGTGCTGTCCTGCTCTATGTGATGCCCTTTGTGCTGTCGCCCTTGATCGGCCACCACCACGCGCTGGTGTTTGGCCTGTTCATGGTGCTGGCGGTGATGTTCCAGCCGGCTGGTCTGATCGGGCTTTGGCGCAATTGGCGCCGCGGTGGTGAAGCCACTGGGACTAGGCCTGCTAACGCGCCTGGGGAGGGCAGGGCATGAGCGCCCCCTTGCTCGAGCTGCGCGGCCTGGGCAGGCGCTTTGGCGGTCTGCAGGCTGTGGCCGACCTGGACCTGCATGTCAATGCAGGCGAAATCCTGGGTGTGATCGGCCCCAACGGCGCCGGCAAAAGCACCACCTTCAACATGATTGCCGGCTCGATCCCGCCGTCGGCCGGCGAGATCTGGATGGACGGTCAGCGCATGGCACAGCTGGCGCCGCACGCCTTCGCCGCCCGGGGCATTTTGCGCACCTTCCAGCACAACAAGCCTTTTGAAAGCATGACGCTGTGCGAGAACGTCATGGTGGGCATGCACACGCGGGTGCGTTACCCGCTCTGGCAGGTTCTGGCCGGCACACCGGGGTCGCGCCGGGCCGAGGCCCTAGCGGCCAGCAAAGCCATGGAACTGCTGGACTTTGTTGGCCTGGGCGAATGGACGGCTGCCGACGTCTCCACCCTTTCTTTTGGCCAAGGGCGCCTGCTCGAAATCGCCCGTGCCTTGGCCGGCGAGCCTCGGCTGATTCTGTTTGACGAGCCGGCCGCTGGGCTGACGGCTTCCGAGTGTGAGCGCCTGGCCGAAATCATCCGGCGCATCGCAGCACGCGGCATCGCAGTATTGCTCATCGAACACGACATGCATTTCCTCATGGCCCTGGCCGAGCGGGTAGCAGTACTCAACTTCGGCCGCAAAATCGCCGAAGGCACGCCGGCGCAGGTTCAGCAGCACCCCGAGGTGATCCAGGCCTATCTGGGCAATGTACGGAGCCAGCCCCATGCTTGAGATCGAACACCTGAGCGGCGGCTACGGGCATGGACAGGTTATCCATGAGCTCTCGATGCGGGTAGAGGCCGGGCAGACGGTGGCGGTACTCGGCCCCAATGGCGCCGGCAAGTCCACACTGATGGCGGCCTTGTCGGGCGTGCTGCCCAGACGCAGCGGCTCGATCCGGCTGGCGGGGCAGGAACTGGTGGCTGCGCCCAGCCACGAGATCGTGAGCCAGGGCCTGGTGCAGGTGCCCGAAGGGCGCCGCGTGTTCGCGCCCTTGAGCGTCAACGACAACCTCCTGCTCGGCTCGGTTTGCCTTCAGCCCCGCTCGGCCGCTGCGCTGCAGGAGCGCTTGGACTATGTCTTTGCCCTGCTGCCGCGCCTGGCCGAGCGCCGCTCGCAACTGGCGGGTACCTTGTCGGGTGGCGAGCAGCAGATGGTGGCGGTAGGCCGGGCCCTGATGTCCTCGCCACGCATGCTCTTGCTCGACGAACCCTTCCTCGGGCTGGCACCTCGGGTGGTCGATGAAATCCGGCAGGCGCTCGAGCGCTTGCAGGCCCAGGGGGTTACCATCCTTTTGGTCGAGCAAAAGCTCGACATTGCCCTTGAAAGCGCCAGCCGGGCCTATGTCCTCATCAAGGGGCGGGTCCGACTGGTCGAAGACTCGGCCGTGCTGGCCAGGCGCCAGAACCTGTCACAACTGTATTTCGAGCTGGCCAGCCAGGCCGGCTGATCGTACCCACCCACAGTAAGGAAGACACAGCCCATGGACTTAGCCAACACCCCAGCGCTGCGCCGCCACCACCAGCAAAAGCCGGCAAGCCGCGGCATTCACCACCTCGCGCTCAACACCGAGGACATGAAGGCCACGATTGATTTCTACACCCGGGTGCTGGGCATGCCCTTGATTCACGCGCTGCGGGTACCTCCCGGGGTTGGCACCGGAGCGGGCAACCGCGGCAACCCGCCCTTCGAAAACCTGCGGCATTATTTTTTCGATGCGGGCGGTGACACCCTGGTCGCTTTTTTTGAAATGCCCAAGGGCGCCAAGCAGCCGGGCGACCGCGACGCGCTGGCCGCCATGCAGCATTGCTCCTTCACCACCACGCAGGCCCAGTTCGATGTGCTGCACAAGCGCCTGCTCGACGCGGGCGTGCCGGTCATAGGCCCGGTCTTTGTAGGCGCACAAACCTGGTCGATCTACTTCTTCGACAACAACGGCATCCGGCTGGAATACTCTTGGCAGGAGCATGACGGTGACGACGTTCGGGTGGTCGAGCGCTGGACCCAGACCCAAGAAGAGGCCCTGGAGGAACTGCGCTCCCTGTCCGATGACCCACAGTGGCTGTCGGCGGTGACGGGTCACCTGCCGCGGTAGTCGGGCACAGCCTGCACCTGTGACGCGGGTCAGGCAACTGGGTAACAATTGCTGATTGGGCGCTGCCGCGCCTCAGCCCAGGGAGCACCGCCATGCTTTTGTCCGTCCCGCGCTCGTTCGGCGCGCTTGCCATCGCCTCAGCTTCTGTCCTAGCCGCCGCGCCCGCCTGGTCGCAAGCCTGGCCCACCAAGCAAGCCATCAAATTGGTCGCGGTGTTTCCACCCGGCGGATCGGTCGATCAGGTGGCGCGCCTGCTGGCGCCGGCCTTGTCGGCGCAATTGGGTCAGTCCGTGATTGTCGAGAACAGGGGCGGCGCCTCCGGATCTATCGGTGCGGCGGCGGTGGCCAGTGCGCCCGCCGACGGCTATACCTTCGCGGTGGTGTTTGACAGCCACGGCGTCAACCCCAGCCTGATCCCCAACCTGCCTTTTGATTCCAAGAAAGACCTCAGCCCAGTGGTGCTGGTGGGCACGGCGCCCATGTTGATCGGTACCCCGGCCGCTTCAGAATTCAAGGCATTCACCGATGTGGTCGCGACCAGCCGCAGCGCCAAGGGCGTGAGCTACGGCACCATAGGCTCGGGTAGCCTGGGCCATCTGGCCATGTCACTGCTGGGCAAGGGCAGCGGACTGAACTTCACGCACATTCCCTACAAGGGCGGCGGCCCCTTGATGAACGATGCTGTTGCGGGCCATGTGCCGCTGGCCATCGGTTCGGTCTTCTTGCTCAAGCCCCATGTCGACAGCAAGCGGGTGCGCCCACTGGCGGTGACCACCACCAAGCGCTCGCCCGATCTGCCCGAGGTGCCGACCCTGGCGGAGCTGGGCTTTGCCGGTTTTGAGGCGCCGGCCTGGTGGGCGGTGTTAGCGCCGGCGCGCACGCCGCCCGAGATCATGGCGCGCATGAACGAGGCTTTGAACCAAGCCATGAAATCCCCGGAGCTGGCCAAGCGCCTGGACGCGCAGGGGATTGATGTGGTGGGCGGCACGCCCGAGGCGGCGCGGGTGTTCATCGAGCGCCAGATGGACATCTGGAGCAAGGTGGTCAAGGACAACAACATTAAGGCCGACTGAGACCGGCGATGCTCAACAATCCCCGGCTGCCCTTGAGCTGGCGCAGCACAGTAGCGCTACTGGCGCTGCTGACCTTGAGCGCAATGTCCCATGCGGCCAGCTTTGACTGCGGCAAAGCCCGGCGCCCCTTTGAAAAATTCATCTGCTCCCAGCCGGAGCTCGACGCGGCCGACACCCGGCTGGGCGAGGTCTTCAAACAGGTTCACGCGGGCTTTCCGGCCAAAGGCTTCCTGCTGGCCACACAGCGGGTATTTGTGGCCGATTACCCGTCCTGTCTGGTCGACGACCAGGGCAAAACATCAAGCGGCCCGGCGTCGGTGCGGCGCTGCGTCAGCCTGGTCAAAGAGCGCATACAAGAGTTGGAATCCCAAGCCTTGGCGCTGGTGTACTCCGACGCCCCGGCCAAATTTGCGCACGATGGCCTGACCATCTTGCTCTACAACTCGCAAGGTCAACAGCGCATTCGGCTGTGGGGCAATTGGATGCCCGACGCCTACAAACCCGAGCCCTTCCCAGCAGGCAAACTCTGCGATCTTGATGCTGCCCTGAAACCGGTCAAGGGCGGCTTTAAGACCGACGATACCGATGATGCGGTATTTGTGATCACCGAATCGCAACTTAGCATCAGCGAGTACATCATGTGTACCCCTCGCAATGGCATCGCCCCAGGTCCATACCGTCGGCTGCGCTGATAAGCCCACCACGGGGTCTCCTGGCCTTCAACCGTTTTTAATCCGTATGAATCCAGCCGAGCTTGACACCCCATTCATGCGCGAGGCGCTGAGCCTGGCCGAGCAGGCCGGGCAGGCCGGCGAGGTACCGGTGGGCGCGGTGGTGGTGTACCAGGGGCAGGTGATAGGCCGGGGCCGCAATGCACCGATCGCCGGGCATGACCCCAGTGCCCATGCAGAGATCGTGGCGCTGCGCGAGGCTGCGCGCCACCTGGGCAATTACCGGCTCGAGGGCTGTACGCTGTATGTGACGCTGGAGCCTTGCGCCATGTGCGCCGGCGCCATGCTGCATGCGCGGCTGCAGCGGGTGGTGTTTGGCGCGCCCGATCCGCGTACTGGCGCGGCCGGCTCGGTGATTGACCTGTTTGCCCGCAGCGAGCTCAACCACCAGACGCAGGTCACCGGCGCGGTGCTGGCTGAGCCCTGCGGGCAATTGCTGCGCGCGTTCTTCAGGGCCAGGCGGGGCAATGCCGAGCCGGTGCGTGAAGACGCGCTGCGCACCCCAGAGGCTGCATTTGCCGACCTGCCTGGCTACCCCTGGGCGCCCCATTACCTGAGCGATCTGCCCGCGGCCCCGGGCTGGCGCATCCATTACTTGGACGAAGGCCCGCGCGATGCACCCCTGACCTGGCTGTGCCTGCACGGCAACCCGGCCTGGAGCTACCTGTACCGCCACATGATTCCCGAATTTCTCGCGGCGGGTCACCGGGTGGTCGCGCCGGACATGCCCGGCTTTGGCAAAAGCGACAAACCCAAGAAGGAGAGCCAGCACCGCTTTGGCTGGCACCGGCAGGTCCTGCTGGATCTGGTGGAGCGCCTCGATCTGCAGCGGGTCATCCTGGTGGTGCAGGATTGGGGCGGCATTTTGGGCCTGACCCTGCCCATGGCTGCACCCGAGCGCTACCGCGGCCTGCTGCTGATGAACACCACGCTGGCCACCGGGCAGGAGCCTCTCAGTCCAGGCTTTTTGGCCTGGCGTCAGTGGTGCGCCAGCCAGCCGCAGTTCGACATTGCCCGACTGTTCCTGCGCGGCAATCCGCAGATGACTCCAGCCCAAGCGCAGGCTTATGCAGCTCCGTTTCCAGATGCCGGCCACCGCGCCGCGCTGCGCGCCTTTCCCCAGCGGGTGCCTGCTGCAATCGACGATGAAGGTGCCGCAGAAGCCCGGCAGGCCCAGGTGTTTTTCCAGCGCGATTGGCAAGGCCAGTCACTGATGGCCATAGGCACGCAGGACCCGGTGCTCGGTGAGCCCGTCATGCGCTCTTTGCAGCAATTCATTGCCGGCTGCCCCGAGCCGCTGCTGCTGCCGCAGGCCGGGCATTTCGTGCAGGAGCATGGGCAGCAGATCGCCGAGGCGGCCGTGCGACACTTCAGAGTCTGAGTATTCGGTCTGAGCGCATGTCTCACATTTACATTTATTCCCCAGCCGGTGCGGTGCGCGACAAGGTCGCGTTCAAGCGGGCGATACAGCGCCTCAAAGCGCAAGGTCACGAGCTCGAGGTTGACGAAGCAGCACTGGCCAGCCATCAGCGCTTTGCCGGCAACGACGATACCCGTTTGGCCACCATAGGCAGAGCTGCGGCCAGCGGCGCAGACCTGGCCATGATCACCCGGGGCGGCTACGGCCTGACCCGCCTGCTGCCGCGACTGCCTTACAAGGCCCTGGCCAAGGCGGTCGAGCGCGGCACCCAGTTTGTGGGCCTGAGCGACTTTACCGCCCTCCAATGCGCGATGCTGGCCAAAACCCAGACGCCGAGCTGGGCCGGGCCGGGCTTGCTCGAAGACTTTGGGCGCGAGGACGAGCCCGACGAGATCATGCAGGCCTGCTTCGATGATTTGGCCAGCGGCCGGGGCGAAGGCACCGGCTGGCGCCTGCCCAAGGCCGAGGCCGGCGAGTTCCTGATTCGAGGCAGCTTGTGGGGCAGCAATCTCTCGGTGCTGTCGGCGCTGGTCGGAACCCCCTATCTGCCAACGATCACTGGCGGCATCCTGTTCATCGAAGATGTGAACGAGCATCCCTACCGGGTCGAGCGCATGCTGACGCAGCTGTTGCATGCCGGCGTACTGGCGCGGCAAAAAGCCATCGTCTTCGGCCAATTCAGCAATTACCGGCTGGTGCCGCACGACAAGGGCTTCAAGCTGGCCAGCGTGGTGGATTGGCTGCGCAGCCAGGTCAAGGCCCGGGTGCTGACCGGGCTACCCTTCGGCCATGTTCCGACCAAGGTTCTGCTGCCCTTTGGCCGGCCCTGTGAGCTGCTGGTGCAAGAG
>JBILDR010000033.1:0-21177 GCA_044352515.1 Polaromonas sp.
AGCGCATTTTCAGAGCCGATTCAGGATCACATCACCGCCAAGGCCTGGGGCGACGTCTGGCAGCGACCGGGCTTGGACCTCAAGACCCGCAGCATGATCACGGTGGCTATGCTCACCGCCCTGGGCAAGCAGCACGAGCTCAAGGGCCATGTGCGCGGCGCGCTCAACAATGGCGTGACGCCTCAGGAGTTGCAGGAATTGCTGCTGCACGCCACGATCTACTGCGGTGTGCCGACGGCGGTCGATGCGTTTCGCACGGCGGCCGAGGTGGTGGACGGACCGCAGGGTTGAGGTCTGAAGGCCGCCTCAGGCGGTGCCCTGATCTGGCATAGGCGGCAGCTTCTTGAGCAGTCGCACCTCTTCGTGCAGCGAGCGCACTTCCTGGTGCAGCCTGCGCAGCTCCAGTAAGAGCTCACGCTCGATCTCGCGTTCCTCGGTCTCAACGAAGATAGCGGCCACCGAGGCGGTTACCAGCGAAAGCACCGCCAGCCCTACCAGCACGACCAGCACGGCGAAGACCCGCGAGGCATGGGTGCTGGGCACCAGATCGCCATAGCCCACTGTCGCTGCGGTGGTGAAGGCCAGCCACAGGCCGTCGCTCAGGGTTTTGACGCCGGGGTCGAGCAGCCAGAAACCCAGGCCGCCCAGGCCCAAGATGCTCAGGGCCAGTCCTACCGAGTAGAGCAGGCCTCGGAACGCGACCATTTGCAGCCGCAAGCGGGGGACGCGCGCTGAGTTCATCACCGAACTGTAACTAGGCTTCGCCGTCTGAGGCTAGCTCAGCAGGATCAATCCCGGCTGGGGAGCCGCAGTGTGGCGGCGCGAGCGCCTTTATCAGGCCCAGAAGGCTTTCCAGACCAGTTGGTTGTTGTTGTCGAGCGTGTCTACCGTGGTTTGTAGGCCTTGCAGCAAAATGACCTGGTCGGCCGCGTTGAAGGCTGCGGTGTCTGTCTGGCCCGCTTGGAAGCTGCCCAGGCTGCTGATCAAAAGGCGGGTCGATTCGTTGATCCCGTTGCCATCACTGTCCCAGGCTTGGGCTCGGATGAAGCCACCGAGGTTGGCCAGACTGTTTCCGGTGGCAGTGCCCAGCAAGTCTGCAATGTTGATGACATCGCGATTGCCTCCACCGCCCAAGCTGAAGTCCGTGATCGTATCGACACTGGCTTGACCAGCGATTCCCGCATCTTTCTTGAGCCAGAAATAGGTGTCGGCCCCGCCACCCCCGGTAAATGTCTGCGAGCCGGCCCGGTTGATGTACAGCTGGTTGTTGGTATCGCCTGCCGGCGGTGTAGAGCCGGTGGTCCAGAAATCGTCGGCCAAGGTGTTGCGGTTGAGCTTGAGCACTTGGTAGGCCACGCTGGTGTTGCCAGCAGTGTCGGTGGCGGTCACGGTGATGGTGTAGTAACCCTCTGCGAGGTTGTTGACATTGGCCGCCGGCAGCTTGATGCCGGTGGCGTCGGCCACCAGGCTCTGTCCGAGTATGCTGGCCGTTAAGCTGCTCTGCCCGCTGACCGAATAGGGCACCAAAGCGTCTGCATTTCCTGCGATGGTCTGGGTGCTGCCGACTGGATTTCCGACTGTCAATGCCGGCGGCACCAGGTCGTAGCTGATGTTCGCAGCACTGGTTGTTGATGCTGGGTCCAGGGGATTGCCGGCCACGTCTTTGATCACCGGTGTACTCTTGAGTTGCACCTGAACTTGGCCGGTGGCATTGGGCGTGGGATCAACGATGAAGCTGTAGCTGTTGTCCTGCGCGTTTTTAGAAAATGAACTGGCGCGGGCGGTGCCCCCTGTGACGGAGAAATTGCTCAAGGTCAGGTCCGCATCCAGTGCCTCGTCCAGACGGGCGGTGTAGGTGATGCCACTGGCACTTTCTGCTAAATTGACCACGCTGTCCGCTTTGGTATCGGTCCAACTCCCGGATAGGCTGCTCATCTTGGGACGAACCGTGTCGTAGCTGCGTGTCAGCGCCGGATTGGCCCCGGTGAATGTGTTCCCGGCCTTGTCGGTCAGGTCGGCCGGCGTCAGGAGGCCGAGGGTGAAGCTACCACTGTTGGAGCTGTCGGATTGCTCAAGCACGACCGTGTAGTTTTGGGCGTCGACGACCTTGAAAGAGCCGTTTTTAAACCTTGCGGCGCCGCTGACCGTCAGGTCATTGAGGCTCAAGGCCCGGCTGGGGTCGCGCGCCAGCGTGATGGTGGCAGTCAATCCGTCTGCGAACTCGGCAATGTTGAGTTTGCTGTCGCCGGCCTTGACGTTGCCCGTGCCCGCCTCCAGGGTACTCAGGTTGTCGGTGAGTGTGGCGGCCCAAGTTGATGTGTAAATGATGGTCAGATCGACATTGCGGGTAACGCTGTTGCCTGCTGGGTCGACGGCAGTTGCGGTAAAACTCTGTGGGCCTTCGCTCAGGTCGGCGCTGGGCGTCCAGGTCCAGTTGCCATTGCTGTCGACCTGGGCGGGGCTGCTGGTGCTGCTGCCGGTGGGTTTGATGGTGACGGTATTGCCCGGATCGGTGCTGCCCGAGAGCGTGGGTTTGCGTGTGCTGGTGACGGTATCGTTCTTGGGGCCGGTGTTGCTGGCCTCGGCCAGGCCTGCGCTCAGGCTGGGCGCTTGCAGGTCAAAGCTGGCCGGCGCAAATTGCAGCGCGCTGCTCAGCAGCGAGGCCGGGTCGAGCGGGTTGCCAGCCACATCCCTGAGCAGATCAGCGGCCGCGGCCTTGAGCTGTACCTGCACCTGACCGCTGCTACTGGGCGTGGGGTCGACCACAAAGCTGTAGCTGTTGGTCTGGCTGTTGGTGGCGAAGGAGTTGGCGCGGATCGTGCCGTTGGTGATGGTGAAGTCGCTGACTGTCGGGGCCACACCCAGCGCTTCATTGAAGCTCAGGCTATAGCTGATGCCGGCCGTGTTCTCGCTGATGCTCAGTACGCTGTCGCTGGCGGTGTCAGCCCAGCTGCGCGAGAGCGTTGTGGTCGGACTCTGCGTGTCAAAGTTGCGACTCAAGGCAGTGGGAGAGCCGGTAAATTTGTTGCCAGCCAGATCGGTGAAGGTGTCGGTGTTGTTCAGGCTGTCCTTGAGCTTGAAGCTTAGGCTGCCGCTGTTGTTAGCGGCCTTGGCCTCCAGCACCACGGTGTAACTGGTGGCGCTGGTCTTGACGAGCGAGTTGGCTTTGATCTGTGCATCGCCGGTGACCTGTACATCGTCTGCCGTGAGATCACGGCTGGGCTGGCGCGCCAGCGTGATGGTGGCGGTCAGGCCGTTGGCGAACTCTGCGATATTGAGCTTGCTGTCGCCGGCCTTGACCTTGCCCGTGCCTTTTTCAAGTGCATCCAGGTTATCGGCGAGGGTGGCGGCCCAGGTCGATGCGTCAATGAGGGTCAGATCGACATTGCGGGTGCTGCTGTTGCCCGCAGGGTCGATGGCGGTGGCGGTAAAACTCTGCGGGCCTTCGCTCAGGTCGGCGCTGGGCGTCCAGGTCCAGTTGCCTTGTGAGTCAACCTGGGCGGGGCTACTCGTGTTGCCGCCGGCCGGTTTGAGGGTGACGGTATTGCCCGGATCGGTGCTGCCCGAGAGCGTGGGTTTACGTGTGCTGGTGACGGTATCGTCCTTGGGGCCGGTGTTGCTGGCCTCGGCCAGACCTGCGCTCAGGCTGGGCCCTTGCAGGTCAAAGCTCGCCGGCGCAAATTGCAGCGCGCTGCTCAGTAGCGAGGCCGGGTCGAGCGGGTTGCCGGCCACGTCTCTGAGCAGATCAGCGGCCGCGGCCTTGAGCTGCACCTGCAGCTGTCCGGTGCTGCTGGGCGTGGGGTCGACCACAAAGCTGTAGCTGTTGGTCTGGCTGTTGACGGCGAAGGAGTTGGCGCGAATCGTGCCGTTGGTGACGGTGAAGTCGCTGACTGTCGGGGCCACACCCAGCGCTTCGTTGAAGCTCAGGCTATAGCTGATGCCAGCGGTGTTCTCGCTGATGCTCAGGACGTTGTCTTTATTGGTTTCGTCCCAGCTGCGCGTGAGCGTTGTGGCTGGGCGCTGGGTGTCAAAGTTGCGACTCAAGGCAGTGGGAGAACCGGTGAATTTGTTCCCGGCCAGGTCGGTGAAAGTGTCGGTGTTGTTCAGGCTGTCCTTGAGCTTGAGGCTCAGGCTGCCATTGTTGTTGGCGGCCTTGGCCTCCAGTACCACGGTGTAGCTGGTGGCGCTGGTCTTGAGGAGCGAGTTGGCTTTGATCTGCGCATCGCCCGTGAGCTGAAAATCGTCGACCACAAGCTCGCGGCTGGGCTGGCGCGCCAGCGTGATGGTGGCGGTCAAGCCGCTTGCGAACTCCGTGATATTGAGCTTGCTGTCGCCGGCCTTGACGTTGCCCGTGCCCTTTTCAAGGGCATCCAGGTTGTCGGCGAGTGTGGCGGCCCAGGTGCTGTTGAAAATCCCGACAGTGACGTCGCGAATGACAATACCCGTGCTGTTGCTGGCGATCACCTGAATGGGCTGGTTGCCCTCGGGCAGATCTGCGGCGGGCGTCCAGGTCCAGTTGCCTTGTGCGTCGACCTGAGCTGGGCTGGTGGTTCCGTCGGGGCCTTTGACTGTGACCGCGTTGCCTGGTTGGGTGGTTCCGGTGAGCGTGGGTTTGCGGACATTGGTGACGGTGTCGTTCTTGGGCCCGGAGTTGGTCGGATCGGTCAGCCCCACGGTCAGGGTAGGGCCCCGGAGATCGAAGGGTACGCCGGCGAACTGCAGCTTGTCGGTAGTCAACGCCGCTGGGTCTAGTGGATTGCCGGCGATGTCCTTGATCGAGGTGGCCGATGCGGCATTGACCTTGACCTGCAGCTGTCCGGTGCTGCTGGGCGTGGGGTCGACCACAAAGCTGTAGCTGTTGGTCTGGCTGTTGATGACAAAGGAGTTGGCGCGGACCGTGCCGTTGGTGACGGAAAAGTCGCTCAAGCCCAAGGGGCTGCTGAGGGCTTCGCTGAAAGTGGCGCTGTAGCTGATGCCAGCTGCGCTTTCGCTGCTGCTGATATTGCCGTCACTGTTCGTATCGGACCAGCTTCGCGCCAGCGCCATGGCGGGTCGCACCGTATCGAAGCTGCGCGTCAGCGCCGGGCTGACGCCTGTGAAGTTGTTGCCCGCCAGGTCGGTGAAGGACGCAGAGTTCGTGAGTCCGTCCGTGAGCTTGACGCTGAAACTTCCCGCGTTGTTGGCGGCCTTGGCTTCAAGCACCGCGGTGTAGGTCTTGTTGTCGATCTTGGTGAGCTGTGAACCCGCTTTGATCTGTGCATCGCCTGTGATCAAGAGGTCGTCGGCGGTAAGCGGCCGGCTTGGCTCGCGCGCCAGGGTGAAGGTGGCTGTCAGACCGCTTGCGAACTCCGCGATATTGAGTTTGCTGTCGCCGGGCTTGACGTCGCCTGTGCCCTTCTCGATGGCGTCTAGGTTGTCGGTCAGGCTGGCGCCCCAGGGGGTGGAGTAGATACCCACGCTCACATTGCGCACCGTGGTGCCTGCGCTGTTGCTGGCCGTCGCCACAATCGGGTTGTCCCCCTCAGCCAGGTCTGACGTTGGTGTCCAGGTCCAGTTGCCTTGCGGGTCGACCTGGGCTGGACTGGTGGTTCCATCCGGACTTTTGATGCTGACCGTGTTGCCTGGCTGTGTGGTGCCAGTGAGCGTCGGTTTGCGGACGTTGGTAACGGTGTCGTCCTTGGGGCCCGAGTTGGTGGCGTCTGTCAATTTGACGGAAAGCGGACCGGCGTTGTCTGGGACCGGCGTGCTCGGGTTGCCCCCCGTGCCCGGTCCGGTGCCGGTTCCACCACCCCCGCCGCCCGCTGCTGCGGCAGCCAGGCCACCGGCTCCGAGAGCGCCCAGGCCCAAGCCTCCTCCGGCCGCTCCGCCTGCTGCTGCAGCCCCTCCAGCAGCGCCCGCGGCGGCGGCCCCACCAGCAGCGCCCGCCGCTCCCGCTCCTGCCGCCGCTCCTCCCGCAGCGCCGAAGCCACCCAGAAGGCTGACCGGGCCACTGCCCAGCACCTGGGAAATGGCCATGCCGTCGGCCAAGGCGACGATTTCATCGCCCAACTCTGCGGTGCTGGGTATGAAGGGGTAGGCCAGATTGTCTTCAGCGACGCCCGCGAAGCCGCCCGACGGCAGTTCATAGAAGTTTTCGACAATCAGATCGATCTGATCGGGCTTGTAGTCTTCGATGTGGATCAGCAGGTCCTTGCCGCGGCGGCGGGCATGGATCTGCTGGGGCGCCCGGCCGCTTTCATCTTCGGTCACCATGTAGCGGGCGCCGGCCACTGCGGGTACACCCAGGGTGGCGATGCGGCCGGCCGGTAGCAGGTGCATGACCGATGTGGGCGGGTTGACGCCAGCCCTGCTGCCGTCCGCTGCCGGGGCCGACTCCTCGTTGGCGGGCGTGAGGATGCTGAGTTTGTAGGTTTTTGAATTCATGCTGGTTCAGCCCCTGCTGCTGTTCGTAATGATTTCCACCCGCCGGTTGGGAGCGTTGCAGGCCAGGCGATCTTTTTTGCTATCACCGCGCCGTTGGCAGTCGGTCACCAGCAGCTGTGAGGTGCTCAGCCCCTCAGCCTTGATCTTGCGAGACGGTATGCCGCTGTTGATCAGGATCTTGCGCACCGTCTCGGCGCGCTCGGCCGACAGGCGCTTGTTTGTTTTCGCCGAGCCCATGGGGTCGGTATGTCCCTGCACGGAAATGCTTTGAATGCTGCGGATTTGCTCCTTGAGGGCCCGGGCGATGCGAACAATTTCGGCATGGCCTTGAGGTGTGAGGTCCTGCACCCGCGAGCCGCCAAACTGGAACAGCATTTCTGACGACAGCGTGTGCTTGCGCTTCAATTCTGGTGCGGGCGGGGGCGGCAGTTCCGCCGCCGCTTGGGTCTTGGCCGCAAGAACCGGCGGTGGCGCTAGGGGAGCCGGCGGTGGTACCAGAAGGGCCGGCGAAACAAGGGCCGGTGGAACAAGGGCCGGTGGAACAAGGGCCGGTGGAACAAGGGTCGTTGCTGCAGCCGCTGGCGGCGCGGCAGCGACCAGGTTTTCAGGCTCCACAGAGACGCGGCAGTCCTGATTGGCGGGCAGCCGTGAGAGGGCGTGTACCTGCCTGCGCAGGCCCTGCATCGCACTGGGTGCGCTGCTTACCGATTGCGACAGCACCCGCAAGGGTTGGCTGCTCGTGGGCGCGGCAACCTCGATGTAGGTGATGCCACCCGGGCTGGTGCGAATCGGGACAGACGGCCTTTGGGGCAAGCCGTTGGTGGCCTGGCCAACCACCTGCAGCTCAATGATGCCGGGGCAGACTCTCGCCTCGGAAAAACCCCCTGGCAGCAATGCGGTATGCAGCAGCCCGTCGATCAGGATGTCCGTGGGCAAGGCGCGCGAGCCTACTGGCGTGGTTTCCTGTGCCCTCATGAAGACCAGCAAGCTGGCGCTTTGGCTCACGCTCAGGCGGGGCCTGTCGTCGGCTTGGGCGAATACTTGCCAAGGGGGCGATTGGGCCGCGGTGATACTGGAGAGCAGCAGGGTGATACCCGCCGCAGCGGCCTGCAGCCAGGGTAGTTTTCGAAGCCGGGTTTTGATCATTTTTTCTTTGGGTTCGAGGTTGGAGCTCGATCCGTCAATGAAAACTGATCAAATGTAGTTGGTTCTGAAAAATGAATTGATAATTTAAGTTAATTAAGCTCGTGTATTTTCTCAGTCTGGCGCTTTTTGGCCCCTATCCGGCCAGCAGCTTGTGCACCAGCTCGGCGGTGGTTGCAGCCTGGTATTTGCGCATCAGGCGGGCGCGGTAGATTTCCACGGTGCGGTGGCTGATGCCCAGGGCGCGGCCTATGGTTTTGGAGGTCAACCCTTCCATCAGGTGGGCGGCCACTTCGCGCTCTCGCGCCGTCAATTGAGCCGTCACCGGCCGACGGGCGCTTAAATCTTCAAAGCTCCAGATGCCCGCTTCATGCGGCGCCTGCGGGTTCAGGGCCCGGCCGGTGACATGGCACCAGAAGCTTTCGCCAGCCAGCCGGCCGCCGACGCGGCGCATGATGCGGTCGTCCGCATAGACGCCGAGGGTCTGCAAGATGGCGTTCAGGCGCTGGCCCATGCGCTCGTATTCGTCGGCGCTGGGGTAGAGCAGCCGAAACGACTGCCCCACCAGCTGCTCGCGGCTGGCGCCGAACATCTCGCACAGGCGCTGATTGCAGTCGATCATGATGCGCTGGCGCGAGATCACCAGGCCTATCGGTGCCAAGTCAAAGGCCAGGCGGTGGTCGGCCGGAGCTACGTCGGGCGCTGGGGCGGGCGCGCTAAAAGGAGGGGTCGCCATGGGGACTTGTCTTTAGGCAATACTACGTATGCTCTTACGTATCATCGTTAGGCCTTGTGTTGCGTTTCGTCAGTAAGCGCTCGATGCTGTTTTCCCACTGCAGGAGGAATCTGTGAATAAGTTATATCCGTCCGCCGCTGCTGCGCTCAAGGATGTGGTCCGCGATGGCCAGTTGATTGCCGTGGGCGGCTTTGGCCTGTGCGGTATTCCCGAGGCCCTGATCGAAGCGCTGCGCGATAGCGGCGTCAAGAACCTGACCGCGATTTCCAACAACGCCGGCGTTGACGGCTTTGGCCTGGGCAAGTTGCTTGAGACTCGCCAAATTAAGAAGATGATCTCCAGCTATGTGGGCGAGAACAAGGAGTTCGAGCGCCAATTCCTGGCTGGCGAGCTTGAGCTTGAATTCACGCCCCAGGGCACGCTCGCCGAAAAGCTGCGCGCTGGCGGTTCTGGCATTCCTGCCTTTTTCACCAAGACCGGTGTGGGAACAATGGTGGCCGAGGGCAAGGAAACCCGCGAGTTCGATGGGGAGACCTATGTCATGGAGCGCTCCTTGGTGCCCGAACTGTCCCTGATCAAGGCCGACGTGGCCGATACCGCCGGCAACCTGCGCTTTCGCTACACCGCGCGCAACTTCAACCCGGCGGTGGCCATGGCCGGCAAGCTGTGCATTGTGGAGGTGGAAAAGGTTGTGCCTGCGGGCGAACTCCACCCCGACGACGTACACCTGCCCGGGATTTATGTACACCGCATGGTGCTCAATGCCAGCCCTGAAAAGCGCATTGAAAAGCGTACCGTCACCGCCAAAGTAGGAGCCTGAACATGCCCTGGACCCAAGAACAGATGGCCGCCCGCGCGGCGCAGGAACTCGAAGACGGTTTTTACGTCAACCTTGGCATCGGCATCCCGACCCTGGTGGCCAACTATGTGCCCGCCGACAAGGAAGTCTGGCTGCAGTCGGAAAACGGCATGATGGGCATAGGCGCCTTTCCCACCGAAGATCAGGTCGACGCTGACCTGATCAATGCCGGCAAGCAGACCGTCACCACTTTGCCGGGCACGGCGATCTTTAGCAGCGATCAGTCCTTTGCCATGATCCGAGGCGGCAAGATCAATCTGTCCATCCTGGGTGCCATGCAGGTCAGCGAGCGCGGCGACCTGGCCAACTGGATGATTCCCGGCAAGATGGTCAAGGGCATGGGCGGTGCCATGGATCTGGTGGCTGGCGTCAAGCGGGTGATCGTGCTGATGGAGCATGTGGCCCGCAAGAAGGACGGCGGCGAGGACCACAAGATCCTGACGCAGTGCAACCTGCCGCTGACCGGCGTGGGCGTGGTCGATCGCATCATCACCGACCTGGGCGTGATGGACGTCACGCCTGACGGTCTGAAGGTGATCGAGTTGGCCCCAGGGGTGACGCCTGAGCTGATCCAGTCCAAGTCCAGCGCCAACTTGCTTTTCTGAACGGCATCGGCATCCCCGGATGAGCGATGCCCTGACCGGCTTCCTGCTGGCCATGGCCAGCATGGTGAGCTTTGCCGTGTCGATTTTGGGCACGCGCATGGCCCAGCCCCATTTGTCGCTGGCGCTGGGCTTTGTGGTCTCGACCACCGTCAATGTGTTGGTAGCAGGCTTGGCCCTGCTGATCCAACAACTGTGGCAATCCCATCCAATAGGCTGGCATCTGCAGGCCTTTGTCTTGTTTGCTGTGGCCGGAGTGTTTGCAACCTTCATGGGCCGCTGGCTGTTTTACGAGGCGGTGGCGCGCTTTGGCCCGGAGCGCACCAGCGTTTTCCAGATGGGCATTCCGGTGTTTACCGCGGCCTTTGCCTGGTTGTTGTTTGACGAGCGGCTCAGTGCGCCGGCGCTGTTGGGCATGGCGGTGGCGGTCACCGGTTTACTCATCGTTGGGCACAAGAAGGGCTCTAATGCGCCGCGCGCACCCGGTGGCGGGTTCTCTCTGGCGCATTCGCTGCTGATCCTGGGCTTTGGCAGTTCGGCCGCCTACGCCAGCGGTAACCTCATGCGCGGGTATGCGGTGCGCGAATGGCCCGAGCCGGTCATCGGTGCTCTGGTGGGCGCAACGGCCGGTTTGATCATGCACATCTCGGTGACCCCGGGCAAACGGGATCTGCTGGTGCAGTTGCGCCGTGCCAGCCCGCGCGGCTTGGGCTTGTTCGTGATCGTCGGGCTGGGCAATATTGGCGGGCAGATCTTTAGCATCGGTGCCATGCGCTACATGCCGATCAGCATCGCGGTCTTGCTCAGCATGTGTACGCCGCTGCTGATCTTCCCGCTCAGTCGCCTGATGTTTGCCGACAGCGAGCCTTGGACGCTCAAGTTGATCGGCGGCAGCGCCCTGGCCTTGGCCGGTATCGTGCTCGTGGTGCTGCGCTGAGCGTGGGCGCGGGCCCTGCCGTCTCGGCCTGCTACTTGGAGCCGATGTAGGCCGATCGGATGGCTATCTTCTTGGCCCGGGTCCTAACTTGCGTCAAAGGCCCGGCGCAGCGATGCCGCGCACACCTCGATGGCGGTGCGTGACTCGTCGATGATCTGCCCTAGCAGCAAAAAGCCGTGAATCTGCCGCTCAAAACACAGGTATTGGCAGGCCACGCCCGCCTTTGAGAGCGCGTCGGCATAGAGCCGGCCGTCGTCGCGCAGCGGGTCGAAGCCAGCGGTCAGCACCAGCGCTGGCGGCAGGCCTTGCAAGCTGGGCGCCAGCAGGGGCGAGGCGCGCCAGTCATCGAGCGCACCATCAGACCCCATATAGGCCTGAATATAGGCGGCCATGCCTGCGCGCGTCAGCCCCCGCCCCTCGGCATTGGCCAGGTAGCTCGGCGTGTCAGTGCGCATCACCGTGCTGGGGTAAACCAAAAGCTGGAAGATCGGGGCATGCGGCTGGCCGCGCAGGCCCAGACAGGCCGCTGCCGCCAGCGAGCCGCCGGCGCTATCGCCAGCTATTGCCATTCGGTCGGGTGCGATGCGCAGCTCGCCTGCACGTTTCACCAGCCAGGCGTGGGCGGCCAGCGCGTCTTCATAGGCGGCAGGAAAGCGGTGCTCGGGCGCAAGCCGGTAGTCCACCGAAAAGACGGCGCAGCCGGTGGCATTGCTCAGTGCCCGGCAGACCCCGTCGTGGCTGTCGATGCTGCCCACCATCCAGCCTCCGCCGTGCAGATAGATCAAGGCGGGCAGCATTTGGTCGGGGCTGGCTTGCGCGGGCCGGATTTCGCGCACCACGATCTGTGCATCGCCGCGTGTGAGCGTGTGGTCGCGGCTCAGAGAGACTGGCTCTATCGCTGGCTCGGTGAAGTGCCGCCGGCTCAGATAGAGCGCGCGCAGCTGCGCTGGCGTCGGCTTGGGCCCGGCTTGCGCGTTGTGCGTGGCCAGCGCCTTGAGGGCCTTTTCGGCTTGGGGGTCGAGCATGGTGGGGTCCAGGGGTTGTGCTTGGTTCATTCTAGGGCTGCAGATTTATAGAAATTGCGCTCGTGCTTTCGCCTCGCGCATGGCCGAAGGGCTGGGGCGCGCCATCGCGAGCCCAGGGGCCGGGCCTCATGCTGTGGGGTTACACAGAAATCGGCCCGGCCGGCGATTTCTGTGTACCCGCAGCATGAGCCGGGCGGGCCTACCCCATTCGCGCGGGGCAGGGTGCTCACTTCGCCGCAGCGCATCTTGCCCACTGCGGCCAAGGAAAACTTCACTCACCGTGTCTCTCAGGCCAAGTGTTTGATAGTTTGCAAACGCAATTGAATTAATCCAGCAGAGCTTTATAAAGAACCTGTTCTAAATTGCGCCTCGATCTTGCAGCCCAGGATGCGCGAAGTTCCGCACGAGTCTCGTGATGCGGCCGTCGCAGGCGTTGGCCTATGTTTACCCGCCCAAGGAGATTTCAATCATGACCGCCCAAGACCGCGTTAGCCTCTGGCTCAAAGACTTCGATGCCGCGCTACAGCGCCGGGATGTACCGGCCGCCGTTGCCATGTTCCACCCTGAAAGCTACTGGCGCGATCTGCTGGCTTTCACCTGGAACATCGTCACCAGCGAGGGGCCCGATCAGATCGCTCAGATGCTGCAGGCCTGCCTGGATCAGGTCAGGCCCAGTGGCTGGGCCATCGACGGTACGGCCACCGAGGCTGATGGCTTGACCGAGGCCTGGGTGACTTTCGAGACGGCGGTGGCGCGTGGCCGGGGACAGTTGCGTTTGAAGGACGGCAAGGCCTGGACATTGCTGACCACCCTGGTCGAGCTCAAGGGCTTCGAGGAGGCCAAAGGCCTGACCCGCCCCCAGGGTGTGGAGCATGGCGCCTACAAGGGACGCCCCACCTGGAAAGAGCAGCGTGAGGAAGAAGCCCGCGAACTCGGTTACACCCGGCAGCCCTATGCGGTGATCATCGGCGGCGGGCAGGCTGGCATTATCTTGGGCGCACGGCTGCGCAAGCTTGGCGTGCCGGCCATCATCATCGAAAAGAATGCACGCGCCGGCGATTCTTGGCGCAACCGCTACAAGAGTCTGTGCCTGCATGACCCGGTCTGGTACGACCACCTGCCCTATATGCCCTTTCCGGAAGATTGGCCGGTGTTTGCGCCCAAGGACAAGATCGGCGATTGGCTGGAGATGTACACCAAGGTCATGGAGCTGAATTACTGGAATTCCACCACCTGCAAAAAGGCCAGCTACAACGACAAGCGCCAGGAGTGGGAGATCACTGTGGAGCGCGAAGGCCGGGAGCTGACCCTGCGGCCCAAGGAGCTGGTGATTGCCCTGGGCGTCTCGGGCTACCCCAGCGTGCCTCAGATCCCTGGCGCCGACAGCTTCGAAGGCGACCAGTTTCACTCCAGCAAATTCCCGGGCGCCGAAAACTACCGCGGCAAGAAGGCGCTGGTGCTGGGCTCCAACAATTCCGCGCATGACATCTGCGCCGCGCTGTGGGAGCAAGACGTGGACACCACCATGATCCAGCGCTCGTCCACCCACATCGCGCCGTCCAAAGCCCTGATGGAACTGGCCTTGGGCGGGCTCTATTCAGAGCAGGCGGTCAAAAACGGTATCGACCACCATACCGCCGACTTGGTCTTTGCCAGTGTGCCTTACAAGATCATGCACAGCTTTCATATCCCGGTCTATGAGGAGATGAAAAAGCGCGAGGCCGATTTGTATGGTCGCCTGGAAAAAGCCGGCTTCCTGCTCGACTTTGGCGTCGATGGCTCGGGCCTGTTCATGAAGTATCTGCGCCGCGGTTCGGGCTACTACATTGATGTGGGCGCTTCAGAGCTGGTGGCCAATGGCAGCATCAAGCTCAAGAGCGGCGTCAATATTGCGCAGATCAAACCGCGCTCGGTGGTGCTCAGTGACGGCACCGAACTGGCGGCCGATCTGATCGTCTACGCCACCGGCTATGGCTCCATGAATCAATGGTTGGCGGACCTGATTTCGCCCGAAGTCGCTCAGCGCCTGGGCAAGGTCTGGGGCTTGGGATCAAACACGCCCAAAGACCCCGGCCCCTGGGAAGGCGAGCTGCGCAATATGTGGAAGCCCACCCAGGTGCCGCACCTGTGGGTGCAAGGCGGCAACCTGCACCAGAATCGGCACTACTCGCAGTTCATGGGCCTGCAGCTCAAGGCGCGCTATGAAGGCATTGCGACGCCGGTCTACCGGCTTGCCAAGGTGCATCACACGAGCTGAAGGGGGCGCTGGGCGGGCCCTTGGTCTGCTGGTCCAACATCGCCCTGCCGAGTAGTCCGATGGCTGTGTCCGGCGGCCTGGCCCGATCCGCCGCCGATGTGATGGCCCACGACACCGCCCGATAAGGATCTTTTTTCATTTTTGAAAATCTGCACCGGAAATCTCTTTGCCTCTCAAGCCTTGTCAAAAATGGGTGATTGCATCAAGATAGATGCGGCCGAGCTTTCGGGCATTGCACCTCGGCCGCAAGCCTAGCCCTAGATTGGTTTGCGATTGCTAAAAAACTAAGGAGAGAGGATGTTGAAGAACAAATTCAGCCTTGCGAGGCTTGGGGTTCTGTCTGGCTTGCTGGCCGCTGTTGCAGGTCTGGCGCAAGCCCAGGGGGCTTATCCTGATCGACCGCTACGGCTCATCGTTCCGTTTCCAGCTGGAGGGGGTACCGATGTGGTGGCACGCAGCGTGGCCAAGGGCCTGGCTGAGCGGCTCAAGCAGGCCGTGGTGGTGGAAAACAGGGCCGGTGCTGGCTCGACCATAGGCACAGACGCAGCCGCCAAAGCTGCTCCTGATGGCCACACCTTGCTGTTTGCCTCGGCGGCCTACAGCTTTTCTCCCACGGTGTATGCCAAGCTGCCTTACGCGCCGGACGATCTGATTGCGGTGGCCATGGTCAACATCACCCCTTTGATGCTGACTGTTCATCCCTCGGTGCCGGCCAAAAACCTGCGATCCTTTATCAGCCTGCTTAAGACACAGCCCGACAAGTACAGCTATGCATCCTCAGGCGTGGGAACGACCCTGGACATAGCGGCCGAGCACTTCATACGCTCAGCCGGATTGAATGCACAGCATGTGCCCTACAAGGGCGAGGCGCCTGCGATGACGGATTTGCTCAGCGGGCAGGTGGCCTTCATGGTGGGTCAGGCCTCTTCGGCGGTGGCGCACCTCAAAACCGGCCGGCTGATGGGCCTAGGTGTGACTACGCCCAAGCGTTTGAAGTCAGCGCCCGACGTGCCTACCCTCGATGAAGCTGGCATGCCCGGCTTCAGTGCCTACGGCTGGAACGCGATCCTGGTGCCCAAGGGCACACCCAAGGCCATCGTCGATCGCCTGAACCGTGAGATCAATGCGGTGGTGGCAGGCAGCGAGGTGCAAAAAAGCTTTGCAGACCTGGGGCTGGACAACCTAGAACCGGTAACACCTGAAGGTGCGGCGGCTTTTATTGCCGCAGAAACCCTCAAGTGGGCGCCGGTCATCCGCGGCGCGGGCATCAAGGGGGAGTAGGCGCCAAGGGCGGGGATTTTTGTCTGGAGCGGGCGATGGGAATCGAACCCACGTCTTGAGCTTGGGAAGCTCAGGTCCTGCCATTGAACGACGCCCGCGTACGCTCATTCTAGGGCAGGCGCAAGCTTGGTTGCCTGGGTTCAAGGACAAGAGTCAGGTAAGGCCACGGCAGGCTGCGTTTGGCCCGGATGTCATAGAAAATATTCCGGGTGAGTTCAGCCCCTTCAATCCCGAGCCGTGAAGCCCCGCCTTGGTGGTTGCTGGTGCTGCTTGCCGCCTATGCGGTGCTGGAGCTGTCCTTCAACCATCACCTGATGGAAGTTAGCTCGGCCGCTGCGCCCGAGCTCGGCGCTCTCAAAGACCTTGAAGTCTGGGCCCGCCTGATCTCGGGCCTGGGACTATCGCTGTGGCTCACCCGTGCGCTGCTGCGGCGGGGCATGATGCCAGCATTGGCCTTGCTGCTCAGCCTGCTGGTGGGTGTTACCTTGATGTGGCATCTGCAGCACTGGCTGGTCGAACGCATTGTTTCGCAGGCCAGCGCGCAAGACAAGCAAATGAGTTTGTATGCACAGCAACTGGCGCCGGCGCTGCTCGGTGGTCAATTGCTCGTTCGAGGCAAGCCGCTGGTGCAATTTGAGCGGCTGCCTGCCAACAGTCGCCCCGCTTGGCGCGCCTTGCTGCCGGCGATCACCCTCGGACTGACGCCCGCCGATATTCAGGCCAAGGGGCTGGAGGCTGCGATGAACGCGCAGCCCTGGCCGGATCAACTGCTGACCGACGCCTACCGCCGTGCGGTCATGGTTCCCATTGCACTGGGCGTTTCGCTGTTGTTCGGTATGGCCAATCTGTGCTTGCTGGCCAGCTTGGTGGCTCAGCGCTGCTGGCCCGGCAAGCTTGCAGCGCCTTGGCGCCCGCCCCTGTTGTTCCTGCTGCTGTGGGTCTCGGCTCTGACTTGGAGCTTCATGTCGTACGCCGAAGATACATCGGCGACGGCCTATCCCGAGCTCGCGCGACCGAGTCTGCGCGCCAGTCAGCCGCTGCTGGCTCCCTTTGTGGAGTGGACCTTACGGGCACAACCGACCTGGCAGTCATCCACCGGCTGGATGCATGATCACCTGCTGGGCGGCTATGCCTTTCGAAGCCTGCCTGGACTTCAATAGGCTCGGACTCAAATCAGACCCGCAAGCAAGCCGCTCAGGGCTGCCTGTCGCTCAGCGCAGCACGTCGCCCACGCACAGGAATTTGATTTCCACATATTCGTCGATGCCGTGGTGCGAGCCTTCACGCCCTAGACCCGACTGCTTGACCCCGCCGAAGGGCACATGCTCGGTGGCCAGGATGCCGACGTTGATGCCCACCATGCCGTACTCCAGCGCTTCGCTCACGCGAAAGATTCGGCCCACATCGCGGCTGTAGAAGTAGCTGGCCAAACCGAACTCAGTGGCGTTGGCCGCTGCGATGGCTTCTTGCTCGGTCTTGAATTTGAAGATGGGCGCGAAGGGGCCAAAGGTTTCCTCGCGGGCACAGACCATGTCGGCGGTGGCGTCGGCCACCACGGTGGGTTCGAAGAACTGGCCCGAGCCGCCAGCGATGCGCTTGCCCCCGGTGAGGATGCGCGCCCCCTTGGCCAGGGCGTCTTGCACATGGCGCTCAACCTTGACCAGCGCGGCCGGCTCGATCAGCGGGCCCTGGTTCACCCCCTCCTCAAAGCCGTTGCCGACCTTGGCGGTCTTGACCTTGGCGGCGAACTTCTGGCTGAACGCCTCATACACCGCCTCCTGCACATAGATGCGGTTGGAGCAGACACAGGTCTGGCCTGCATTGCGGTATTTGCTGGCAAAAGCGCCCTCGACCGCCGAATCGATGTCGGCGTCGTCAAAGACGATGAAAGGCGCGTTGCCGCCGAGTTCTAGCGACATTTTTTTGACCGTGGGCGCCGACTGCGCCATCAGGATGCGACCGACCTCGGTTGAGCCGGTAAAGCTGATGTGGCGCACCACATCGCTGGCGCAAAACACCTTGCCCACTTCGATACTGCCGGGGCCATCGCTGGTGACGATGTTGATCACCCCCGGCGGGATGCCGGCGCGCAATGCCAGCTCTGCCGCAGCCAGAGCAGTCAGCGGTGTGAGTTCGGCCGGCTTGATCACCACCGTGCAGCCAGCGGCCAGTGCGGGGGCCACCTTGCGGGTGATCATGGCCAACGGGAAGTTCCAGGGCGTGATGGCTGCGCACACGCCGATCGGCTGGCGCAGCACCAGCAGGCGCCGGTTGTTGTCAAACTGAGGCAGGGTCTCACCGTTGATGCGTTTGGCTTCTTCGGCAAACCATTCCACAAAGCTCGCGCCATAAGCCACTTCGCCGCGCGACTCGGCCAGCGGCTTGCCGTTTTCGGCGGTCATCATGCGCGCCAGGTCTTCGGTGTGAGCCAGCAGCAGGTCGAACCACTTGCGCATCAGGATGCTGCGCTCCTTGGCGGTCTTGCTGCGCCAGGCCGGCCAGGCAGCATTGGCCGCCGCTATGGCTTGTTCGGCCTCAGCCGGTCCCAAATTGGCCACCTCGGCCAGCTTTTGGCCGGTGGCGGGGTCCAGCACCTCGAAACGGCGGCTGGTAGCCACCCATTGGCCGTTGATCAAGGCGTCCGTCTTGAGCAGGCTGGGGTCTTTGAGCAGGGTCAGGGGGGAAGCGTTCATGTCCATGGTTTTAGGGCAGTGTGGAGGTCAAAGCGCGAGATTAGCTCAGGAAAGGGCCATCGTCGGCGGGAGCTGGCTTGATGGCCTTAGCCTGATGTCTTGTGAGAGCCGTGGCGATAGGGCCTTGGTGCGAGGGCTGTGCTTGTTTGAAGGCCGCATCGGGCCGAGGGCGACCCTCCCACCGGGGGCAGGGCTTTACCTTTCCAGCCGGCTCGGATGAGGATGTGGGAGCCGCGCCCTCGCGGCGATAGGGCCTCGGTGCGAGGGCTGTGCTTGTTTGAAGGCCGCATCGGGCCGAGGGCGCCCCTCCCACAAGAAAGCCAGCAGGCCGCCAGCAGGGATGTGGGAGCCGCGCCCTCGCGGCGATAGGCGGTCCGCAGGGGCGTGAGGTCGGCGCCGCAAACCACAGCCAGGCGCGAAGCTCCGCTTCAAGCGAGCTTGCATTTTTACCCCGTCTGCCAAGCCCCCGCCCTGGCGGCGATAATCTCAGGTTGACCCTGGGAGGGCCCTTGATGCTGGCCTTTCCTGCTTTCGTTCTCACGAGATACCCGCCATGACCCAGCCCGTCATGAATGTCGCCGACATTCGCAAATCCTTTCTGGACTTCTTTGCCGCCAAGGGCCATACCGTGGTGGCCTCCAGCCCCTTGGTGCCCGGCAATGACCCGACCCTGATGTTCACCAACTCGGGCATGGTGCAGTTCAAGGATGTGTTTCTGGGCAGCGACAAGCGCTCTTATGTGCGCGCGGCCTCGGTGCAAGCCTGTCTGCGCGCAGGCGGCAAACACAACGACTTGGAAAACGTGGGTTACACCGCGCGCCACCATACCTTCTTTGAGATGCTGGGCAACTGGAGCTTTGGCGACTACTTCAAGCGCGAGTCGCTCAAGTGGGCCTGGGAACTGCTCACCGAGGTCTACAAGCTGCCCAAAGATCGGCTGCTGGCCACTGTCTACCAGGAAGATGACGAGGCCTACGACATCTGGACCCAGGAAATCGGCTTGCCGCCTGAGCGGGTGATCCGCATCGGCGACAACAAGGGCGGCCGCTACAAAAGCGACAACTTCTGGATGATGGCCGACACCGGCCCTTGCGGCCCTTGCTCGGAAATCTTCTACGACCATGGTGATCACATCCCCGGCGGCCCCCCGGGCAGCCCCGAGGAAGACGGCGACCGCTTCATCGAGATCTGGAACAACGTGTTCATGCAGTTCGAGATGCATGAAGACGGCTCGCTGACCCCGTTGCCGGCTCCTTGTGTGGACACCGGCATGGGCCTGGAGCGCCTGGCGGCGATCTTGCAGCATGTGCACAGCAACTACGAGATTGACCTGTTTGATGCGCTGATCAAGGCTGCCGCTCGGGAGACCGGCTGCGCCGATCTGAGCAGCCCCAGCCTGCGGGTGATTGCGGACCACCTGCGCGCCACCGCCTTTTTGGTCAGCGACGGCGTGGTGCCTTCGAACGAAGGCCGCGGCTATGTGCAGCGCCGCATCATCCGCCGCGCCATTCGCCACGGCTATAAGCTGGGTCAGAAAAAGCCTTTTTTCCACAAGCTGGTGGCCGAGTTGGACCGGCTCATGGGCCAGGCTTATCCGCGCCTACGTTCCGATGCCCAGCGGGTCACTGAGGTGCTCAAGCAGGAAGAAGAACGTTTCTTTGAGACCCTGGCCAATGGCATGGAGATTCTTGACAGCGCACTGGCCGGTGGTGCCAAGCAACTGCCGGGCGATGTGGCTTTCAAACTGCACGACACCTACGGCTTCCCGCTGGACCTGACCAATGACGTCTGCCGCGAGCGTGGCCTGACCGTCGACGAGGCCGGTTTTGCTGCCGCCATGGAAAAGCAGAAGTCCCAGGCAAGGGCTGCTGGCAAGTTCAAGATGGACAAAGCGCTGGACTACACCGGCGCCGGCAATGCCTTTGTGGGCTACGAACAGCTGGAGGCCAGCGCCAAGGTGTTGGCTCTGTACCTCGATGGCACGCCGGTGGCCGAACTCAAGGCCGGACAGCAGGGCGTGGTGGTGCTCAGCAGCACGCCGTTTTATGCCGAAAGCGGTGGCCAGGTTGGCGATGAGGGTCACATCAGTTCTGGCTCGGCCCGCTTTGCGGTGGCCGACACCCAGAAGATCAAGGCCGATGTCTTTGGTCACCATGGTGTGCAGGAGCAGGGCACGCTGGCCGTCGGCGACTCGGTTGCTGCCAGTGTCGACCTGGCGCTGCGCGAGGCCACCGTGCGCAACCACAGCGCCACCCACCTGATGCACAAAGCCCTGCGTGAGGTGCTGGGCAGCCATGTGCAGCAAAAGGGCAGTCTGGTCAATGCCGAGCGCACCCGCTTTGACTTTGCGCACAACGCGCCAGTCAGCGATGCGCAAATTCGGCAGATCGAGGCCAAGGTCAACGCGGAAATTCTGGCCAACGCAGCAGCGCAGGCGCGGGTGATGGACATTGAATCGGCGCAAAAGACCGGCGCCATGATGCTCTTTGGCGAGAAATACGGCGAGACCGTGCGGGTGCTCGACATCGGCAGCAGCCGCGAGTTGTGCGGCGGCACCCATGTCAAGGCCACTGGGGATATTGGCCTGTTCAAGGTCGTCGCTGAAAGCGGCGTGGCCGCTGGTGTGCGGCGCATTGAAGCGGTCACCGGTGCCAACGCCCTGGCTTATCTGCAGTCGCTGGAAGACACCGTGGCCCAGGCGGCCGGCTCGCTCAAGGCGCCGACCGCTGAATTGAATGCCCGCATTGCGCAGGTGCTCGAGCAGGTCAAAACTCTGGAGAAGGAAGTCTCGGCCCTCAAGGGCAAGCTGGCCTCCAGCCAGGGCGACGAATTGATGGCGCAGGCCGTCGATGTCAAAGGCCTGAAGGTCCTGGCCGCCCGGCTCGAAGGGGCTGACGCCAAGACCCTGCGCGAGACCATGGACAAGCTCAAGGACAAGCTCAAGACCGCCGCCATCGTGCTGGCCGCGGTCGACGGCGAGAAGGTGCAAATCGCCGCGGGTGTGACCGCCGACAGCGTGGGCAAAGTCAAAGCCGGCGAGTTGGTCAACTTTGTGGCTCAGCAGGTTGGTGGAAAGGGCGGCGGCAAGCCCGACATGGCCATGGCCGGCGGCACCGACGCCAGCAAGCTGGGCGCTGCGCTGGCCTCGGTACAGGGCTGGGTCAGCGAGCGGGTGTAAGTGCTTTTCCCCCTCCCCCTCGGGGGGAGGGCAGGGGTGGGGG
>JBILDR010000193.1:0-6512 GCA_044352515.1 Polaromonas sp.
ATTTGCGATACTCTACGAAGAGCGGTTTACGGAGCCAGCCAATGCCGCTCGATGAGGGGTTGAGCCATGAGTACATGGCCCAACCGGGGGGTGCCTCCGGCGGCCTGGCAGGGGCCTGAAGATAAAAAAACAGCAACCCAAAACCAATTCACCCAACCGCCTCACACACAGAAATACTGACAGTCCCCGGCACACTCCTGGCGACCGCCCCGATGGCCACTGCAAATTCCCCCACCCGTGGCCAGTCCTGGGACTCCCCGTAATCCTGTTCTGCCTTCGCGCTTGCGAACTTCGGTGTAGCCTTCAACGTAGCCTGCGGCGGCTTGATCATGTATTGCGCGCTCCTTCCGGCGCATGTCGCGGGCTGAGATCATTTGAATCTGGGTCCCCGCTTTCCTCAATGTGATCCAAAGGCGCCTGGACTATACTGAGTGTTACCTTTTGATCCTTCGTAGCACCATGAAACCTCCTGCAGTTGAAAAAGCGCGTGCCGGGTCCGTTACCATCAAATTCGACGACGCAGACCGGGACCGCATTGCGTCCTTGGCCACGGTCAAGAAGCGTACACCCCACTACCTCATGAAAGAGGCAATCCTTGATTACGTGAAGAGGGAAGAGGCGCGACAAAACTTCATTGCCGCTGCAGAGTCTTCCTTTGAGCATTACAAGGAAACCGGGCTTCACATCTCCTTGGATGAGTTCAGCACCTGGGTTGACGACGTCCAAAAGGGTCCGGGCGCGCGCGGTCCTGAATGTCACACGTAAGGCTTTCAGCCCGGGCCCAATCTGACTTGGTCCGCCTGCAGACGTTTCTGGCCAACAAGGATATCAACGCGGCCAAGCGGGCATTGCTGGTGATCCGTCAAGCGTTCATGCCGCTGACCCATGCACCGATGATGGGTCGACTTGTTGAGGACAGCGACGGCCTGCGGGAACTGGTTATCGAGTTTGGTGCCAGTGGCTATCTGGCGCTTTACCGGTTCGAGCCCGCACTGGATGCGGTGACGATCTTGGCCGTCAAGCACCAGCGCGAGGATGACTACAAGTAGATGCGTCAGCCTAATTTGTAGCGCAGTCTGTAGCGTTATCGTAAATAATTGATTTCAAATATCAAAAGCCGCTTGCAAATCCGTCTAGCCCGGTTCGACTCCGGGCCGCGCCTCCAGTACAGACGCATCACTGACTCATCGGTGGTGCGTTTTTTTTCGTCTGCACGCTGCAGCACACTGGCTGCACACCTTTGGTAGCCCCTGCGCGAAACAGAGGTTCAGACCCAGTCCTGATTGGACCGATACTCCCAGCCGAGCAGGTAGGGTCCGGGCGTGGCCCGGTCGTTTTTAGCGAGACAGGAGAGCTGCATGGATCTATCCATCAAGGCGATTGACTGCGTGGTCAATCCGATCACACCAGAAATCATGGCCACGCGGCCGGCGTGGTCCAAAACATTTTGGACCCAGAAAATCGGGCGTAAGCCCGAGGACCTCGTGGGCCTGACCCATGACAAGATGATCGCCGCCATGGATGCGGCGGGCATCGAGAAGTCCTTCTTGCTGGCCGTCAAAATTGGCCGCCAGGGCCTGCCCGGCAGTTGGCACTTGCCCTATGAGGTGGTGGCCGATGCGGTGCAGAAGTACCCGGACCGTTTTTACGGCCTGGCCGGCATAGACCCGACGCAGGGCATGCAGGGCGTGCGCGACTTCGAGCGTTCGGTGCGCGAATATGGCTTTATTGGCGCGCACGGCTATCCACATTGGTTCGACCTTGCGCCCGACCACCCCCGGTGGTACCCCTTCTACGCCAAGTGCTGCGAGCTTGACGTGCCGATACAGCTGCAGGTCGGGCAGTCGCTCAACTACACCTCTGAGCAGCGCCTGCCCAGCGTTGGCCGGCCGATCACGCTCGACGCGGTCGCCTGCGATCTGCCCGAGCTCAAGCTGATCGGCATTCATGTGGGCATTCCCTGGACCGACGAGATGATCGCCATGGCCTGGAAGCATGCCAATGTGTACATCGGCTGCGACGCCCACAGCCCCAAGTACTGGCCGCAGTCTTTCGTGCACTACATCAATACCTTTGGCAAAGACAAGGTGATTTTCGGCACCGACTATCCGGTGCTCGATTTCGAGCGCACCCGCCGCGAGATCGAGGACCTCGGCCTGCGCGAAGACTCCAAGCGGCGCCTGTACCGCGATAACGCGGTGCGTTTGTACAAGCTCAAGGATTGAGCTGGGGAACAACCAAAGTTCGTCTGGGGTGCAGGCAGTAGCCTCAGACCTGAATTTGCTCAGGCAGTGCTCTGCTGACGATGGCGCCCTCGCAGGCTCAGGGGCCGGGCCTCATGCTGCGGGCATACACAGAAATCGGCCCGGCCCCTGAGCCCACGAGGGCGCAGGAAAGAGTGGCTGGGTTTTGAGGCCGCAAATACCGGCGCTGCGATCGGCGTGTAGGGGCTTACCCCCTGCACGCAGCCCACCGCCCTGAACCGTAGCTGGCTCCCATGAAGTCGGGCTTACCCCTACACGCAGCCCACGGGCCTCAGCCGCGTTCAAGCTAGCCCTTGCGCTGATCCACAAAGCGCTTGAGTTTGAGCGAACCGTTGGGGCCATAGATGGCGCTGGCCTCCACGCATTCGACCAGGGGCGTGACCCCGGTGGCCTGCTTGACCGCCAGGCTCACCAGCGGGGCCTTGCCGGCCAAGTTGTCTGCGCCGGCGATCCGTATGCGCAGCCGGTCCATCGAAAACGGATCGGCCATGTTCTCGCGCTCGACCACAGCCTGATATTCCTTCACCCCCTCGACCGCCAGCACCGCCGCTTCCACCACCGTCGGGTTGACCAGCATGCCCTTGATCTTGACCAGATCGTCGGCGCGCTGCGGCATTTCGGTGAAGCGGTCGGTGGTGGCGCCGCAATGCGGGCAGGCGCTGCGCGATAGCACCGACAGGTCGCCGGTGGAGTAGCGCAGCAGCAGCGTGCCACGCCGGTTCAGGTGGCTGATGACCACCAGGCCGCGCTCGCCCTCGGGCAGGGGCTGGTGGGACTCGGGGTCAACCACCTGCACATGAATGTCTTCGGGCAGTGGGTTGTGAAAGCCGCCGCCGGGGCAGCATTCGGTAAAACCGCCCTGAATCTCGGTGATGCCGTACGACACATTGATGCTGGCCTGGCGCGCACCGGCCGCTTGCAGGCATTGCTCGAAGTTCGCGCGCAGGGCCGGGGTCACCGCCTCGCCGGTGATGTAGGCCAGCTTGACCCGTGAAAAATCGGCGCCGAGCTCGGCCGCACGCATCAGCACACGCCGCACGTAGCTGGTTACGCCCCACAAAACCGTGGCGCGGGTGCGCACGATGCCTTCAACCACTTCGTCGAGCTCTGAGCCCAGGTGGAAATGGGGCGAGGGCCGGCCCGGCACCAGATTGACCACCGGAATTTTCAGGGCCGCGCCGGCGGCGCTGACGCGGTGATAGGCGCCGTGCGGATAGACCGTGAGCGGGCACAAATTGGCGATCAGGTCATCGCCACCTACACCGCGCAGGCCCAGGATGCGCTTGTACAGCGCCATCACGTTGTAATAGTCGTAGGCGGTCGACACAAAAGGCGTGGGCTTGCCGCTCGAGGTGCCGGTGGTGTACATGGTGTCCCACACCACCTGCATTTCCGGCTCCACATCGCTGGCGCCCAGCAAGAAGGCCTGCGGATCGCCCATGAAGTCGTGCTTGCTGGTCAGCGGCAGGCGGGCCAGATCCGCTGTGCTCTGAAAGTCTGCGCGGCTCAAGCCCAATTGGGCAAACAGTTGGCGGTAGTGCGGGTGATGGGCGCAGACCAGGTCCATGGTCGCCGCAAACCGCAGTTCCTGCGCGGCATTGATTTCTTCGCGCGGTCGAAAAATCAGATCTGGTACAAAGGCCTGAGGCTGCATGAGCAAGTCGTGATGGGGTGGGGGATCGAAAGCCATGATACCGAGATTGGCTACCTGCCCCCGGGCTCAAAGCAGAGTTCAGGCTTGACGCAGCGTCGCGCAGATTACTGGACAAGCGCCAAATACTGTGGGCTTTGCGGGCCCATCGCATATGATTTCCAACAGCCACAGCCGTGCCAACTCGGTGTGCGAGCCTGCCTGGGTGCAGGCCGCACGCCCGATCAGGAGACCCGCATGAATTTCACCTTCACCGGTTTGACTCGCCTCCGTACCGCTGCCCCGTCGCACGGTTTAGCACGGCCCCTTTGGAAGGCCGCCTTGCTGGCCTGTGGCGCAAGCCTGGCTCTGACCACTTCTGTCTTCGCGCAGAGCTTTCCGTCCAAACCCATACGCCTGGTGGTGCCCTTCGCAGCCGGCGGCGTGACCGATGTGATGGCCCGGCTGGTCGGTGGCGAGATGGCCAAGCACCTGGGTCAGCCCCTGGTGATCGACAACCGCCTGGGCGCCGGCGGCGCCATCGCCGCCGAGTTTGTGGCCAAGGCGCCGGCTGATGGCTATACCCTGTGCTTTTGCACCACCGGGCCGATGGCGCTTATTCCCATCCTCGACCCCAAGCTGGCCTACAACCCGCTGCGCGACCTGATGCCGGTCAGTCACCTGCACAACGTCGACAACGTCATCATCGCCCGGGCCGATCTGCCAGCAAGCACGATCCCTCAAGTGGTGGCCCTGGCCAAGGCCAACCCCGACAAGATCACCTACGGCACGCCAGGCATAGGCGGCCCGCAGCATCTGTCGGGCGAACTGATGAACACTATGGCCGGCATCAAGCTGGTGCACGTGCCCTTCAAAGGCGAAGCGCCGTCCATCACCGACCTGATGGGCGGCCAGATTGACTTGGTGTTTGCCTCGGTGCTGGCTGCGGTCCCCCACATCAAGTCGGGCAAGGTCAAGGCGATTGCGGTACCGCACCGCACGCGGGCCAAATTGCTGCCGGATGTGCCCACCGTGGCCGAGTCGGGCTACCCAGGTTACGAAATCTCTAACTTCGTCGGCATCAACGCGCCGGCTGGCACGCCCGCTGCGGTGATTGACCGGCTCTACGCTGCCGTCGCAGTGGCCATTGCCACCCCGGCGGTACAAGAGCGCATGATCACGGAAGGCCTGACCCCTGTCGGCAGCCGGCCTGAGGCCTACGCCGACTTCCTGCGCAGTGAACATGACAAATGGGCCCGGGTTATCAAGCAGGCCGGCCTGACGCGCCAGTAGCTTTGCATCAAAGCAGAGGCAAGCGAGTTCATATGGCATCCGATTTCGACCTCATCATCCGCGGCGGCCAGGTGATCGACGGTAGCGGTTCACCGGCTTTTGTGGCCGATGTCGGCGTGCGTGGCGGACTGATCGCCGAGATCGGGCAGATCAAGGGCCGTAGCACAGAAGAAATCGATGCGCGCGGCCTGCTGGTCACTCCCGGTTTTGTGGATATCCACACCCATTTCGATGGTCAGGCCATCTGGGACGGCTGCTTGGCGCCGAGCTCCTGGCACGGTGTGACGACGGTGGTGATGGGCAACTGCGGCGTTGGTTTTGCGCCGGTCAAGGCCAAGGACCGTCAGGCCTTGATCGAATTGATGGAGGGGGTGGAAGACATCCCCGGCGCCTGCCTGCATCAGGGCTTGCAGTGGAACTGGGAGAGCTTTGGCGACTATCTCCAGGAACTGGGGCGGCATGCGCGCGATGTGGATGTGTGCGCCCAGTTGCCGCACGGCCCCTTGCGCGTTTATGTGATGGGCGAGCGGGCGCTGCGGCTGGAGCCGGCCCAGGCCGATGACATCGCAGCCATGCGGCGCATCACCGCTGACGCCATGCGCCAAGGCGCTTTTGGTTTTTCAACCTCGCGCACCTTTGCGCACAAGTCCAGCACAGGCAGCCCGACACCGATGATGCGGGCGCAAGAAGACGAGCTCCAGGGCATCGCCATGGGCATGGCCGATGCCGGCCACGGTCAGCTGCAATATGTCTCCGATTGGGACCAGCCCGATCCGGCCACCGAATTTGCCATGCTCGAGCGGGTGCTCGCAGCCTCAGGCCGCAGCTGCGTCTTTACCTGTAACCAGCGCCACGGCGCGGCCAGCGGGGTTTGGCGCGAACTGCTGCGCCTGTCGGATGAGGCGGCCGAACGTGGCCTGCCCATACGCCCGGTCAGCGCGCCGCGCCCGGTGGGCTCGCTGTTTGGCTTGAGCGGCACGCAAAATCCGTTTTCGGCCACGCCCACCTACAAGTCCATCGCCCACCTGCCACTGGCGCAGCGTGTCGCTGCGATGCGCCAGAGCGAGGTCCGTCAGCGCATCCTCAGTGAAGACCCGTTTGAAGGCAGCAGCTTCCCGCTGTTCAGGCTGATGGGTTTTGACAAGATGTACGAGCGCATGTTCCTGCTGTCTGATCCGCCCAACTATGAGCCCTCGCGGGAGGACTCGGTGGCCAGCCAGGCCCGGCGCCAGGGCTGCAGCGGCCCCGAAGTCGCCTATGACATGATGCTTTCGGACGAAGGCCGCAACTTTCTGTATGTGGCCTTCACCAGTTTCGACGGCTAC
>JBILDR010000194.1:0-6499 GCA_044352515.1 Polaromonas sp.
GCAAGCGTCCGAGCAAATCGGACAGCCCATACAAATCGACAACCGCACCGGCGCCAACGGCATCATCGCCGCCGAGGCGGTGGCGCGCGCCGCACCCGACGGCTATACCCTGCTCATGCCCAACGACGGCATCATGGCGGCCAACCCGGCGCTCTATGCCAAGCTGCCGTATGACCCGGTCAAAGACTTCAGCGCCATCACCCTGACCTCGACCGTGCCGCTGGTGCTGGTGGCCCACCCCTCCTTTGCGGCCAGCAATGTGCAAGAACTGATCGCCGGGGTCAAGGCCAAACCGGGGGCGATCAACTACACATCCACCGGTTCGGGCTCAGCCCAGCACCTGGCCATGGAATTGCTGATGGATGCGGCCGGCATCAAGCTCACCCACGTACCGCACAAAGCCATGGGCGCAGCGCTGACCGATCTGATGGCCGGAACCATCCCAGTCATGTTCACCGGCATCTCCAATGTGGTCAGCCTGGCCAAGGAGGGCAAGGTCAAGGTGCTGGCGGTCAGCACGGCCAAGCGCTCGCCGGTCATGCCGCAGGTGCCGACGCTGGCTGAAGCGGGCGTGGCCGGCTACAACTATGCTGCCTGGAATGGCATCGTCGCGCCTGCCGGCACGCCCGCCGAGGTGGTGCGCCGCCTGCACAGCGAGTTTTCCAAAGCCCTGGCGCACCCGAACGTGCGGGCCAAGCTCGGTGGCCTGGGCTTTGACCTGGTGGGCAGCGGGCCGCAGGAATTTAGCGACCTCATACGCAGCGATGTCGCGCGCCTGGCCCGCTTGGTGCGCAGCGCCGGCATCACCGTCAACTGAAGATTTCGCACGGCTTTGAGCGATACAGCAGGCGACTACCTGGATGCGCTGGCCCGCTTTGTCGGGCAGACGCCGGCGCAGGCCATCCCGCCTGCGGTGCTGGCGCGCACCCGCGAGATCCTGATCGACACCCTGCCGGTGATCGCCTGGGGCATGCGTCAGCCCCCACTTATGGCGCTGACCCAGGCCCAACTGGCCGGCCAGGACGGGGCAGGTCGAGCCTGGGTGATCGGCAGCGGCCGCAGCGCCGAGCGCATCAACGCCGCCATGCTCAATGGCATTGCCGGTGCCTGGCTAGACTATGACGAGGGCAACTTTTTGGCCAATGGCCATCCGGGCATACAGGTGATCCCGGCCGCGCTCGCGCTGGCGCAGGAACGCCGCTTGAGTGGCAGCGCCCTGCTGGCGGCCATCGCCCTGTCCTACGAGGTGGTGGCCCGCATAGGCATGGCCACCCAGACCCGTTTGATCGTCAACCCGCACGGCACCTTCGGCGTGGTCGGCTCGGCCCTGGCCTGCGCCCGGCTCGCCGGCCTGGCACCTGATCGATTGCGCGAACTGGCCAGCCTGGCAGCGTCGTGCTGCATGGCCACCAACCGCCACACCATGCTCAATGGGGCCACAGTGCGCAACTGGTATGCGGGCCACAGCGGCTTCATGGGGCCTATGGCCCTGCGCATGGTCGAGGCGGGCTTTACAGGCCCCAGCGACGGGGTCAACACCACCTTCAGCCTGGTTTTGGGCGAGGGCTTTTCACCCGAGGTGGCGGTGGCCGAGCTCGGCCAGCGCTGGCTGCTGCTCGAAGGCTATCTCAAGCTCTACCCCACCGCCCGCTACGCCCATTCGGCCATCGACGCGCTGCACGATGCGCTGGCCCGAAACGAAGGCCCGCTGGCACCCGCCGAGATCGAACGCATCGATGTGCGGGCCTACAAGCTGGCCGCCTTTCTCTCACAGCAAGAGCCGACCGACTGGTTCGGCACCCGTTTTTCAATTCCGTTTGCATTGGCGACCTTGCTGGTGGGCGGGCGCGACGGGCTGGCGGCTTTTTCCGACGAAGCGGTGGCCGACCCTGCGGTGCGGGCGCTGGCGCGGCGCGTGCATGTGGTCGAAGCGCCCGACTTGACCGCACAATACCCGGCCCTGCAAAGGGTAGACCTGCGCCTTGCGCTGCGCGATGGCCGTGTCATCGAAGGCGCCTGCCACATCACCAGCGGCGAGCCGCAGCGCCCACACCCGGCCGCGGCGCTGGCACGCAAATACCAGGACCTGGCTGTGCCCCTGTGGGGTGCGGCGCGGGCCGAGCAACTGCACCGGGCCCTGCTGGACATCGACAACTGCCCGGATGTGAGCCAGCTGGTCGACTTTAGCCCCTAAAACCCAACCTGCAAGGACACTGCAATGACTCCCACGGCAAAACGCCTGCTCGCCCCTCTGGCCCTGTGCCTGGCCACCGCCATCGCCCAGGCGCAAACCGCCTGGCCCAGCCAGCCTGTCAAGTTCGTGGTCTCGCAGTCGGCCGGCGGCAGCATAGACATTGCCGCCCGCCTGATCGGCCAGAAGCTCGGTGAGGCCCTGGGCAAGCCGGTGGTGATCGACAACCGCGCCGGCGCCAACGGCATGATTGCCGGCGAGGCAGTGGCTCGCGCCAACGACGGCCACACCTTCTTGATGACCTCGCCCAGCGCGCTGACCATCAACCAGCACATTTACAAAAAAGTGCCCTACGAGACCCTGCGCGACTTTGCGCCGGTGACGCAAACCACCTCGATCTCTTTTTTGCTGGTGGTCAACACCGCCTCGCCCTACAAGAGCGTGGCCGATCTGATCAGCGCGGCCAAAGCCAAGCCCGGCAGCGTACGCTTTGCCTCGGCGGGCATAGGCAATCAGTCGCAACTGGCGGCAGAACTGCTGGCCGATGCAGCGGGCGTGAACATGCTGCACGTGCCCTACAAAGGCGAGGCGCCGGCGATCAACGACCTGCTGGGCGGGCAGGTGGACTTCATCTTTGGCACCATGCCGGCCTTGCTGGCCCAGGTCAAGGCCGGCAAACTGCGCGCCCTGGCCGTCGGCCAGCCCCAGCGCTCGGCCGCTGCACCCGATGTTCCCAGCATGGCCGAAACCAGTTACCCCGGCGTGGCGGTCAGCGGCTGGACCGGGCTGGTCGCGCCGGCTGGCACGCCGCCGGCCGTGCTCAAGCGTCTGCAGGAAGAAATCGCCAAGGTGCTGGCCCTGCCCGATGTGCGTGAGACCCTGTCCAAGGCCGGCGCCGATCCGGTGGGCAGCAGCCCCGAGCAATTCACCGCCTTTATCCGCAGCGAGACCATCAAATGGGGTGTGGCGGTCAAACGCGCGGGCATCACGCCGGAGTGAGCTGGCGGCTTCAGGGCCCGCGCTGCAAGCGGGCCCACACAGCGGTCTGACAGCCCGACCTAACAGGGCGACCTAACAGGGCGATCTAACAGGGCGATCTAACAGGGCGATCTAACGGCGCGCCATCAAAGCCCGGGCAACCAAGTCGCAATCGCCGGCCAGAAGAACACCGCCACCAGCAAGGCGATGCTCATCAGCACATAGGGCGTAACCGCCTGAAAAATCTGCACCGTGCGCACCTCGGGCGGGGCCACGCCGCGCATGGTCATCAGCAGCAGGCCGTGCGGCGGCAGCAACAAACCCAGCTGCATGCAGATCAGGAACATCACGCCGAACCAGACCGGGTCTATCCCCAGGCTGCTCACGATGGGCATGAAGATGGGCAGCGTGATCATCATCATGCTGACCTGATCGACGAAAAGCCCCAGAAAAATCAGCAAGGCCATCATGCCCACCACAATGGCCTCTTTAGACCAGCCTTGGCTGGTGATGCCCTGCACCAGGCCGTTGCTCGCGCCCGAAAACGACAGCAACTGCGCAAAAGTGGTGGCGCCCAGGATGATGAACAAAATCATGCCGGAAATACCGGCGGTACCCATCAGCGCCTGCCGCAGGGCCGGCCAGTTCAGGCGCCGGTAAAGCGCAGCCAGCACCAGGGTGGCGAATGCGCCGAGGGCGGCGCATTCGGTGGGCGTGGCCCAGCCGGCAGCCAGCGCGCCCACCACCACCACAAAAATCGACAGCGTGGGCAATACATAGGCCACAAGCAAATGCCAGCGCTCCCAGCCGTGATAAGTCGGTGCATTGCTGTCTTCAGGTGCCAGCGCCGGATTGAGCCGTACCCGCAGCACGATCCAGGCGATAAAAGCCAGCGACAGGATCAGCCCAGGCACGATGCCGCCGAGCAAGAGCTTTGAAATGGAAATGCCCGACAGCGAGCCCAGCAGGACGGTGAGCGCCGACGGCGGGATGAGCATATCGACCGCGCCGATGGCCATGATGGGGCCGGTGGCCAGCGTCGCATGGTAGCCGCGCGCCAGCATCACCGGCACCATCAGCGAGCCCAGCATGGCTGTGGTGGCAATGGTCGAGCCCGAGATGGCCGAAAACACCGTGCCCGCCACCACCGCCACCACCGCCAGACGGCCCGGTACGCGGGTGATCAGCCGGTCTATGCCCTCAATCACCTTGTGCGCCAGCCCGGTGTGAAACAGCACCTCGCCCATCAGCACAAACAGGGGGATGGGCGTCAGGGCGAAAGCGGCCACCGAGCTGACGCTGCTGCGCGCCAGTTGCACCAGGCCGACCTCGCCGCCCATGTAAAGCCAGGCGCCAACCAGGTTGACCGCCAGAAAGGTCAACGCCACCGGCATGCCTATGAGCAGCAGCGCGGTCGAGCCCCCCAGGAGCAACCAGGCGGCAAGGGTCCAGCTCAGCATCGTCTGTAGAGCCTCAGGCAGCGCTGACCGCGTCGCTGCGCGGCCCGCGTTCAGCGCGCCAGAGCCTGTGCATGCGCCAGAGCATTTCCACCGAGAGCAGGGCAAAAGCCACAGGCAGCGGCGCCAGGATCCACCACTCGGGCGTGACCAGGGTCTTGATGCTCAGCGCCCCCGAGGCATGGCTGGCCAGCGTCGCCTTTGCCGACACCACCATCAGGACCAGGCAGGTGGCCAGGCCGATCAGATCGCCCAGCCATTCCAGCAGCCAGGCCCAGCGCGGCGGCAGCGGTTGCAGCAAGATATCGACCCGGATGTGCTGGCCTCGGCGCAGCAGCCAGGGCGCTACGCACAGGGTCACCAGCAGCAGCATGGCCTCGCAGACCTCGTTGCTCCAGGCCAGGGCGCGCGCCACTTCAGTGGGCGCCAGGTTGCGCAGGGCCACATCGGCCACGATGATGAGCATCATGGCCAGCAGCAGCAGGCAACCGAGCATCGCCAGGCTCGCCAGCAAGCGGGCCCACAGCGCATCAAGGGACTGGAGCACCGACGCTTACTTGGAGAACAGGGTCTTGAAGCGGGCCGCAATCTCGGGGCTTTGCTTGGCCGCGCCGGCCCAGCCCACCTCGTAGGCCTTATCACGGAAAGCCTTGCTGGTGGCGGCATCAAAAGCGATGGTCTGTATGCCGGCCTTGGCCTGGCGCGCTGTCTCGTCGGCCGCGAACTTGACCCAGAAGGTGTTCTCCGCCTCGAGCGCCAGCACCTGCTTGTTCAGGAAGGCGCGCTGAGCGTCACTCAAGCGCTTGTAGGCCGGCAGGTTCATGATCAGCGAGACCTCGGCGTCATAAAAGCCCGGGTCGACGCGGAACTTGGTTTTCTCGTGCCAGTTCAGGTCAAAAATGCCGCCGATCGGCCAGCCGTAACCGTCGACCACGCCGCGCTCGAGTGCGGTGTAGACCTCGCCTGGCGGCGTGGTGATGACGTTGGCGCCCAGGGCCTGGAAGAAGTCACGGTAGACCGGGGTGATGCGGATCTTCTGGCCGTTCAGATCAGGCTTGTCGATCTTCTTGTTGGTATAGATGTGAAAGGGCTGGCTCTCGACCATGCGGCCGAGGTACTGCATATTGCCCTTCTCGTTCCAGACCCGGTTGATCGCGTCAAAAGCGCCGTTCTTGCGCTGCTCGGCAATGGTGATCTGGGTCAGCTTGAGAAAGTCAGCCTCGGGCATGACGTTGGTATAGAAAGCGCCGGTGTTGAGCGCGATGTCCACCACCCCGGTCTTGACCGCATTGCCCACCTCAAAGGAAGGCATGGCCTTGGGGCCACCAATGAAATTGATCTGCAGCACGCCCTTGCCCTCGGCATTGAACTTAGCGATCCAGGGCTGCAGTCGCTGCACATAGATCCCGTTCTCAGCGAAGCTGCTGACCAATCTGAGCGTGGTCTCCTGCGCCCAAACTGAAGAGGCCAGCCCCAACATCAGGGCGGCACCGATTTGCATCCAAGGTCTTCTTTGCATGGTCATCTCCTGTACTTGTTGAAAACTTCAATGAAGCTGATCAGCTCTGCTGCATGGCCTGCTTCAGAGTCTGGCCACTGTCGTCAGCCAATGCCGCCGCCACCCAGGCCCGCAGGCGGCTGGCCGCGTCGGCGCGCCCGGCCAAGGGGCTGAGCTGATTCATGATCATCTCAAAATGCCGCCAGCCGCGGGCATGGGTATCCCCGTAGCCCTTGACCAGTTGCTGCGCCCGCGCCACTTCTAGCGCGAGCTCAGCCTGGCCGGGCAGCAGACGCGCCACATCGGCCAACCAAGCCTCGATGCGCTGCTGCTCGACCTGGTAGCGCAGCGAGCGCGGCCGCCAGCGGCGCAGGC
>JBILDR010000034.1:0-21072 GCA_044352515.1 Polaromonas sp.
CCACCTGTTCTAGATCGGCCTTGCGCTCGCGCAGATAAGGGTCCTGCATTTCATCGAACTGCCGGGCCAAAATCTCGTACTGGGTGGTGATGGCCCATTCGGCGTTGTACTGACGATCGGTGATCCAGTGCTTGACGCCCGAGGACAGCTGCTCGTCTTCCAGCAGCATCAGATGCACATCAAGCAGGGCAGCGAGTTCGGGCGGCGCTTCCTTGGGCAGCTCACGCTGCACACGGGTGATTTCTTCGACCACCGCATCGCGCGCCACCCGAATGCGCTGGACCTCCTGCTCGGCCTGGGTCGGATCGATGAAGTAATGCGCTACATCGGCCCGGCTGGAGGCCACCAGCACCGCCCGCCCTATGGCGATGCCGCGCGAGACCGCCAGACCGTGGATGGAAAAGCTCATTGGCCTTCGCCAAACTTGTCGTTGAACAGAGCCAGGATCGCATCGGCGGCTTCCTGCTCGCGCTCGCCGTGGGTCTCAAGCTCGACCGTGGTGCCCAGACCAGCGGCCAACATCATCACACCCATGATGCTCTTGGCATTGACGCGGCGCTCGCCCCGGCTGAGCCAGACCTCACAGGGGAAACTGCCGGCCAGCTTGGTCAGCTTGGCCGACGCACGGGCATGCAGACCCAATTTATTGCTGATGGTCACGCTGTTCTTGATCATAGGTCCGTCGATTTTGATTCTGGGGCGCGGTGATGGCCACCTGCATCACCCCCTGGCTGGCCCCGGCCAGGCTGCGCGCCACCAAAGCGTCCAGGGTGTCTTCGCGATAAGACAAGGCGCGCAGCAGCATGGGCAGGTTCATCCCGGTGATCAGCTTGCTGCTCACCCCATCGACCAGCTTCTGGGCCACATTGCAGGGCGTGGCGCCGAAGATGTCGGTCATCACCAGACAGGTCGGGCAGCCCAGTTGGTTCAGGATGATGCGCGCCTGCTCCAAGGTCTCCTCCGGCGGCACATTGGGCTGCACATCGAGCACCGCGAAACAGCGCGGCGGATCATTGAAGACATGGGCGATGCACTGGCTCATGGCCGAGGCCAGGGGTGCATGCGCAATGACCAGGATCGCATTCATGGCTGGAGATTATCCGACTTGCCGCGCAGGTAATAGACCAGAGCGGCCAAAGAGCAAAAGAAGAAAACCGCGAAAGCGCCCTGAAAACTGGCCACCTCTGACCAGCCCTGGTCCTTGAGAGCATCGACCAACAGACCGACACCCCACTGCATCGAGAAAATGCCCAGGAAACACACCAGGTTGTAGGCCGATAGAGCCCGACCCGCCAAAGCCGGCGGGAAGGTCATGCTCAGCGCCGGCTGGGCCAGCGAGACCACGCTACCCACCATGATGAGCACCGCCCAATACGGCCAATCGGCCAGGCTGCCCAGGCTGATGTTGATCGCCATGATCAGCAGGGTCAGCGGCACCCCTGCGCGCAGCAAGCGTTCAGTGCTCCAGCCGCGCCGCGTCAGACCCGGCATCACCCAGCCCCAAACGGAAAAAGCCAGCAACGATGCCAGATTGATGAAGAACAAGCCGCCAGCGGCTTGCAGGGGACTGAGCCCCACCACGCGGGTCAGCCAGGGCCCCAGCCACAGGGTCTGCAAGCCGACCATGCCACCGTTGATGAAAAAAGCATAGGGCACCAGGCGGCGAAATGCCGGGCTGCGCCAGACCTGGGCATAACCAGGCGGCTCGGTGGCTGCGCCCGACGGCGGCGTGTGGGCAGGCACCAGCCTGAAGGTAAGCACCATGGCCAGCACAATCAGCGCGGCCATGGCCCAGAACATGGGGCGCCAGCCCAGCACGGGCAGCAGCCACTGCACCGGCAGGGTCGAGGCCAGCATGCCCAACGAGCCCAGCATCAGGATCCAGGAATTGGCCCGCAGCATCTGGGCCGGCTCATACCAGCGGCGAAAGCCGGTCAGCGGCGCCATCAGGCAGGCGCTGACGCCCACCCCCAACAACACGCGCGCGGCCAGCATGCTCGCAAAACTGTTGGCCACAGAAAAGGCCAGACAGCCGACCACCGCTACCGCGAGAAATCCCACCAAAACCCGCCTTGGGCCATACAGGTCCAGCCAGGATCCGAGCAGCAGCTGGGTACTGGCAAAGCCCAGGAAAAAGCCGCCGGCCAGCAGCCCCAGATCGGCCGCCTGCAAGCCGAACTCTTGCGTCAGAGTGGGCGACAAAGTGGCGATCACCGTGCGCAGCACCGCCGAGGCAAAGTAGCCCAAGGCAAAAGCGAGGAACACCAGCACCGCGGTACGACCAACCAGCCGGTCAGCGGCGGCCTCGGGCGTCGGTAGGCTCTGCGTTGCGCTCATGGCAGCTTCATGCCGCCGAAAAAGGTTTCAGCCGCATCCGCATTAATGCGCGGCGCATAAATGACGGCCTGGAAAACCCGGGCACCGCGCGCGAAAAACAGCGCCTGGCCTTCGATCGCCTGACCGTCGGGGTGGCTGCCGCGGGCCGAGAGCAGCAGGGGCGACGGGCCATCGGCGCCCGGCACAGGCATGGGCTTGCGCTGCTGCGTCGATGCGTCTGCCCGCATATGGGTCAGCGTCAAAGCCTGCCATTGCGCCAGCACCTCGCCCACCGAGCCGGCATCGCTCAGCTCGGCCACTGCCAGGGCGTACATAGCGCCGCCGGCCTCGCAACCGGTCATGGACAACCGGGTCTCGCGCCCACCCAGGGGCACGCTCTTGCTGGCTCGATCGGGCTTGCAGGGCAGCAACACCGTCATGTCCACCCCTTCGGGATGGACCTGCCGCCAGTTCAGAGTGGGGCTGCAGGCGGCCAGCAGGATGCCCAGACTCAGGGCCAGGACGCTGGCAAGGGCGGCAGGGGTGGGTCGATGAATCGCTTGAAATGACACTCTGAGACTGTACAGGCATCGGGGCCAGGTCGCGGGCGCTCCAGCGACAGACCCCCGGCCTGCAGGTGACAGCGCGCCTGCGCCACAATCACCGCATGAACTCTTTGCAAGGCATCCGCGTTCTTGACCTGTCCCGGGTGCTGGCCGGCCCCTGGTGCACACAGAATCTGGCCGACCTTGGCGCCGACGTGATCAAGATTGAGCGGCCTGGGCAGGGTGACGATACCCGTAGCTGGGGCCCGCCCTTCCTGCATGACGACCAGGGACAGGAAACCCGCGAGGCGGCTTACTACCTGGGCGCCAACCGCAACAAGCGCTCGGTGGTCTGCGACATCGCACAGGCGCAGGGCCAGGCGCTGATCCGCGAACTGGTTCGCCATTGCGATGTGTTCGTGGAGAACTTCAAAGTCGGCGACATGGCCCGCTACGGGCTGGATGCACCCAGTTTGCTGGCCATCAACCCGCGCCTGGTCTACTGCTCCATCACCGGCTTTGGCCAGACCGGCCCCTACGCCGAACGGGCCGGCTATGACTACGCCATCCAGGGTATGGGCGGCCTGATGAGCGTCACCGGCGAGCGCGACGACCTCGGCGGCGGGCCTCAGAAGGTGGGCGTGGCGGTGGCCGATCTGATGACGGGCATGTATGCCACCGTGGCCATCTTGGCGGCGCTGCGCCATGCAGAGCGCACCGGCCAAGGCCAGCAGGTCGACATGGCCCTGCTCGACACCCAGGTGGCCATGCTGGCCAATCTGGGCGCCAACTATCTGGTCAGCGGCAAGGTGCCCGGCCGCGCGGGCAATGCGCACCAGAATATCGTGCCCTATCAGGTCTTCGAAGTCGCGCCGACGGCCGATGGCCAGCGCGACCACCTGATCCTGGCCGTTGGCAATGACGGCCAGTACGCCAAATTCTGCGAGGTCGCTGGCCGGCCCGAACTGGCCAGTGATCCGCGCTTTGCGAGCAACCGGCAGCGGGTGGTCAACCGCGCCGAACTGGTGCCCCTACTTGAGGAAGTCATGAAAGCCCGCAGCAAGGCCGATTGGCTGTCGGCGCTGGAGGCAGCCAAAGTACCCTGTGGCGCCATCAACAATCTGGCCGAGGTGTTTGCCGACCCACAGGTCCATGAGCGCGGCATGGTCAAGCACTGGCAGCACCCGGCTCGGCAAGACCTGAGTCTGGTGGCCAGCCCGATGAAGCTCAGCGCCACGCCAGTCCGCGGCCCCGGCCAGGAGGGGCTCCCGCCGCCCTTGCTGGGCCAGCACACCGAAGAAGTATTGACCTCGGTGCTGGGCTGGGACGCCGCAAAGCTGGCCGAACTCAAATCGCAAAAAATCATCTAAGCGGGTCAAACTTGCCAACGAGCCGACCCAGGGTCGATACACTTTGCCCATGACCGCTTTGATACGCCTTAACCGACGCCGGCTTTGGCTCGCCGCAGCTGTGCTGGCTTCGGGCCTGCTCGGCGCTGCTTGCTCTACCAAGCAGGCTGCACCCGAGACGCGTTTCGTGCTGCTCGACGGCAGCCAGACCAGCACAGAGGCCTTCAAAGGCAAGGTGCTGCTGGTCAACTTCTGGGCCACCAGCTGCGTGACCTGCGTGGCAGAAATGCCTCAACTGGTGAAGACACACCAGCAATTTCATGCGCGCGGCTACGAGACGCTGGCAGTGGCCATGAGCTACGACCCGCCAGCCTATGTGGTCAACTTCAGCCAGACCCGGCAGCTGCCCTTTAAGGTGGCGATTGACAACACCGGCGCCATTGCCAAGGCCTGGGGCGATACCAAAATCACGCCGACCACCTACCTGGTCAATAAACGCGGTCAGATCGTCAAGCAGTTCGTCGGTGAGCCCGACTTTGTGGCGCTCCAGCAGCTCATTGAAAAGCTGCTGACTGAGAGCTGAACCGGGGCAGGGCCAGCCTGCCCCGATTCGCTGCCCTCAACTCATTGCGCCCGATAAGCGTCGTGGCAGGCCTTGCAGCTACCGGCCGTAGCGCCGAAGGCGGCCTTGAGGGCATCCAGGTTGCCCGTTTTGGCGGCGGCAGCGAGCTTGGTAGTTTCTGCCATCATCTTCTCGCTGGCATCCTTGAACTTGGGCTGCTCGCTCCAGATCTCGGCCTTGGCCTTATTCGGCGCAGCCTTGTCGGTGCCGGGGCCAAAACCGGCCCAGGGCAGCTTAGCCATGGCGGCCACGATGTCGGCATTCTCTTGGGCGACCTTGGCGTCAAATGGCACTCGGCCATTGGCCATGGCGCCAACACGCGCAAAATGCTGACCCATCACAAACAGCGAGCCCTGACGGTAACGGATGGAATCCTCCGGCTTGGCAAACTGCGCTGCCGCCGGCAGACTCAGAGCCAGCAAAGCGCCTAGGGAGACAAGATGAGCGAAAATTTTCATGGGGACTTCCTTAGAACGAGGGACAAGAGCTGGCGCAAAATCACCAGGACGGTCGATGCAGTCTAACGGCGCGAGCTCCGTCTTGCACTGGGTCCATCACTCTCATAGGGCTTTTTGGTCGGGAATGCCGGCTTTGAGCTCTGCCTTTGCCAGGACAGCCACATGAACCACTACGCCAACCATCTCATCCGCACCCGCATCTGGGACCTGCCAACCCGTCTGTTTCATTGGGCGCTGGTGGTCTGCGTGGTGGGTCTGGTGGTCAGCGGCAATATCGGCGGCTCGGCCATGGTCTGGCACTTTCGCTTCGGCCAAGCGGTGATGAGCCTGCTGCTGTTTCGCCTGGCCTGGGGGCTGATTGGCGGGCGCTGGTCGCGTTTTTCGTCCTTTAACCTGAGGCCAGGCGCCATCATCGAAGATCTGCGCGGGCGCATCGATGCGCGCCGGCGCACCGGCCACAGTCCCCTGGGCGCACTGGCCATCCTCGCCTTTGCTGTGGTGCTTACCGCCCAAGTGGCCAGCGGCCTGTTCAGCGACGATGAAATCGCTTTTTCTGGACCGCTGAGCCATCTTGTATCCAGCGCCTCGGTCAGTGCGGCCTCGGCCTATCACAAAAATATCGGCAAGCTGCTGCTGTTCGGGCTGGTGCTGCTGCACCTGCTGGCCATCATCTGGCACACGTTCAAGGGCCACGCCATCGTGGGCGCCATGGTGCATGGCGACAAGCCGCTGGAGCAGGCCGAACCGGCAGCCCGCGACGATGCGAGCAGCCGGCTGATCGCACTGGCGGTGCTGTTGGGCTGCTTCGGGCTGAGCAGCTGGGTGTTCTCGCTAGCGCCAGCCGGATTCTGATGAGAGTCCGAGTACGCCTTCAGCTCCGCTATTGCTCTTTTTTGAACTCAAGTCCTAAAACGTGAAGCAGCCTGCCGTCCACCTCATCACCCCGCAACAGGCCGAGGACATGGCCAAGGTCCGAGACGTGTTTGAAGAGTACGCTGCAGGTCTAGGCGTCGCGCTGGACTTCCAGGACTTTGAGTCCGAACTGGACAGCCTGCCCGGCGACTACGCCGCACCACGCGGCGCCTTGCTGCTGGCCTTGATCGAAGGCCAGGTGGCCGGCTGCTGCGCCCTGCGGCCCATCGACAACGTCGACTATGCGAACGCTGCCGAAATGAAGCGGCTGTATGTGCGCAAAGCCTTTCGCGGCTTTGGACTGGGGCGGCAGTTGGCCGAAGCCATTCTCGATGCGGCGCGCGCCGCCGGTTACCACAGCGTGCTGCTCGATACGCTGGACGAGATGGAAGCGGCGCGGCAACTCTACGCTGAGCTGGGTTTCGAAGAGATTGCGCCCTACTACCACAACCCTCTGCAAGGGGCGCACTACCTCAAGGTCGACCTGTGATGGTCATCAGGCAACTCAAAGCCAAAAAACAGTTGGCCCTTTTAAGGGGTCTAGACGGGAAGATACACCTAGGCCCATCGCCGCTCCATGAATGACTTTCGTCCGCGACCACAACGTTCAATAAGTCGAACGCCCCCCGGAGAGATCAAACACCGCACCTGTCGCAAACGAACACTCTTCGGAAGACAGCCAAGTGACCATTGCGGCTACCTCCTCAGGCAGACCGAAGCGAGCCATCGGAATCTTGCCGAGCATGAACTGGATGTGTTCGGGCGTCATTTGATCAAAGATGGGGGTCTTTACAGCAGCTGGGGTGATGCAGTTGACGCGCACACCTGTGTCCGCGAGCTCCTTGCCCAAGGACTTTGTCAGCCCGATGACTGCGGCTTTGCTTGCGCTGTAAGCACTGGCATTGGGATTGCCCTCTTTGCCGGCCACAGAGGAGATATTGACGATTCGGCCGTAATTGCGCTCGCGCATATGCGCCGAAAATTGCCGGCAGCAATAGAAGAGACCATGCACATTAACATCGAAGACCTGCTGCCAAGCATCAGCCGGGTAGTCCCACAACTTGGTGTTGGGACCCGTGATCCCGGCGCTGTTGACGAGGATATCAACCGGTCCAAGCGCAATGGTCCTTTGGGTGGCGCCCAGAACTTGCTCATAACGGGTCACATCCACTGCGATGGCGGCAACAGCCGGATTGCCCTGCGGCGGCAAGAGTTGCTTCGAAGCTGCCGCCAAAGCCCTCTCGTCGCGATCCCAGAGTGTGACCCGCGCACCCGAGACAATCATGCGCTGCGCAATCGCGTATCCGAGGCCTGTGGCGGCGCCAGTGATAACGGCATGGCGGCCTTTGAGATCGAGCAAGTTCATTTTTTCTCCAAAAAAGGTTCAGCCAGGCAGAGCTGGGACGGCGCTGCTGTCACCAGGCAGGGGGAGGCAATGGGTCGTTGATTGCTTGCCAGTGCGGCCACCAAGCCTCTATGGCGGCCGACATGGTCTTGGGATCACGACCAGAAGGCATACGCCGTGGGCCTGGCTTGAACCCCAATGCCCGCGCCGTCACTGCGCGCCCCACATCGACCACGGTATCGAGGTCCTGCATGGCAAAGTCAACATAAGCTGCAATTCTTCCGTAGGCTTGGGTGGCATCATCTTTTCGGCCCGCAGCCCAGGCCTCCAAGATTGGCCTTAGGGCTGGTGCCATTTCAGTGCCGGGGATCACGCCAACCGCGCCGATCCTGAGATATTCAATCAAATTCTGGCCGTGACGCCCCACCAAGAGATCTATCGGCCTGTCCAGCGTAGACAGATGTGCCGCCAGCTCGATGCTGTTGTACTCGGCCTTAAGAAACTGCAGGCGTTCGGACAGCCCTTCGATGCCCTTAATCGCATCGGCGGTGAATGTGGTGTCGATTAATCCAGGTGCAAGCTGAAGACCCAGGTACACATGCTTGGCCAATGCCGGCTCTGCAACAAGGGCGCGAAACTGCGCGATCGATCGCGCTGCGTCCTGACCGATCTGGAAAATCAAATCCAGCCGATCCCGAAATTCAAGCGCGCATCGGACCAGCTCTTCAACAATGTCATCCGGTCGAACAGTGACCAGTAATGCATCTCCTGAAGGCAGTATCGAGCTGGTGTAGGCCAGTATTGACCTTCGTTCTGCGGAGGAAAGCGCCCCCCCTTCAGAAGCCAGGCCAAACAGAGTGATGCCGGCCACACCCCCCTGCTGAACCCATGCGATTTGCATCGCATGAGCCTCTAAATCAATTGCACCCGCAGCATCAAAATAGCTGTAAAGAACAGGGACTACTCTAGCGCGCATGGGCTACCAGTCCACGGGCGTGCCGTCGTGCCCATATTCGACCAATTTTGGGACCCGGCTCTCATCAAAAGACAAGCTGCTTTCCCGCACACTCACACCAATACCCGCAGCGGTCGGCAAGGCGAAACTGCCACCATCATCCATAGACGGGGCCACCCCATCGAAGACTTGGTTGGTCATCGGGCTAGGCCTGAACTCCAGCGCACCAAACGTCTGTGCGATCGCAGCGCAGTGCATGGATGCAAAGGTGTGCAGCAATGCGTTGGGGCTGTGCGGGCCGAAAGCGACATGATGGGCCTCGGCCATGTCGGCCAGGACCCTCATCTCTGAAAGGCCACCTGCATTGCCCACATCAGGCTGGATGATGTCGACCCAACCGCGGCTCAAGACCTGTTTGAACTGCCAACGGGTGAAAAGACGCTCACCCAAAGCGATGGGAACCTGGAAATGCCGCCTGATCCGAGACAAGGCTGCCATATCCTCGCTGGCCACCGGCTCTTCAATCCAAAGCGGTCGCAGGTCCCGAATCGCATGCTCAATCGCAATCACGGTCTGCGGCATCGTACGGCCGTGCAGATCAATAGCGAAATCTCGTGATTTGCCGATGACCTGCCTGACGGCAGCACAGCAGTCATAGACTCTCGACACCAACTCTGTGGCCGGCAGGGCGAGCAACGGGGGGAGCGGATAGAACTTGACGATTTGAAAGCCAGCTTGTAGCGCCGCACTTGCCCGGCGTGCCAACTCATCGGGGTCTGTTGACAGGCCGCAGTTGGCATAGGTCTGGATGCGGTCGCGTACAGCACCACCAAGCAGTGCATGAACTGGTCGATCCGCGACCTTCCCGGCAATATCCCAAAGTGCGATGTCAATGCCGGACAAAGCCGATGTTTCTACGGCGCCGCCGCGCCAGTAACTGTGCCTGTAGACCGTCTCCCACACCTTTCTGATCGACTGAACCGGCATATCCAGGATCAAGCGCGCCGCATCCCGAATGGCACCAGCCACTGCATACGGCTTGCCGGGCAAAGTGCACTCGCCCCAGCCGATGACTGCGGGATCTGAAGTCCTCACTTCAACAAAGACCAGATCAGAAAACTCGCCGGAATGAAGATGGGCCTTAACCTGCTTGATGTGCATTGCGTACTCCGACTACCAATCCACCAGGGATCCATCTGGATCTACAGCCGAATTCGTGAGCAAGGGTTCGTGGCGGCCCTGCATCCGTGCTGCAAAGTTCTCGTCGACCGTTATCCCCAGACCAACGCAAGGCTTGAGTGTCCAAAAGCCATCCTCGAAATGAATGGGGGTTTCAATGAAATCCTTGGCGGCACTGAAATGCGCACTCATTTCCTCTTGGACCAGAAAATTGTCTGTGGCGAGCGCGAAATGCAAGCCCGCGCTACTAGCGATCACGCCCAAAGGATTGTGAGGGGCGATCGAGATGTTGAAGCCAGCGGCCAGCGTAGCGATACGAGAAGCGGCCAACAGCCCCCCACAGTGGGCAATGTCAGGCTGGAAGACGGCGACCGCGCGTTCACACGCAAGGTCTACGAAATCCTTCATCTCAACCAAGCGCTCTCCGGTTGCCAATCGCACATCGAACTTGCGCGCCAGGCTGGCCATGGTCGCCGCTGGTGCCGGCCGAAGCAACTCCTCGACGAAGAGCAGGTCGCGCCCGGAAAGAAAGGAAAGCAGTGACTCGGCAGAGCCGACGGATCCACATCGGCCGTGTACATCAAGCGCCACATCGATACGCCCGCTGCACGCATCCAAAATCACATCCATCATGTTGAAATAAGCAGTGCGCCGCTCGGCGAAAACATGCTGGTTATGAAATGGCATGTTGACCACTTTGACGGCATGGTAGCCACACGCAACAATTTTCTCGATTGATTCAAGCGCTTCGCCAGTCATCGATTTTTCGTAGACATGCTCCGAGCTCCCAAAGCCCAGATGCGTATAGACCGGGATCCTGTCGCGAACAGCGCCGCCAAGCAAGTCGACCACCGGCCGCCCTATCGACTTGCCGAAGATATCCCAGCAGGCCATCTCGATGCCGCTGATCGCTGACATGCCGATGACACCCGGGTCCCAGTAGTGCCGCTTGACCAGTTTTCGCATCAGGTGGCGTATGCGCAGCGGATCCTCCCCGACGCATAGATCCTTCAACTCGAGAACAGCAGCGCCTACGGAGCGGGCCTTCCATTCAACAGTCGCCTCACCCCAGCCGAATAGTCCGGGTTCTGACGTTTCTACCTTGACCAGAATCCAGGTCCGGAAGTCCACCGGAATGGAGTAAACCTTGATGTCACGAATCTCCATTGCAATGTCCTCAAGACCTGGATTGAATGCGATGAGCCAACTGGACTTTTAGCTGTCACCACACTGGGAGATTGGACAGGGGAGAACCGATCCAGCGGCGGCTGATCTGATCAAGCTCCCCGGTGATCTTCAGGAACGCGACAAACTGGTTCATCCACTGCAAGACGTCGATCTCGCCCCTGCGCACACCAATACCGTAGGGAGACTGTCTGACTGTGAACTTGACTTCCAGCTTTGCCGCTGCGTTGCGTTTCATGAACTCGGCCGCCCAATGGCTTGCCGTGACAATGGCATCAACCTGCCCGGCCAACAGGGCTTGGCCCACAGTGGCGTCATCATCAAACCGGACAACTGTCGCCCCCTTTGGGGCCAAAGGTGTGAAGGAAGAATCCTGAATGCCTCCGCGCACCACGCCGATCCGCTTACCTACCGTATCCCCCGGCTTCATAAATTTGTTGGCAGCTTTAGACACGAAGACAACATCCACGCTACCGTAGGGCATGCTGAACCAGACTTGATTCGCCCGCTCAGGACTCATCCCCAGGGTGGCGACAACGATGTCGACCTGATTCGTGAGCAGGGCCGGAATTCTCGTGGGACCCGCCACCTGTACAAACTCAACCTGCACACCAAGCGCCTTGCCGATCGCCCTAGCCACATCGGCGTCATAGCCGGCTGGCTCACGCTTTTCATCGAGCAGACCATAGGGGGGAATGGTCTGATCCATTCCGATCACGATTTTCCCCCGCTTCTGAATTGCATCGATGGTCTGCGCATAGGCACCCATGGCCAGTAGCGAGGATGCCACCAGCAGGCCTGCCAACACCTTAAAAATTGATTTCATCTTGTCATCCTTTCAGTTTTAGTTCATCCCGAGAAATTGCGCTAATTCATCCGTCCTCGGCTGACGAATGAGTTCATGAGCAGGTCCCTGCTCGTGAATCTTTCCCTTGTGCATAAACACAATATGGTCTGCCACGGTTTGAGCAAATCGAATGTCATGAGTGACCAAAAGCATGGTGTGCCCACGTTTGGCCAACGAACGAAGTACACCGACAACCTCCTCGACGAGCTCAGGATCGAGGGCGGAGGTCACTTCGTCAAGCAACAAGATCTTGGGTTGAAGCGCCAGTGCGCGGGCTATCGCCACCCGCTGCTGCTGCCCGCCCGATAACCGGGCGGGGTAGGCGTCTTTCTTCTCCCAAAGACCCACGGTTTCCAGCGCCATGCGACCTCTTTCAGCCACGACATCCGCACTCAAGCGCTGCACCTTGCGCAGCGCGATCGTCACATTCGAAAGGGCGGTGAGATGCGGGAAGAGATTGAAGTGCTGAAAAACGATGCCGATATTTGAGAAGTACCCCTGGTCTGCCGATTGATTGGCTTTTAGGGCTCGGTCACCACAGGTCAACTGACCCGCCTCAAACTCCTCTAGCCCTCCGATACAGCGCAGTAGTGTGCTCTTGCCCGAACCAGAGCGACCCAATACCGCAACAACGCTGCCTTCTTGAATATCCATCTCCAGTCCATCAATGACCTTATTGGCTCCATAGGACTTGGAGAGTTGTCGGACGCTAACGAGTGGCATGCTGTGCCTTCTCCAAATGACGGGACAAAACGGACATGGGCCAGCACATCGCAAAGTACAGGACCGCGATCAGGCCGTAGACCATCATGGGTTGGAATGAGAGGTTGGCAATCACCATGCCCGACTTCGTCAACTCGACGACGCCGATGATGGCCGCCAGTGAGGTGACCTTCATCAGTGAGACCAGAAACCCCACCGTGGCGGGCATGGCAATCCATATCGCCTGCGGCGCTATGAGAAGCATCAAGGTCTGCGTCCTGCCAAACCCGAGGCTCTTTGCAGCCTCCCACTGAGGCCGAGGTACAGCCTCAATAGCGCCGCGCCAAATCTCTCCGAGGAATCCCGCAGCGTAAAGAGACAGGGCAATGGTGGCCGACAAGAAGGGGGTCAGACGCACGCCCATGGTGGCCACACCATAGTGGACAATAAAGAGCAGCAAGAGTGCGGGGGTACCCTGAATGATTAGAATAAATAATCGACTCGCCTGCCGGGGCAGGACTCCACGGGCCGTCCGCATGACTGCCACCAATAGGCCCAGCAGGGACCCGATGACGGCCGGCCCCAGGAATAACAACAAGGTGATTCCTGCGCTGAAGGCCAGAGACGGCAAGTACTTGACGAGAACTTCCATCGAGCGCTACTCCCACCGATGAAATGTCATACGCCAGATTCCCGCGAACAGCATTCGACAAAGAATGGTGATTGCGAGGTACAAGCCTGCGGTGACGATGTAGACCTCGAAGCTCCGAAAGTTCAAGGACTGAACGTAGTTGGCAACCGCGGTCAGGTCTTCAGCCGAAATCGCTGACACAACCGAAGACCCGAGCAGCAGCAGGCTAAATTGGCTCGTCAACGAGGGGTAGGTATTGCGCAGCGCCTGCGGCGCCACGACCAGACGAAAGCTCTGAAACTTGGTAAATCCTAGCGATCGGGCCGAATCGAGCTGCGTCCTCGAAATTGCTTGAATTCCACCTCGCAGTATTTCCACGGTGTAGCCGGTAAAGTTCATCACCATAGTTAGCAGTGCCGCCTGGTTGGCACTCATCTGAATCCCAACACTGGGCAGAGAAAAGTAGATGAACAACAGCTGGACTAGAAAGGGCGTGTTGCGGATGACTTCCACATACGCTCTCACCAGAACTGCCATCGGTTTAAAGCCAGACATAAGGCCGTAAACAGCCAACAGGGAAGCGATCAACCCGACTGCCGAGGCCTTGAGGGTCAGGGTAATCGTTAGCATGGCGCCCTGCAGGAGAGCCTCCCAATGGGGCCATACATGCCAAAACTGTAGGCTGAAGCTAGACATCAGCCTTCTCGAAGTACTCGGGGTATTGAGAGATGAGAGTCTTTGCGACCCTGCCCACTCGGTCCATGTGGCGATTCATTTCGCGCTCAGCCGCCTGTGAGTCGCCCTCAATTAGAGCCCCGGCAATCGCGGCGTGATCCGCAAGAATTTCATCCAAGTCCGCAGGCCGGTGCAGGCTCAGGTTTCGAAGCCGATCAACGAACATCCTGACATCGCGGATGATCATCCTGCACATCGCGTTTCCTGCAATCGTGTGAATGGCACCGTGAAAGTCGCTGTCGAGCCTACTGAAGACTTTGGCGTTTTGTCTTGAGTGGTCGAGCTTTTGCTGCTCGATCAAAAAGATGAGTTCTTTCTTCTGGCTCGCATTGATGACTTTGGCTGCCTCGCGAACACAAGCACCCTCTAATTCCCGGCGGATGAAGTTAGCTTCGTGCACCTCCGCCATGCGGATGCGCGACACGAAGGTTCCCGACTGAGGTCGTATTTCGACCAATCCAATGTTGGCCAGCCTCAATAGCGCCTCCCTCACCGGGGTGCGACTCATGCTGAGTTGCTCACACAACTCCCTGTCCGACAGTGCCGCCCCTGGAGGCAATTCAAGCCCGACGATCGCATCGCGCAAATGTTCAAACGCAGAGTCAGAGGCACGGCGGACCGCCTGGGGGGGAAAGATCGAAGACATGACCCATACTCTACCATACTAATATATCAGTTGTCCTGAAATTCTCCTCTCGGTGAGCTCGATGTTCCGCCCATGAGCTATGTCGGGTAGGTGCAGCCGCCAGCCGCAGCAATTTCACCGTGTCCAACCGGGGCAGCCAAGAAAAAGCCGCCCGAAGGCGGCTTTTACGCAGACCGGGTAGCTGCTTCAGCCCTTGGCCTGAGCGAGCATGGTGCCAGCGTCGCTGACCTCGAATTTGCCGGGGCCTTCCACATTGAGCGAAGCCACCTTGCCATCCTTGACCAGCATGGAGTAGCGGTTGCTGCGCAGGCCCATGCCGCGTGCGGTCAGGTCCAGGGTCAGGCCCACGGCCTTGCTGAAGTCGGCGCTGCCGTCGGCCAGCATACGCACCTTGCCGTCGGTCTTCTGGTCGCGCGCCCAGGCGCCCATCACGAAGGCGTCGTTCACGCTAACGCACCAGATCTCATCGACACCCGCGGCCTTGAGTTCGGCGGCTTTTTCCACATAGCCGGGCACATGCTTGGCTGAGCAGGTGGGCGTGAAGGCGCCGGGCAGCGCAAAGATGGCAATCGTCTTGCCGGCAGTGGCCTTGGCCACGTCCACCGGGTTGGGGCCGATGCTGCAACCATTGCCCTCGACTTCCGAATATTCCATCAGGGTGGCGGCGGGCAGGCTATCTCCAACTTTGATCATGGGTTCTCCTCAGGGTAAGGGTAGGGATAGGAAAAAAAGCGAACCGCGATTGTGTGCGGTTTTGCCGAACATTGCACAGCCGCTCTGACATCGCCTTGACCGCACGGTCCGAAAGCCAGGGGGCCGGCCTGCTGCCGACAGGATCCGAGTCGCAGGCGCCACACGAGCATAAAAAAAGCCCGCCTAAGCGGGCTTTTGGGGGTCAAAGCCAGACGCCTTAAACGGCAGCGGCTTTTTGCACCAGCTTGGTGACGACCCAGTTCTTAGTCTTGGACAAAGGCCTGCTTTCGGTGATCTCAATCACATCACCCAGGTGGTACTCGCCCTTTTCGTCATGGGCGTGGTACTTGCTGGACATGGACACGATCTTGCCATAGAGCGCATGCTTGACGCGACGCTCGACCAGCACGGTCACCGTCTTGGCGCGCTTGTCACTGACCACTTTGCCGATCAGGGTGCGGGTGAGTTTTTTGGCTTCGCTCATTTGGCAGCTCCTTTGGCAACGGTCTCGGCCAGGATGGTCTTGGCGCGAGCAATGGCGCGGCGGGTCACGCGCAGCTGCCCGGTGTTATTCAGTTGCTGGGTGGCTTTTTGCATGCGCAGGTTGAAGTGCGCTTTCTGCAGCTCCTTGACCTCGGTCTTCAAGCCGTCCACATCCTTTTGACGCAATTCAGAGGTTTTCATGATGTTTCGTCTCCTGGATCACTGGCCGATCATGCGGCTGACGAAGGTGGTGCGCAGCGGCAGCTTGGCCGAAGCCAAGCGGAAGGCCTCGCGCGCCAGCTCTTCGGGCACACCCACGATCTCAAACACAATCTTGCCGGGCTGAATCTCAGCCACGTAGTACTCCGGATTGCCCTTGCCGTTGCCCATACGGACCTCGGCAGGCTTTTGCGAGATCGGCTTGTCCGGGAAGACGCGGATCCAGATGCGGCCGCCGCGCTTGACGTGGCGGGAGATCGCACGGCGTGCGGCCTCGATCTGACGGGCGGTCAGGCGACCGCGGTCGGTGCACTTGAGGCCGAAGTCACCAAAGGCCACCGTGTTGCCACGGGTGGCAACACCGGTGTTACGGCCTTTTTGTTCCTTGCGGTATTTTCTGCGGGCAGGTTGCAGCATTTTCTATCTCCTAAAGAGACCGATCACTCGGTCTTACCGTCAGCTGCTGCAGCTGGCGCGGCTTTGCGTACGCGCTTAACGGTGGTTTTCGGGGCCTCGCCACCTGCGGTGGCTTCGGCCGGCTTGTCACTGCCGTCGGCAGGTGCACCGCTGGTGCGGGGGCCACGGCGGGCACCAGGACGGTCACCGCCACCGGGACGACCATCGCGGCGCGGACCGCGCGGCTTGCGCTCTTCTTCCGACGGTGCGGCATCCAGACGGGCGCCTGGAGAGTCGCCACGACCGAGGGTGTCACCCTTGTAGACCCAGACCTTCACGCCAATCACACCGTAGGTGGTCTTGGCTTCGGAGGTGCCGTAGTCGATATCGGCGCGCAGGGTGTGCAGCGGCACACGGCCTTCGCGGTACCACTCGCAACGGGCGATCTCGATGCCATTCAAACGGCCCGAGGACATGATCTTGATGCCCTGAGCGCCCAGACGCATCGCGTTTTGCATCGCACGCTTCATGGCGCGGCGAAACATGATGCGCTTTTCCAGCTGCTGGGTGATCGAGTCGGCAATCAGCTTGGCATCGACTTCGGGCTTGCGCACTTCTTCGATGTTGACCGCGACCGGCACGCCGAGCTGGCGGCTGAGTTCCTTTTTCAGGTTCTCGATGTCCTCGCCCTTCTTGCCGATCACCACGCCCGGGCGTGCCGAGAAAATGGTGATGCGGGCGTTCTTGGCCGGGCGCTCGATCAGCACGCGCGAGACGGCGGCGTTCTTGAGCTTGACCTTGAGGTACTCGCGCACCTTGATATCTTCGGCCAACATACCGGCGAAGTCACGGTTGCTGGCATACCAGCGGCTGGCCCAGTTGCGGCTGACCGCGAGGCGGAAACCGGTCGGGTTGATTTTCTGTCCCATGTCCTGCTTCTTCCTCTATCAGTTGCCGACGGTCACGTACACATGGCACGTGGGTTTGCTGATGCGATTGCCGCGGCCCTTGGCGCGCGCGGAGAAACGCTTGAGCGTGGCGCCTTGCTCGACATAGATGGTCTTGACCTTGAGTTCGTCAATATCGGCACCGTCGTTGTGCTCGGCATTGGCGATCGCAGATTCCACGACCTTCTTGATGATGACAGCGGCCTTCTTCTGGGTGAAGTTCAGAATGTTGAGCGCCTGGTCGACCTTCTTGCCGCGGATGAGATCGGCCACCAGTCGGCCCTTGTCGACCGACAGACGAACGCCCCTCAGGGTTGCACGTGTTTCCATGGTCATTCCTTACTTCTTCTGCACTTTCTTGTCCGCCGGGTGACCCTTGAAAGTACGGGTCAGGGCAAACTCGCCAAGCTTGTGGCCGACCATCTGGTCGGTGATGTAGACCGGCACGTGCTGCTTGCCGTTGTGCACAGCGATGGTCAGACCGATGAACTCGGGCAGGATCATGGAGCGGCGCGACCAAGTCTTGATCGGTTTTTTGTCCTTGGTGGTGACAGCCTTGTCAGCTTTGGCCACCAGGTGATGGTCAACAAAAGGACCTTTTTTGAGTGAGCGGGTCATGTCCTGGCCTTACTTCTTGCGACGCGAAACAATCATCACTTGCGTGCGCTTGTTGTTGCGGGTGCGGTAGCCCTTGGTCAGGTTACCCCATGGATCGACTGGATGGCGACCTTCACCGGTCTTGCCTTCACCACCGCCGTGTGGGTGGTCCACCGGGTTCATCACCACACCGCGAACGGTCGGGCGGATGCCCATCCAGCGCTTGACGCCGGCCTTGCCCAAACGGCGCAGGCTGTGCTCTTCGTTGGCGACTTCACCGATGGTGGCGCGGCACTCGATGTGGATCTTGCGAACCTCACCCGAGCGCATACGCACCTGGGCGTACAGGCCTTCGCGGGCCAGCAAGGTGGCCGAAGCACCTGCCGAGCGGGCGATCTGCGCACCTTTGCCCACTTGCATTTCGATGCAATGAATGGTGGAGCCCACGGGGATGTTACGGATCGGCAGGGTGTTGCCGGCACGGATCGGGGCCTCAGAGCCACTGATCAGCGTGCTGCCCACTTCCACGCCACGCGGGGCGATGATGTAACGGCGCTCACCGTCGGCGTAGCACAGCAGGGCAATGTGAGCACTGCGATTGGGGTCGTACTCAATGCGCTCGACCTTGGCCGGGATCGCATCCTTATTGCGACGGAAGTCCACCACGCGGTAATGGTGCTTGTGACCCCCACCCTTGTGGCGGATGGTGATGTGACCGTTGTTGTTGCGGCCCGATTTCTGGAATTGCGGCTCAAGCAGAGGCGCGTGAGCGTCGCCCTTGAACAGGTGGTCCCGAGAAATTTTGACCATGCCGCGCTGGCCGGGCGTGGTCGGTTTGATCTTGATGACAGCCATGATTTAAGCGGCCTCCCCGGAGAAGTTGAGCTCCTGGCCGGCCTTGAGCGTCACATAGGCCTTGCGCACGTTGTCGCGACGGCCCATGGAACGGCCAAAGCGCTTGACCTTGCCTTTTTGGTTAAGCACAGACACTGCCTTGACCTCGACCTTGAACATCAGCTCAACGGCAGCTTTGATCTCGGGCTTGGTGGCGTCCTGCAGCACCTTGAACATCACGGCATTGGTCTTTTCAGCCACCATGGTGGCCTTCTCGGACACGATGGGGGCGACCAGCACCTGCATCAGGCGACCTTCGTCGAATTTGACGGCGCTCATGCGAACATCTCCTTGAGTTGGTCCATGGCAGCCTTGGTCACCAGCACTTTCTTGTAGTGAACCAGCGACAGCGGATCGGCATAACGGGGCTCGACCACCAGGATGTCCTGCAGATTGCGCGAGGCCAGGTAGAGGTTGTCGTCAACCTCGTCGGCGATCACCAGCACGGACTTGAGGTTCATGGCCTTGAACTTATCGGCCAGCGCCTTGGTTTTGGGCGAATCCACCTTGAGCGAATCGACCACGGCCAGGCGTCCCTCGCGGGCCAGCTGCGAGAAGATGGAGGCCATACCGGCGCGGTACATCTTCTTGTTGATCTTGTGCGTGAAGTTTTCGTCAGGCATGTTCGGGAAGATCCGACCGCCTCCGCGCCACAGCGGCGAAGACGTCATACCTGCGCGAGCGCGACCGGTGCCTTTTTGACGGAAGGGCTTCTTGGTCGAGTGCTTGACCTGCTCACGGTCTTTCTGAGCGCGGGTGCCTTGGCGGGCATTGGCCTGATAAGCCACCACCACCTGGTGCACCAGGGACTCGTTGTATTCGCGACCGAACACGGTGTCAGGCACATCCACCTTGGCGGCGGCCAGGCCTTGTTCGTTGAGGAGATCGACCTGCATCAGTTCGCTCCTTTTGCGGCAGAGGCTTTAACAGCCGGACGGACAGCGACAAAGCCGCCCTTGGCGCCAGGAACAGCGCCTTTGATCATGAGCAACTGGCGGGCTTCGTCGATGCGCACGATGTCCAGATTCTGGGTGGTAACGGTCACGTCACCGAGGTGGCCCGTCATGCGCTTACCCGGGAAAACACGCCCAGGATCTTGCGCCATACCGATAGAGCCGGGCACATTGTGCGAGCGGCTGTTACCGTGCGAGGCGCGCTGCGAAGCCATGTTGTGGCGCTTGATGGTACCGGCGTAACCTTTACCAATCGAGGTGCCTTGGACGTCGACCTGCTGGCCCACGGCGAACACCTCGGCGGCGGGCAGGACGGATCCGGCGGCGTACTTGCCAGCCAGGTCAGCGCTCACGCGGAATTCTTTGAGGACTTCACCGGACTGCACGCCGGCCTTGGCCAGGTGTCCGGCTTGCGGCTTGCTCACGCGCGAAGCTTTGCGCGCGCCGAATGTCACTTGCAGTGCATCGTAACCGTCGGTGGCTTGGGTTTTGACCTGGGTCACACGGTTGTTAGACACATCCACCACCGTGACAGGAATCGTATCCCCGTCATCGGTGAACAGACGCATCATGCCCACCTTGCGGCCCAGCAAGCCCAGGGACTTGCTCAGACTCATGTTCTTACTCCGTTGCTTTCGCCGCAGCCGCTGCAATTGGCTTCTGCGTTTGATGTGCGAAAGAGGGTTGATTAATCCTTGCTGCCTGAAAGCAGCAAAGCGCTCTAGTGTAATCCAAAACCTTGAGCTGGCGCAAGCGCCGCGGTTTGCGTCAAGCCCAGCAAAGCTCAAGTACCCCGCCGGTCGGCCGGGCATCCGACCAACTCGAGCGGGCAAGACCGCATTACTGCAGCTTGATCTCCACGTCCACACCGGCGGGCAGATCGAGCTTCATCAGGGCGTCGACCGTCTTGTCGGTCGGCTCGACGATGTCCATCAGGCGCTGGTGGGTGCGGATTTCGAGCTGGTCGCGGCTGGTCTTGTTGACGTGCGGCGAGCGCAGGATGTCAAAACGCTTCATGCGCGTCGGCAAAGGCACGGGGCCTTTGACAATGGCGCCGGTGCGCTTGGCGGTGTCAACGATCTCAGCCGCGGACTGGTCGATCAGTTTGTAGTCAAACGCCTTGAGGCGGATACGGATTTTTTGCTTGGTGGCCATGATTGATTCCTAGGTTGGGGTGGGAATCAGGCGTGGATCTTGGCCACGACACCGGCGCCGACGGTTCGGCCGCCTTCGCGGATGGCAAAACGCAGACCCTCTTCCATGGCGATCGGGGCGATCAGCTTGACGGTGATCGACACGTTGTCGCCAGGCATCACCATCTCCTTGCCCTCGGGCAGCTCAATGGCGCCGGTCACGTCCGTCGTACGGAAGTAGAACTGCGGGCGGTAGTTGTTGAAGAAGGGCGTGTGACGGCCGCCCTCTTCCTTCGAGAGCACATAGATCTCGCCGGTAAAGTGGGTGTG
>JBILDR010000035.1:0-21041 GCA_044352515.1 Polaromonas sp.
TCGGATGGGGCGCTGCGGCCAGTTGCCCTGAGCCTGGCCGGGCAGGGCCGCGCACAGACCGGCGGTCGCAATCAGGGACAACAATATACGGCGGGGGATGCGAGTCTTCATACAAGCTCCAATGGGTCAAGAGGGTCTGCGTGGCTTGGTGTTCAGGTGATCGCGTTGGCGCGGGCGATGCTGTTGATCATGGACGACATCAGCAAATAGGCCCTGGCCTTGACCGGATCGGCCACCGCCTGGCGCAGCTCTTCAAAGCGCGCCAGCCGGGTGGGCAGGTCTTTTTCTTCCAGGTTCTTCTTGTTCTTGACCGAGAGGTTCTGCACATATTCCATGGCCACGGTGCGCCGCTGGCGGTCATAGAGGTCCAAGAGGTCGGCGCTGGCCTGGCCGTGATAGACGCGTGCGAGCTTGTCGCCCAGGTTGACCGCGTCGTGGATGCCGCTGTTCAAGCCAAAGCCGCCCAGCGGGTTGTTGACGTGGGCCGAGTCGCCCGCCAGCAGCACCCGGCCGGCGCGAAAGCAGTTGGCCACCCGCTGATGCACCCGGTAAACGCTCTGGTGCACGATGGGGTAGGTGTTGCCCGAGGGCGCGCCGATGATGCGGTTGATGGCATGGTGGGCAAAAGCCGGGGCCAGCACCTCTTCGTCGCTGATCTCATCGGTCACCGGCAGGGTCATGCGCCACAGGCCGGGCGGGCCTGCGTCGGGCATGCGGAAAAAGGCCAGCCATTGCTCAGGGTCGCTGATGTAGGCGTTGTCGGCATAGCCCAGGGGCTCGAAGTCAAAGGTCGTGCTCACCACGGTGTAGCGCTCGGGCCAGGTATAGCCGTCAAACGCAATGTCGGCGCTCTTGCGCACCGGGCTGCGCCCGCCGTCGGCACCAATCAGGTAGCGCCCCTTGATCTGCACCTCGCCCTGTGCGGTGCGCGCTGTGGCCAGCACCTGCTCGTCGCTTTGCGTGAGCGAGATGAACTCATGCGAGAACAGCACCTGCGCATGGCTGTAGGCCTTGAGCTTGGCCAGCAAGATGGGGGTCAGCCTGTGCTGCTCCAGATGCAGGCGGAAGGGGTAAGGCGTGTCGTCCTTGAGCAGGTCCAGGTCCCACTGGGCGATCAGTCCGTATTCGCGGTCGCGGGCTTGCCAGTAGCGCACTTTGATGCCGGTCTCGAGCATCGCATCGGCCACGCCTTCGGGCTGCAGCATTTCCAGGGTGGGCGGGTGAAAGGTGCCGGCGCGCAGATCCAGCGTGGTGCCGGGTTCGGTTTCGAGCACCGTCACCGGCACCTGCCGGCGGGCCAGTTCAAGCGCGCACAAAAGGCCCACCGGGCCGGCGCCAACGACGATCACGGGGTCTAGGGAAGCGGTTTTTGCAGTCATATCTTTACGCAATCTGGCGGGCCAAAATCTGGCGGGCGCGCTCAATCACTGGACGGTCGATCATCTGGCCATTCACACGCTGCGCGCCGCTGCCCTGATCGGCTGCAGCCATCACCGTCTGCGCCCATTGCAGCTGCGCGGGTGAAGGGGCAAAGCCCTCGTGGGTGGGCGCAATTTGCGCCGGGTGTATGCACAGCTTGGCGCCAAAGCCGTGGCGGGCTGCGCGTGCTGCGTCTTCGCGCACCGGCCCGGCCTGGTCAAGCACAAAGCTCACACCGTCTATCGGCGCGGGCAGGCCGCAGGCGGCGCTGTGCAGCACCATGGCTTGGCGGGCATGGCTGAGGCTGTCCCAGCTGTCCTCGCAGCCCAGATCGCGTGACAGGTCGGCCGAGCCAAAAGCCATGCGGTGCAGGCCAGGGTGACTGCCGATGTCGGCCAGCTGGGTGATGCCGCGGGCCGATTCGACCAGCGCGATCAGCGGCAAGGGTGTGAGTGCCTGTACCTGCGCCAGGTCTTGCTGGCTCTCGGTCTTGGGCAGCATCACGCCGGCCAGTTGCGCGCCAGACTGGGCTACCAGCGCCATGTCGTCGGCAAACCAGGGCGTGCCCAGGGCGTTGAAGCGCAGCCAGGGCTTGATGGCACTGCCCGCGTTCAGCAAGAGGTACTGGGCCAGTTGGGCCCTGGCCTCGGCCTTTTGCGCCGGATCGACCGCGTCTTCCAGGTCGACGATCACCGCTTGCGCGCCAGCGGCCAGCGCCTTGGCGATGCGCTCGCAGCGCGAAGCGGGAACAAACAGGTAGCTGACCGGCAGATCGTGCTTCACCGCAGCGTGACCCTTCCGTCCACACCGACCTGGCCGACGTTATTGGTGGTCCAGACCGCCAGGCCATCGCCGTCGGCGCTGCAGTGCAGGTGAAAGCCGCTGAGGTCGAAGGTCGGCTTGAGAGCGCGAAACTCAAAACTGGCCAGCGCCCGGCCAGGCGCCACCTGGGTCTGCACCAGATGCAGCAGCAAGGTGGCCAGCAGGGGGCCGTGCACCACCAGGCCGGGATAGCCTTCGACCTGGCGGCAATAGTCGGCGTCGTAATGGATCCGGTGCCCGTTGAAGGTGGCGGCCGAGTAGCGAAACAGCGCGACCGAGTCGGCCTTCCAGGGCAAGACCGTCTGGCCCTGGCGCTCAAAGGCATGGCTGCCGGCGCGCACCTGCTCGCCCAGCAAGCGCAGGGCTTCGGTCTCGGCGGCGCTGGCCCATTCGCGGTAAACGATGTCGTGCTCTTCTTCCAGAATCAAGCCGCCCGAGTCGCTGTAGCGATGGGCGACGGTGACAAACACCATCTCACCGCTGCGTCCGCTCTTCTGGCTGACCTTGATGATCTCCGAGGCTTTGTCGATCTGCATGCCCGCTTCAAAGTCACGCTGCCAGTGCAGTCGGCTGCCGGCCCACATGCGCCGAGGCAGTTGCACCGGCGGCAGAAAGTCGCCACGCTCGGGGTGACCGTCGGCGCCGAGCTTGGCCTGCACCTCCAGCGGGTTGAAGTAGAGCCAATGCCAGCCGGCCGGCAGCGGCCCGCCCTGCATGGGATTGCGCATGCGCGGTGCATCGTTCATCAAGGCGGCCATCTGCCGCAGAGGCACGGCGCTGATGGCATCGCTGACGGTCTGTGTGCGGCCGATCCAGTCTTGCAGGTCGGGCGTAGCGGGTGTGGCGTTCATGGTTTTTGGGCCGCCCGAAGCTCAGTACGAACGCGGCATGCCCAGCACATGCTCGCCGATGTAGGAAAGAATCATGTTGGTCGAAATCGGCGCCACCTGGTACAGGCGGGTCTCGCGGAATTTGCGCTCAATGTCGTACTCCGCAGCAAAGCCAAAGCCGCCGTGCGTCTGCAGGCAGACGTTGGCCGCCTCCCAGGAGGCATCGGCAGCCAGCAGCTTGGACATATTGGCCTCAGCGCCACAGGGCAGGCCGGCGTCGAAGAGCTCGCAAGCACGCCAGCGCATCAGGCTGGCGGCTTCCACATTCACATGGGCGCGGGCGATCGGGAACTGCACACCCTGGTTGCGGCCTATGGGCCGGTCAAACACCACCCGCTCCTGCGCATAGGTCTTGGCGCGGTCGACAAACCAATGGCCATCGCCTATGCATTCAGCGGCGATCAAAATCCGCTCGGCGTTCAGGCCGTCGAGAATGTATTTGAGCCCCTTGCCTTCGTCACCGATGCGGTTTTCCACCGGGATTTCCAAGTTGTCAATGAAGATCTCGTTGGTCTCATGGTTGACCATGTTGCGGATCGGGCGCACGGTGATGCTTTTGCCCACCGCCTCGCGCAGATCGACCAGGAAGACCGACAGGCCTTCGCTTTTCTTCTGCACCTCAGCCAGCGGCGTGGTGCGCGCCAGCAGCAGCATGTAGTCCGAGTGCTGCAGGCGCGAGGTCCAGACCTTCTGGCCATTGACCACATAACGGTCGCCCTTGCGCACCGCGGTGGTCTTGAGCTTGGTGGTGTCGCTGCCGGTGGTCGGCTCGGTCACCGCCATGGACTGCATGCGGATTTGACCGCTGGCAATGCGCGGCAGCAGATCGTCCTTTTGCTTTTGCGAGCCGTGGCGCACCACGCAGCCCATCACATACATCTGGCCGTGGCAGGCGCCGGAGTTGCCGCCAGCGCGGTTGATCTCTTCCATCACCACGCTCGCCTCGGTGAGCGAGAGGCCCGAGCCGCCGTATTCCTCGGGAATCAGGCCCGAGAGCCAACCGGCTTCAGTCAGCGCAGTGACGAATTTTTCGGGGAAGGCGCGCGCCTCGTCCACCTCTTGCCAGTAGCGCGAATCGAACTGGCTGACGACCTGCCGCACGCCTTCGCGCAGCTCTGGGAATTCATAGGATTGCATGGCTTTATTGAGCAGATGTAGCGTACATCTGCCCCCCTTCTACGTTGATGATGGAGCCGCTGAGGTAGCTGCACAGCGGCGATGAACAGAACACGGCCAGGTCGGCAATTTCGCGCGGCTCGGCCAGCCGGCCCAGCGGGTAGCGGCCGGTCAACTCGCGCCAGCGCTGCGCATCTCCGAGCAGCTTGGTGGCCTGCTGCTCGAGCAGACCCTGCATGCGGTCGCTGCGGGTGGGCGCCGGGTTGATGCCGAACACCCGCACGCCTTTTTTGAGGCTGTCGCCGCCGATGGCGTTGGTAAAGGCCATCAGCGCAGCATTGCCGGTGGAGCCGCAGATGTAGTCGGCCCGCGGCATGGCGCCGGCCAGGCCAATGATGTTGCAGATGACGCCCGTACCGCGGGCCTCCATCTGGGGCAGGAAGACCCGCGTCATGTTGATATAGCCCAGCACCTTGAGCTCCCAGGCCTGGCGCCAGCGCGCCTCGTTCACAGCCTGGATGTCGCCGCCCGGAATCGCACCGGCGTTGTTGACCAGGATGTCAACCTCGCCGACCTTTTGCTGCAGCGCCTCGGAGGAGCCAGAGACGGACAGGTCGAGCAGCACCGATTCAGGCGCGCTGTGGCCGGCCTGGGCGAATGCGGCCAGCGCCTTGTCCAGATTGCCCTGCTCGCGGGCCACCAAAATGGGGCGCGCGCCTTCGCGGGCAAAAGCCAGCGCAATCGTCAGGCCGATGCCGCGCGAGCCTCCGGTGACCAGCACCCGCTGGCCCTTGAGTTGCAAATCCATGAATGTCCTTGTTGAAACGAAATAGGCTCAGCGCTGGGGCGCTGGCACCTGAGCGGTGTACCAGTCGGCAATCTGGCTGCCGGTCATGAAGGTCACCTGCGGTGACTTCATCAACAGGTCCAGCATGCGTTCCAGGTATTCAAAACGGTGTGGCACACCGATGAGGTGCGGGTGCAGCCCGATGGCCAGCACCCGGGGGTGCTTGGGCGCCTCGCGCTCAAACAGGCGCAGCGTGTTTTCCAGCCGCAGATACATCTCGGGCGAGCTGTGTTTTTCGATCGCGTAGATGATGGAGTCGTTGACTTCAACGTTGTAGGGCACGGACAACAAGGGGCCCTCGCGGGTGCTCATCCAGCGCGGCACGTCGTCCACCACCCAGTCGCAGACATAGTCCACGCCCTGGCGCTTGAGGATTTCGGGGGTGTCGAAAGACTCGCGCAGGCCGGGACTGAGCCAGCCACGCGGTCGGGTGCCGGTCAAGCCCTGGATCATGTCCAGCGCTGTGACGATCAGCGCCTCTTCACCATCGGCATGGTTGAGCGCCTTTTGGTGCACGCCGTGGCCGATGAACTCCCAACCGGCCTCATGCATGGCCTGGGCAGCGCGCGGGTAAGCCTGAATCACCCCGGCATTGAAGCTGGTCGATGCGGGCAGACCGCGCGACTGTATGGCTTCGATGATGCGCGGCAGGCCCGCGCGCATGCCGTAGTCGGCCCAGCTGAAGTTGGGCACATCGGGGATGGTTTCCTTGCCGTGCGGCGGGGTGATGATGGTGCGCGGCATCGAGGCCTCGAATTGCCAGTGCTCCACATTGACCACCAGATGAACCAGGATGGACTTGTCGCCAGCGGGCTTGAGGGCCGGACCATCGTTAGAAAAAGCGTAAGGAATTCGCGGGTTAGCCATAGGTCACACCATTATTCGTTTGTACACAATCGATCTTAGAGCGGCCCGCCCGCAGGCAGCCCAGCCCTGTCAAGGGCTGGAGTGCTGCTTGGGGGTATTGCCCGGACCGCAGGACACGACAGACGGGCGCAGGCAGACTACGGCCCGAGCGCGGTCCATACAGGTCAGAGGCCGCGCCGCTTTTTTTCAACATCGCAAGGAGCTTTCCATGTTTTCTACACGTTCCCTGACGACGGCCCTCATCGGCCTGGTCGGGCTGATTCAATCGGCCATGGCCGTTGGCCCCATGCCCGCACCGCTGCCGACCCGGGAAACCATCACCATCGGTTATGTGAAGGTGGGCCATGTGTCCGCGCTGCACCTGGTCGAGGAAGAGCTCAAGAAAATGAACATCGACGTCAAGCGCGCGGAGTTCGTACGCTACGCCGATGCGCGCACCGCACTGCTGTCCAACTCGGTGGACGTCAGCGCTGTGGGCCCGGCCGATCTGGCCATTGCCGCCAGCCAAGGCTCGAGAAACATCATCGGCCTGACCGGCGTGGCCACCTCGCCCAAGTACTTGGTGGTGCGCAAGGGCGTGACCATCAACAACTGGAACGACCTCAAGGGCAAGAAGGTGGCGGTAGCCCCGGGCTCTGCGGTGTGGTTTGCCTGGGCCATGACCCTGGTGGAAAACAACATCCCCTACAACACCTTCCAGGCAGTGAACGTGCAAGGCGGCGGCACCGCCTTCGTGCAGGCCCTCAAGCGCGGCGATGTGGACGCCATCCTGAGCTGGGAGCCGTTTGAGTCGGGCGTGGTTGCCGAAGGCGCCGCCTACTTTGCCACCAGCTTGGTGGACTACAGCAAGTCCAAGGCCGTCGGCTCCGAGCTGGGCCTGCTGGCCGCTTCGGGCGAGGCCTACAACAAGCGCCGTGAAGTCATCCGCCGCTTCCTGTGGGCTTACCTGAACGCCGAGGAAAAAATGGCCAAGGACTCCAACCTCTTCGTCAACACCTACTCGGCCTATACCGGCCTGCCGCTGGAAATCACCCGCGAGTCGCACAAGCTGATCAAGCTCGGCGGCATCCTGGACCGTGAGCAGGTGGCCCGTCTGGCCGAGGCCTCCTTCAAGCAAGGCGTGATTCAGACCGACGTGACCAAGCAAGCGTCCGAGCTGTACGACGACAGCCTGGCGCGTGAGATCCGCGGCCGTCGTTAAAGCGCGATTGCCCCGAAAAAGCCGGCCTGCGGGCCGGCTTTTTTTTGCCTGTGTCTCAGTGGCCACGGATGGTGTGCAGGATCGAGAGCTTCATGGCGTTGAAGGCCGGGGTCGCGGTCACGTCGATGTTGCGCGGTCTGGCCAGATCGACCTTGATCGTGGTCTCGATGCGGCCCGGCCGCGCCGACATCACATGCACCGTGTCGGCCAGGAACAAGGCCTCGTCGATGTCGTGGGTCACGAAAATCACCGTGGGCTTGAGCTTGTCCCAGGCCGAGAGCAAGAGCTCTTGCATCGACAGCCGGGTCTGGGCATCGAGCGCGCCAAAGGGCTCATCCATCAGCAGCACCTTGGAGCCCAAGGTGAGCACCCGGGCGATGCCCACCCGCTGGCGCATGCCGCCTGACAGCTGAATCGGCAAGTGGTTCTTAAAGTCGCTCAGGCCCACCAATTCGAGCATCTGCTCGGCGCGCTCCTTGTATTGGCTTGGGCTTTGCCCCTGGGCCTTGGGGCCAAAGACCACGTTTTCCCAGACACTGAGCCAGGGAAAAAGCGCCGCCTCCTGAAACACCACGCCACGGTCGGGCCCCGGTGCTTCCACCGCCTGACCACCCACGGTGAGGGTGCCCGAGCTCAGGGGCTCGAAGCTGGCCACCAGATTGAGCAAGGTGGACTTGCCGCAGCCCGAAGGGCCCAGCAGCGCCACAAACTCGCCGGGGGCGATGTCCAGGTGTATGTCCTTGAGGGCTTCAACCGGCGGATTGCCGGGGTAGGTCTTGAAGACCTCTTTGATGTGAATGTGCGACATGGCTAAAAGTCCTGTTGGGCTGTTCAGTGGTTTTGCAGCAGGCGCCAGCGCAGCACCCTTCTCTCGGTTATCACGATCAGCCGGTCGCTCAGATAGCCCATCATGCCGATGGAGGCCATGTCGGCCAACACGATGTCCATGCGCCCGACGTAGTAAGCGTCCCACAGCACATAGCCCAGGCCGGACTTGACGGCCACCATCTCGGCGGCCACCACCGCCGTCCAGGCGATGCCCATGCCAATACGAATACCGGTGAAGATGTTGGGCAAGGCTGCGGGCAAGACCACCCGGAGCAGCAAGGTCCAGGAGGAGGCGCCCATCATGCGTGCGGCGCGCATCAGGTTCTTGTCGACGTCGCGCGCGCCTTGGGTGGTGTTGACCACGATGGCAAAAAAGCCGCCGACAAAAATCAGCGAGATCGAGCCCAGATCACGGATGCCAAAGACCGCAATGGAAAAGGGCAGCCAGGCGGTGATCGGAATGGGGCGCAGCACCTGCACCATCGGGTCGGCCATGGTGGCCACCAAGCGGTTCCAACCAATCATCAGACCCAGCGGCACGCCCACCGCAATGGCCAGTGCGAAGCCCTGGATGACCCGCACCCCCGAATACTGCACATTGGACCACCAGGTGCCCAGGTAGGGGTTCAGGCTCATGCCGCCGGCTTTACCAAAGATCCAGTCGTACCAGGCGTCAAGTACCAAGGTGGGGCTGGGCAGCATGGCCTGCATGCCAGGTCGGCTGCCGATGACCTGCCAGATGGCGATCACGATGGCCGGGATGATCAGGCTCAGCAGGCTGAGGTTCTGGGGTTTTTTCACAGGAGGCTCCCTACAGTGTGGTCTGAACAGGCGTCACAGTTCAACCGTCTCGAAGTTGGCCGGCAGGATGATCTCCAGCATCTCGCAGCCGTCGGAATAGTCGATCACCTGATGGCGTATGCCCGGCGGCTGTATCCAGCTGGAGCCAGCCGTCATCTTCACGCGGCCAGCGCCTTCGTACTCACCGATCATCCAGCCCTTGAGCATGTACAGGAATTGAAACTGCACGCCGTGGTAGTGCGGGATGTTGACCACCTTGGGGTCGCATTTGCCGAGCAGGCGGATCACATGGGCCTGCACCGCGCCGCCGGTGGCTTTTTCGGTGTGCAGGTCGCGGTAGGCCGCGTAGGCGCGCAAACCGGTGTGGAAGGCGGCGTCCTTGAGGTGGCTGGCCACAAAGGTCTGCGGCTTCCAGTTGATCTTGGGCGGCTTGCCCGGCTTGGGCGCAGCCTGCTTGGCAGGCGCTGCTTTCTTGGCAGGCGCTGCTTTCTTGGCAGGCGCTGCTTTCTTCGCGGGGGCTGCCTTTTTAGCGGCGGATTTAGGCGCGGGTTTAGACACGGGTTTGCTGACAGCGGTGGTTTTTCGGGTGGCCATGGCTGGGTTCTCCGGGCGTTGCGGGTTGAGGGTCAGGCCGAGCCCTGGGGGCGCAGCTCGATCAGATCGGGGCAGCAATTGGGTTCGGCGCTCAGGGCATAAACCACCGCCTGCGCGACCTCATCAGCCGTCAAGGCTTTGAATTTGCGGTTGGCCACCGAGGCTAAGACATCGGGGTGGGTGCTGGCGGCGCGGATGTCGGTATCGACCATGCCCGGCGCTACTTCGGTGACCTTGATGCCCTGGCTTTGCAGCTCAATGCGAAAGGAGCGGGCCAGCGCCGACAGGGCGTGCTTGGTGGCGCTATAGACCGAGGCGAGGCGGTAGACCTCGCGGGCGGCAATCGAGGACATGAACACGATATGGCCGCGCTTTTTCTGCACCATGGCCCGCGCAATCACCTGCGTCACCCGCAGCGCAGCCAGCACATTGGTCTGAAACATCCAGGCGCTGTCTTCAGGGGTGAGGTCCAGGATGGGCGCGTAGCGCAGCACGCCGGCGTTGTTGACGAAAGCATCCAGGGTCGGCGCGAGCGCCTCGATCTGGCCGATGAAGGCCTCATCGTTGAGGTCGCCGGCTAAGGTGCGTATCTGGCCCGCAGGCAGCGCAGCGGCCAAGGCATCGAGCGCGTCCTGGCGCCGGCCCAGCGCGATGATGTGCGCGCCCTGCGCGGCCAGTTGCATCGCGCAGGCGCGGCCTATGCCGGCCGAGGCGCCAGTAATAAGAATGGTCTTGCCTTGCAGTCCCATGGCAACTCCTTGCGGTTCAGCGGCCCTTGAACTCGGGCGGGCGTTTTTCGGCAAAAGCACGTCGGCCTTCCACATAGTCCTGGCTGGCAAAGCAGTCGGCCACGGCAGCGTCGACGATCGACGCATCGGGCTGATCGGCGTGGCGCATTTCGATCATGGCCAGCTTGGCCGCGCGTATCGTCAGGGGCGCATTGCCGGCAATGAGCTGAGCGGTCTGTGCAACGTGGGCAAAGACATCCTCGTGCACCGACTGCACGATGCCGAGCTTTTGCGCTGGCTCGGCGTTGTAGATGGTGGCGGTGAAAAACGCTTCGGCGGTGTTCATGGCACCGAGCGCGCCGACCAGCGACTTCATGCTGCGCCAAGCGTAGCCCAGGCCCAGGCGAGCGGCCGGCATGCGAAAGCGCGAGCCGGGGCTGCAATAGCGCAGGTCGCAGCTGAGCGCCAAGCCCAAACCACCGCCAAAACAGATGCCGCTGATGGCGGCGATCACTGGGCGTGGGAAGGTGGCCAGTGCGCTTTGCGCCTGGTCTACCGCTCGGTCGTAGGCGGCAATGGCCTCGGGGCCACTGCGCTGCTTTTCGAATTCGGAGATGTCGGCGCCCGAGACAAAAGCCTTTTCGCCCTGGCCGCGCAGCACCACCACGCGCACCGATTCGTCCTCGCGCAGGCGCCCGAGCAAAGTGCCTAGCTCGACCCACATTCCCAAGGTCATGGCGTTGTACTTGGCCTCATTGGCCAGCACGATGGTGGCCACATGGCCATCGATGCTGTGAAGAACTTGTGCCATGCTCAAACCACCTCTTGGCTGTGAAACTGTTCGATTTCAGAATCCGAATAGCCGGCTTCGCGCAAGACCTCGTCGGTGTGCTCGCCCCAGTTGGGCGCCGGCGCCACCACCCGCCCAGGGGTGCGCTCCAAGGTGACCGGCGGCGTGATGTAGAGCATCTCTTTGCCGAAGCTGGTGGTCAAGGGGGCGGTCACCTGCAGGTGCTGCACCTGCGGGTCTTCCATCATTTGCGGCACGGTGTAGACCGGGCCGGCCGGCACACCGGCTGCGTTCAGGCTGTCGATCCAGTGCGCCACACTCTGATGGCGGAAGATCTCGGCCAGCTCCGCATTGAGGCGGGCGCGGTTTTTCACCCGCAACGGCTCGTCCAGAAACTCGGGGTCGCTCAGCCACTCGGTCTTGCCCAACAAATGGCACATGCGCTGCCAACTGCCCTCGCCCGAGGCGCCCAGGTTGAAGCTGCCGTCGGTACCGTCGAACAGACCCATGGGGCTGCTGGTCGGGTGGTCGTTGCCGACCTGCACCGGCAGGTCGCCGTCATTGATGCAGCGCGCCACCTGAAAGTCCATCATCGCAATTTGCGAGTGCAGCAGCGAGGCATGCACCCACTGGCCTTTGCCCGAGACCTCGCGTTCGAGCAGCGCAGTCAGAATACCCAGGGCGCAATACAGGCCGGCGCTCATATCGGCCACCGCCAGGCCGGCGCGCACCGGCCCGCCACCGGGGTGACCGGTCACCGACATCAGACCGCCCATGCCCTGAATGATCTGGTCAAAGCCCGGCCGCTTGGCATAAGGCCCGTCCTGGCCGAAGCCAGAGATGCTGGCCAGCACCAGGCGCGGGTTGACCTTGGCCAGCGTCTCATAGTCCAGGCCCAGCTTGGCCTTGACGTCGGGGCGCCAGTTTTCAATCAGCACATCGGCGTCTTTGACCAAGCGCATCAGCACCTCATAGGCGCCGGGCTTTTTGAGGTTGAGTGTCATCGAACGCTTGTTGCGGTTGATGTTTTGAAAGTCGCCGCCTTTGCGGTTGGCGGCAAACATCGCCTCGTTCGGGTCGACCCCCGGCGGCGGCTCGATGCGGATCACATCGGCGCCAAAGTCGGTGAGCATGCGCACGCAGTTCGGGCCTGCGCGCACCCGCGAGAGGTCGAGCACACGAAACCGTGCGAGCGCCTGCGAGGCTTGTATCTTGGGCATTCAGTTCTCCGTGGCCAGCAGGTGCCAGCCGGGCTTGAAGCCAGCGCTACCAAAGCGCCGCTCCTGCAGCTGCGCAGCGACCGTCAGCAGCTCGTGTTCATGAAAGGGCCGGCCAACCAGTTGCACGCTGATGGGCAGACCCCGGCTGTCTTTAGCGATCGGCAGTACCAGGGCCGGTAGGCCCAGGTAATTGATGAAGCCCATGCAGCGGTGCAGGGCCAGCAGCTCGCGCACCACAAAACCACTTTGGCCCGGGTGTACTGTTTGCCAGTCGGGCACAGGGTGGGGCAGGGCCGGCATGAGCAGCACGCTGCCGGCCGGCAAATGGGTTTGGCAAAACCGGCGCAGCTCGGCGCAGCGCACTGCCAGCGCGCTTGGCAGCCACGGCGGCGGCATGAGCAGCCCCGGCAAGGCCAGGGCTTGTACGGGGGCACTGAGCCGACCGGCCAGCAGCGCTGCGCGCTGCAGTTGAGCCACCTCGCCGTGCAGCACCACATCGGCCAAGCTGCTCAAGTGCTGGTGATCGGCCTGCAGGTCCACTGGCTGCGCGCCCAGCTCGCTAGGAAGCTCGCCCAGCACGCGGGCCACTTCAGCATGCAGCCAGTCGCCTGGGATCCAGGCGCGCAACTGCGGCGCGGTGTTCGGGCTCGGCTTGAGCGTGGGCGCTAGGGGCTTGAGCAGTTCGGCCGCGTCAGCCACCGTGCGGGCGAGCACGCCAATGGTGTCCAGCGAGGGGGCCAGCGGGCTCAAGCCCTGAGTGGGGATCAGCCCCTGGGTGGTTTTGAGGCCGACCAGGCCACAGGTGGCCGCCGGGATGCGGACCGAACCGGCGGTGTCGGTGCCCAGTGCGCCGTAGGCCAGGCCACCGGCCACCGCCACCGCACTGCCGCTCGAAGACCCACCGACCACCGCCTCGGGGTGCAGCGGGTTGATGCAGCGCTCAAAGTGCGCATTGGCCGAGGTCGCGCCGCAAGCATGCTCGGCCATGACGAGCGCGCCCAGGTGGCCGGCACCGGCCTGGCGCAGCTGCTCGATCGCCCAGGCGGCCGGCCGCCCCGGGTCGCTGCGGCCCGGGCCTGCGCCGCAGCCGGGACTGCGGCCCCAGGTGTCGAAGTTGTCTTTGTGGGCCAGGCCTATGCCGGCCAGTGGGCCGCTGCTTGCGGCCTGTGCCAGCTGGCCCTCCAGAGGTTCACTCAGGCAGTGCCAGCGCGCGTCCAGGGATGCCCGCCGCTCGCGCTGCAGTTGCCAGGCCTGCGCCGCAGACAGCTCGCCACCGGCGATGGCGCGCTGCAGCTCGGTCAGGGTGGCAGGCAGGCTCATGGCGGCTTCAGGCCAGGTCGCGCAAACAGGCGCCGAAGTCCTGCACGGGAATGTCGGCCCGGGCGGCGACACCTGCCGTGGCCACCGCCAGCCGGGCCGAGGGTTCCAACCGCCGCAGGTGCTTGAGCTGGCGCTGCACTTCGGCCGGATCCACCGGGCCGGCCCGCAGCGCCAGGCCGCGCTCGACCCAAACGCTCAGGTCGTCGGGGTCAGGCTTGGAGTGAGGGAGGGGGTGCATACATGGGCGATTTATAAATATAAATGTAGCCCGATTCCTTATATTGCACAATCCGAGGGTAATTATGGAAAAGACCAAGCCCAACTTCGTCAAAGCCAGCGAGCAGATCCGCACCGCACTGGAGGCGGCCATCCGCGACGGCAGCCTGCTGCCCGGCGACGCGGTGGACGAGGCCGAATGGGCCAGCCGGTACGGCGTGTCGCGCACGCCGGTGCGCGAGGCCCTGATACAGCTGCAGGCCCAGGGCTGGGTCAGCAGCCTGCCGCGCGGCGGTATGGTGGTGGCCAAAATGGATCTGCGCCAGCTGCTGGCGCTGTGGGAGTTGCTGGCCGAGCTCGAAGGCGTGGCCGCCCGCCTGGCCTGCCAGCGCATGACGCCCGAGGAGCTGGCCCAGTTGCAGGCCTGTCACCGGGGCAGCGAGGCGGTGATGCAGGCCGAAGACCTGGCCGGCTGGCAGGACGACAACCTGCGCTTTCATGAAATCATTTATGGCGCCACCCGCAACCCCTATTTGCGCCAGGAGGTGCTGCGCATCCGCGCCCGCACCGGCTTTTACCGCCGCCACGCCTTCGGCGCGCTCGGCCGGGTACGCGCCTCGTTCGATCAGCACGCCGAGATCGTGCGCGCCTTCGAGCAGGCCGACCCACAAGCTGCGGTCAACGCCATGATCGGCCATATGCGCCCCGACCGCGACGGCAGCTCGATCACCGACTTCGTGGCCAAGCTGCCGCCGCAGCTGCTGGCGCCCTAAGCACTGCCGACCGCGGGTACAAAAAAACCCGCCGAAGCGGGTTTTGCGAGCTTGAAAACAGCCGAGGTCTTATTTCTTGGGCGCTTCGGGCTTGGCCTCGGCCTTGACTGCTGCGGCTGCTGCAGCGGGCTTGGCATCGGCTTTAGCGCCAGCCGCTGCAACTGCTGCGGTGGCGGGTTTGGCGTCGGCTTTGGCGTCAGCCTTCGCAGCTGGCTTTGCATCTGCCTTGGCCTCAGGCTTGGCAGCCGCCTTGGCGTCTTTGGCCGTCGGCTTGAAGCTGGCGCCGCCCACCGTCAGGCCTTCAGCCGACAGTTTGGCCGCGCTGGCCTCGCCAAAGCCATTGACGCGAGAAATGAAGTCTTGCCAGCTCTTGAACTCACCCTTCTTGCGTTCTTCAACGATGAGCTTGCTCTTGGCCGGGCCTATGCCCTTGATGGTTTCGAGCTCGGCGGGCGAGCCCTTGTTGATGTCGACGGCAGCAAAAGCAGCCATCAAGGACATGGCCGCAAAAAAGGCGAAAATTTTCTTGAGCATGAAAAACCCCTGTGTGGATAAGAGACGGTGAAGGAAGTGACCGAGCCTGACATCCGTGCTTGGGTGCCTGGGCTCACCGACTCAACGGCATAAGGCGAAGCCAGGTTGACCGGCTAACTTTAATTGACCTTTTTGCCAGCGCAGCCGAGCACTCGGGCCCGCGCTGGGCTGGGTTTCAACGCATCAGGGAGCCTGTACCGGGCTCCCTGAGGCGTTGGCACATCAAGTTGAGGTAAATGTGGTCCACTTGAGGAATCTGTCGCCGCTGGCGCAACGCCGGCTCTGACGGAGGCCGGTCTCAAAGACACTTTTTGAACATCCCAGGATCACACCATGCGCGCTATAGGATTTTTTGAGTTCGGTGGCCCCGAAGTTTTGCAAGTCTTGGACCTGCCTGAGGACCAGCCCGGCGCTGGCCAGGTGCGGGTGCGCGTGCATGCTGCGACGGTCAACCCCACCGATACCATGCTGCGCAATGGTTCGCGCGCCCAGGCCTTGCAGGGCATACAGCCGCCCCATGTGCCGGGCATGGATGTGGCGGGCGTGATCGATGCGATAGGCCCCGACACCCAGACCGATTTGGCCATAGGCGACGCGGTCATGGCCATGGTGGACAACCAGGGCAGCCATGGAGGCTACCGGGAAAGCATCGTCTTGTCGGCCGATGCGGTGGCACCCATTCCTGAAGGCGTTTCCATGGTGCAGGCCGCTACCTTGCCCATGAACGGGCTGACCGCTCGCCAAACGCTCGACGCGTTGGCCTTGCAGGCGGGGCAGACCTTGGCGGTCACCGGGGCGGCCGGCTGCTTCGGGGGCTATGTGATACAGCTGGCCAAGCAAGCGGGCCTGCGCGTCATTGCCGACGCTGGGCCAGGCGATCAGGCCCTGGTGCGCTCATTCGGTGCCGATACCGTGGTGCCCCGGGGCGATGACATCGCAGCCCAAATCCGCAAGGTCGTGCCCCAGGGCGTGGATGGACTGGCCGATTGCTCGTATCAAAGAGACTTGGCCTTCGGCGCGGTGCGCGATGGCGGCGGATTCGCCGCAGTGCGTGGCTGGTCCATGCAAGAGCGCGGCGTTGCCTGCCACGTCATCAGCGTGCGCCGTTACAACCATCGGGCAGATTTGCTGCGCCAATTGCGCCAAGACGTGCACAGCGGGGTGATCACCTTGCGCGTGGCCGCCACCTATGCACCCGAGCAAGCCAGTGAGGCGCATCGCCGGCTCGAAGCAGGCGGTACCCGCGGCCGCTTGGTGATCGTTTTCTAATCCTGGCCCCTACCCAGCCCCGCAGCGCTCAGGAGCTGCTGCGGGGCCCCATCAAACACCAGACATCGTCCCTGCCCGCGGCTTTGTAGCCCAGGGCTGTGCACGCCGTCCTGGAGGGCGCCCTTGACCCAGGGACCGCCTTGCCCAAACCCGCCTGGCACAAGGCGCTGGATGCTCGACCCGCATCTGACATCGGGCGCCGCAGCCCACTCAAAACACACTTGTTAATTCGAGTAATAGGCCCGCCAAATGGGTGGCCATGCGCGACAGAATCGGGCACTGTTCATTCGTCGGGGGTGACGACGGCGGCGTTTTATGCCGGTCGTCTTTTTAGGCCCTCTGCTTCTTTACGACGTGCTCATAGGATCCCATGTCCAGGCCTGACAAGCTATTTTTTCCGGCATTGCTGGCCCTGCTTTTGGCCTCTTGCGGCGGCGGCGACAAAACCGATACAGCCGACATCCGCGTGAGCTGTCTGGGCTCGGCCTGCGCCGCCGGCGGTGTTGAAAGCTACGCCAATGGTTCGGCTCAGGTCTGGACCTATCAAAACACCGGGGATACGCCGGTGACCCTGGATCTGAATTTTTCCAACCTGGCCCGGGGCCAGGAGTTGGCTTATGTCTTCGGCAATGGCTACAGCGCCGACATCAATTCCCTGCCCAGCTTGGGGCAGCCCTCAGCCGCTGACGGCTCGGCTGGCAAGACCACGGTGGGGACCTCAACGCAGGCCGAGTTGGCGCTGCGCAATCTATCGGTAGAAAGCCAGGACGAGTGGCGCCACCGACAGCACGAGCGCGAGGCCGATCTGCTGCAACTCTTGCAGCCCGGCTTGGGCAGCTCCGCCGCAGCGGGGGCAGCTGTGTCCACCACCAGCATCACCCCTGCAGGGGCCACCTTGGTCACCAGTGCGGTCGGCGCTCAGCGCTCGTGGATCGATGGGTTTTCGGGGGACAACAAGTTGTACGGCGCAACCGCTTTGTCGAGCTGCCAGGTCGGTAACGGCCGCAAGGTGGTGACCTGGGCCGACGAGACCGCCACCAAAGGCGTGGCCAACAGCACCACCCTGGCTGCCATTGAAGCCACCCTGTGTGGCGACACAGGTGCAGTCCAGCGCATGGCTCGCCTGCTCGGCAATGTCTGGGGGCCGACCAGCAGGAGCAATTTAATCCAGGACACCCCTGCCGGGCTGCTGGACATCAATGTGGTGCTCCTGAGCGTCGGGAAAGACAAGCCCTGGGCGGGCTACTTTTATGGCGGCGATACTTTTCTGAAGTCGTCCGTACCTGACAGCAATGAGGCGCTGGCTTTCTATGTCAACGCCGATTTGATAGCCGCTAATGTCGACTACACCCTGTCGGTTCTGGTTCATGAACTGACGCACATGGTGTACTGGTACGAGCGATCGGCAGCCCGGGGCGCGCCTCGCACCGACACCTGGTTGTCTGAAATGGTGGCCTTGATGAGCGAGGACATCATCACGCCTGCCGTCGTCAGCGACGCCGATGGGCGCCCCTACCGACCCATCACCTCCTATCGACTGCCAGCCTATATCAATTCAGGCGGGGGGCTGAACATGGTCGCCTGGGCCAAGATGGACAAGGCCAACCCCTACTACAGCATGGCCGGTTCCTTCGGCGCCTATTTGAACCGCCAATACGGGCTGGCCATCTACAAGCGGCTGGTCACGGACTGCCTGTCCATCAGCAATGGTTGGGCCTGCCTGGATAGGGTGATCAAAAACGCTGGCGGAAAGGGGGCCGATGAAGAGTTCAACCGCTTCGGTTTGACGGTTTTTGGCCTGGGCGATACCAACGGCCCTTCCAGCAGGTTCAGCTTCCCCACCCGCGTCGATGGCGACTATGTTCTGGCCGGGCTCGATCTATCGGGCTTGAGCAAATACCGACCCTGGAAGTCGCCGGAGGTGCTGAGCTGGGCTACCGGCACCCACAGTTATTTTGTGGAGCGGGCCAATGTTTCGATCTTCACTTTCACCCGCAGCGGCATCACAGTTCCTCCCCGCTCGCGGCTCAACATCATGATTCGCCAGGGCTCTGGCACGTGACCGGGCCCGCAAGTCCGCACAGTACGCATCACTCAGGAGTTCTCCATGAAACTGCTCACACCGCTTTTTTGCGGCTTGGCCGCTCTGGCTCTGTGCGGCACGGCTGCGGCCCAGTCCGCAGCTGGCGCTGGCCCCCGAACCTATGCCACGCTGGGCTATACCGTGGGCGGCGATGTTCTGGTCACCGGCACCTACAGCAACACGGGCGAGTCCTTTACCTTGCGGGCGGGTCAAGGTTTTTTGGCCATGCTGGGCGCTCAGTACCCACTGGCAGACAAATGGTCTGCACAAGCGGCGGTGGGCTACCACTATGACCGCACCAACGGCGACGGCTGGAATTTCAAGTTCACCCGCTTCCCGGTCGAGATGATGGTGCATTACGCCCTGAATGATGACTGGCGGGTGGGCCTGGGCGGGCGCTATGCCTTAGAGCCGAAGTTCAAGTCTTTGGGGACTTACGCGTCGCAGGGCAATAACCGCTTGAGCGCCTCTGCGGGTGCGGTGCTTGAGCTGCAATACATGCTCTATCCCCTGCGCACTTCCGTGGCTGGCCGGGGCGCTGCGGGCGGCATCAGCCTGAAGTGGGCGCAAGAAAGTTACACGCTCAAAAACGTCAGATCCCTTGAGCGCGACGGCCAGCACATCGCCATTTCCTTGTTCGGCTACTTCTGAACTTCTAATCCGGCGCGGGTAAGCTGCGCTCACTGGCGCGGCAGCTGAGCCCGTTCAGTGGCCCTTTGCACCGCCTGGCGCAGCCACTGGTGGCTGCTGCGCAGCTGGTTGCGGCGGTGCCAGAGCGCGTCCACGTGCACCGCCGGAACCTCGAAGGGCAGCGGCATGAGTACCAGCTCGTCAGCGATGCCGGTCACCCGCACAAAGTGGCGCGGCAGCACGGTCAGTAAATTCGAGTGGGCGACCACCCGGCCGGCGGTGAAGAACTGGTTGACCGTCAGCACCACCTGCCGACGTCGGCCCAGAGCGGCCAGGGCTTCGTCGATGAAGCCATAAGCCCGGCCTGAAAAACTCACCAACATATGGCGGGCCTCGCAGTAGGTGTCCAGGGTCAAGGGCCGGTCGGCCAGCGGATGGCCCTGCCTCACCACGCACACATACTGCCCGTCGTACAAGCGCTGATGGGCAAAGGGCAGGGGCTCGTCGCCCTGGCTGTGGGCGGTCATGTCGGCCAGCACCGAAGGAAAGAATCCGACCGCCAGATCGCAGGCCTGCTCGTCAAGCAAGGCGCGCGGATCGCGGGTCGTCAGCGGCACCACCCGCAAGGTGACCCCTGGCGCTTCGGTTTCCAAAATCTCGACCAGCCCGGGCATGAGTTCGGCGGCGGTGGCGTCGGCCATGGCCAGGATGAAGGTGGTTTTGGCCTGCGCCGGCACGAATTCATTGGGCACCAGCGAGAGCTCAAGTTGCTCCAGCGCCTGCCGGACCGCCGGCCAAATGGCGCGGGCCCGAGGCGTAGGGGCCATGCCCTGGCCGCTGCGCTGCACCAGCTCGTCGCCCAGGGTCTCGCGCAATCGACGCAGCGCGTTACTCACAGCGGGCTGAGTCAGGTTCAGGTTGCGGGCCGCGCGGGTCAGGCTGCGTTCGGCCATCACCTCGTCAAAGACACGCAGCAAATTGAGGTCCAGGGTGCGAAAGTTGGGGTTCATGGCGTCTTGGGCTGAAGGGGGAGATCCTGTTAATCACATTGGTGAATAACTTAGATCATAAATATAAAGTTGAAAGGCACTAGGTTTTACCCTAATCTTCGCACCATCGCTGGCTACGGTGCCAGTTTTTTTGGAGTTCGACCATGACCCGTTTTGTTGTTTCTGCCTACCCAACCGCACACCCCGGTGTCACCCGCCTGGAGGCGGCAGCCGAGGGTTGGAGCGAACTGCGCCGCCGCCTGTCCGGCGGCCGAGGGCTGGCCGCAGGCCTGCTGGCCGGCTTGGCAGCCGCCGTCCTGGTGGTCGCCTACCAGGTGATGGACAGCCTGGCCGAAGGCCATCTGCTGGTGATCTGGATGGGCGTTTGGCTGGCCGGCTTTGCGGCGCTGGGCCTGCTGGCTGCGCCGTCCCGTCAGTTGGCTACCTTTTTGAGCCGCTCGGTCCAGGGCCGCCTGCAGCGCCTGGCCGAGCAAAGGGCCGACGCACGGCTGTGGGCGGTGGCCCGCCAAGACCCGCGCGTGATGAGCGAGCTGACGATCACCACACAGCGCGATCTCGACCTGAGCGCATCGGGCCGCTGAGCGCACAGCAGGTGGCTGGCTGACGCCAGCCATGAACGAAAAAAGCCACCTGATGGGTGGCTTTTTTCATGCTGCTGCGCCCTCGCTCAGGCTTGCAGCGCTGCCTGGGAACTCAGGCGGCCAGCCGCTTTTCGATGGCGGCGCGGGTGTCTTCCAACTCCTGGGGCAGGTGGTGCTTGAGTTGCTGGAAGAGCTCGGCATGCAGCGCCATTTCCTTGACCCAGGCCGCCTGGTCGATGCTGGTGACCTGATTGAAGTCGCCGGCGGTGAAGTTCAGACCGGTCCAGTTGAGGTCTTCATAGCGCGGGGTAATGCCCATCACGCCTTCGCTGCCCTGGCCCTGGCCTTCGATGCGGTCGATCATCCACTTGAGCACCCGCATGTTCTCGCCATAACCGGGCCAGACAAACTTGCCGCCCTCGCCCTTGCGGAACCAGTTGGTGGTGTAGATCTTGGGCAGCTTGGCGCCGGCGGCGCCGAGTTTCTTGCCCAGGTCCAGCCA
>JBILDR010000195.1:0-6447 GCA_044352515.1 Polaromonas sp.
TAGCCGTAAGCGCTGTCGATCACTTTCTCAGCCAGAGCCTTGGCCGCCGCTTGGCCGCTCTTTTCACCAGTCTGGCTGATGTCGACCAAGGCCTTGCACCAAGCCGCCTGCGCGCTCAGAACATCCGCTTCCGTGATGGCACGGTTGACCACAGTGGCAGATGCAGCGCCGCTCAAGGCAAGCAGGCTCAAAGCGGCAGATACGAGTAAGCGTTTTTTCATGACGGAGGGACTCCAAAAAGTGAATAAACATGAACAAGAATAAATCGGCAGCATCACAAGTCTTTGAGATGCCTGCAGCTATTGGAGCTACAGCCTCTGAACCCACCTTGAACCGCGCATGAGCAGCCACTGACAGGCACATGAACAAAGCATGACAGGCGTCTTTTTTGGCAAGCGCATTCGACAATTTCACCGATGTTTCGCCGCCGCCTGAGCCTGGTCTTGATTCTTCTGGCCGCCATCATTGCGCTGCAGGGCGCAGCCGCCGTGCTGGCCTTGCGCGAGGTGGAGCGGCAGGTGGTGCGCGGCCGCATGGCCAACGACATTCACCTGGGCTTCCTGCAGCTGTCGACCACCAAGCAGCGGCTTCGCTCCTGGCTGACCCAGCACATGGTAGGCGCCGGCGGCGACCCGGCCGAACGGGATCTGCTGCTGAAGAATTTGCACAGCACCCTGGCCGACCTCCATCGCCTGACGCAGGCGGCGGCCCGAGTCGGTCCCGGCGCAGACGGTGGCGAGGAACATCGGGCGCGGCCCGAAGCCTTGCGCATTTTGGACCAGCATGTGCGAGACATCAGCCACAGCATCCGAGACATGGCCGCCTTGCCGGCCGATGCCTCGGCCCGCCAAGCCTGGGACCGGCTGGCCGACGCGTTCGAGGTGTCCCAAGGGCAGGACCTGCGCCAACTCATTGCCCTGAATATCGCGCGCGAAACGGCCGTGGTGCAGCGTGAGCGCAGCGCGGCTGACCAGGCCCTGGCCCGTATGCGCTGGCTATGGATAGGCATGGCTGTGTTGCTGGCCATGGTGGCGCTCGGCGCGACGGTGTACTTCGGGCGTGCACTGCGCCGCCCGCTGGACGCGCTGTTCAAAGGTGCCCAGGCGCTGCGCCAGGGTCAACTGGACCACCGCATTTCGCTCGGTGGCCCCGACGAGTTTTCCGACGTGGCGCGCAGCATGAATGCCATGGCCGACGAACTCGAGCAACACCGGCAGCGCGAAAGCGAGCAGCGCCACCAGCTGGAGGCCCAGGTGCGCGAACGCACCCGAGACCTGCACGAGGCCAATGAGTCACTGCACCAGACCGATGTGCGACGCCGCCAATTGCTGGCCGATATCAGCCATGAACTGCGCACACCCACCACGGTCTTACGTGGCGAGGCCGAGATCACCCTGCGCGGGCCAGACCGCCCGGTGGCCGAGTACCGCGAAGCCTTGCGACGCATCGTTGACACCTCCGGCCAACTGAGTGCCGTGATCGATGACCTGCTGGCCATGGCCCGCAGCGACATGGACACGCTCAGCCTGGTTCGCAAACCTGTAGACCTGAGCCTGCCTTTGATGGACGCGCTCACCCAGGCCCGCGCCCTGGCCAGGCTGACGCAGGTGCACATCGCGTGCGCGCCCCCGCCCGCTTCAACAGGGTGGGTGCTGGGCGATGCGCAGCGGCTGTGCCAACTGGTGCTGCTGCTCCTGAACAACGCGGTGTGCTATTCGCAGCCGCAAGGTGCGGTCCAGGTAGAGCTACGGGCCTGCGAAGAAGGTCGCGCCCTGGAACTGCACATCGTTGATGAGGGCATAGGCATTGCGCCGCAAGACCTTCCCTTTGTCTTTGAGCGCCACTTTCGGGGTGCGCACGCGCGTCGCCACCGCGCTGCCGGCAGTGGCCTGGGTCTGCCGATTGCAAAGGCGCTGGCCCAGGCACACGGCGGCACCCTGAGGCTGAGCAGCCCTGCTCACCCTGGCCAAACCCACGGCACAAGGGCGGTCTTGCGCCTGCCCTTGCTGCCATCACAAGGCGAGCTGTCATGAACATTGTTCTGGTGGAAGACGACCCGCGCATTGCGGACTTTTTACAGCGCGGCCTGCGCGCCGAGGGCTACCACGTCCAGCATACAGCCCATGGCAATGAGGGGCTGTTACTGGCCTTAAGTGCTTCGCGCCAATCGCAGCAGACGAGCGCGCCCACGCCGACGGTGGTGGTGCTCGATGTCATGCTGCCGGGCATGAGCGGCATTCAGATTTGCGAGAGCCTGCGGGCGCAAGGCGTCAAGCTACCCATCTTGATGCTCACCGCCCTAGGCACACTGGACGAGCGGGTCGCCGGCCTGCGCATGGGGGCCGACGACTACCTGTGCAAGCCCTTTGAGTTTGAAGAACTGCTGGCCAGGCTCGAAGCGCTGGCGCGCCGCTCCCAGAACCTGCTACCCAGCCGAAAGCCGATTCTTCAATTGGCCGACCTCCAACTCGACCGCGTGCGCATGCGCGCCAGCCGGGCCGGCGTGCCCCTGAACCTCACCGCACGCGAGCTGGCCCTTCTGGAATTGCTGATGGCAGCGCCCGGCCGGATGTTCAGCCGCGAGCGCATCCTGTCCAGTGTGTGGGGCCACAGCGAAGACCCGCTGACCAACGTGGTGGACGTGTACATCCGCCGCCTGCGCAGCAAGATCGACGAGAACCAGAGCGTGGCCCTGATTCAGACCGTGCGGGGGCTGGGCTATCGCTTGGAAGAACCAGCGTCGGACCAGGGGCATGCGATCGAATCATCGACCGGCGTGGCGCATCAAAAAAGGCGAACGGGTTCAGAAACTGGCGACGCCAAAGCAGGGCCCGATCCACTGCGCTGAGATTGGCTTCATCACAGACCGCCTGCCATTGGTTTTCAATGACACTCACCTGATGGTTGACGATGGCTACGGCCTGCTCCTGCCCCAGCAAGAAGGCCGGGGCTGCGGCAATACAAATGGCGAGTTGGCTGCTGCGCTCTCTTGCGCGTATGAGCATGGCCTGCGAGGCCTGCTGACCCGAACGTGCTTGCGGACAAATGTCGTAGGCGGGCGTTAACTCTAGCTGGCGCCCATTCCAAAAGGCGGCATGGTTGCGGGCGTGATCATCGGTGTTGCCACACAGGACATTGAAGACCAGACGGCCGAACAGCTCGCGCAGGGTGGCCTTCGCACCCTTGAGGCGATGGCGGATGATTTCGGCCAGCTTATCGTATGCAGCACTAGACAGCTGGTCCAGCGTGGCTTGCTGCGCCTGCCTTGGCTGGTATTGCGTGGGGGACAACTGAAAATCAAGTGCGCCGATCCTGTCTGATCCCGATTCGAGCAGGTAGGTCAATTCGTCGAGTTCTGCACCGTCACCGGCTGCCGCTGGGGCGCCCAGCTTGCGATTGGTCAGGACGCGGCGACCCCACGCATCGGGCGAAGCATCACGAATGCAGCTGGGCATGCTCAAGCCAGGGTTCAGTGCAATGGCCTCCGCGCGCAGGGGAAGCTCTGGCTCGTACAAGGCGATGGCATCCGGGCGGGCCAGGTAGCTGCGGCCATAGTTAAACACCAGTTGCTGGCCCTGCTTGGAGAGCAAACCCGCCACCACGGCTTGCGTGGCCCCCTCTAGCCATACCCAGACATAGGCCTGTGAATAGCCCGGGCCATGCACTGAGCTTGCCATCGAATGAGGACCGCGCCAGCAGCCGCACCCCTGGCGCTTGCCAGCGGTGCCGGCCACGGCGGCGCTCCTGCGGGGCTCGCCTGAATTTCCAGACCTTGCAACCATCTTTAACTATTAGGCGGAAGGATTCGCATTAATCTTTACAGCCATGACACAAAGCGCTGCGTCTGCTGTTGCCGACATCCGACCCGAATCCCTGGACGCCGTGCTGGCGCAAATGGCCAATGGCGGCCTGGCGGGGGCCATGATGCGCATCCATGCTGCCTTGGAAAAGCAGCCCCATCATCTGGCCTGGCTCATGTGTGCGGGCAGTTGCGCGCGCCTGCTCAAGAACTGGGGCCAGGCCGAGCAATTTTTTCTGCGCCTGACCGCCCTAGCGCCCAAGCACTTCGACGCTTGGTGCCAACTGGCCCAGGTGCTCCGCCTGCAAAACAAACCCTTGCAAGCGCTCCAAGCCTATTTGCAGGCGCTGGCCTTGCAGCCTCAAAGCGCGCATGTGCATTACTCGATGGCGGATTTGCTCAAACAACTCGGCCGGCCCGAGGCCGCGCAGGCGGCCTACTTGCAAGCCCTGCAATTGCAGCCTGAGCACCCACAGGCCAGTGCCGAACTGGGCCTGCTGTGGCAAGAGCAAGGCCGGTATGACGCGGCCGAAAAGAGCTACGCCCTGGCCGTGAAGTTGGCACCTCAAGATCCCTTGCTGGCCTACAACCATGCCGTGGTGCTGCAGCATCTTCAGCGCCATGAGCAGGCGCTGGCCAGCTACCAACGCGCCCTGGCCCTGCGCCCCGACTTTGAAGAGGCCTCTGGCAATTTGGGGGGCTTGCTTGTGACCGTCGGCCGTGTCGAGGAGGCCAAGCAGCTGCTGCTGGCGCTGGTTCGGGCGCGGCCTGACTCTGCCAGCGCGTACATCAACCTGGGCAATGCCTGGCAAGCGCAATCCCGTTTTGAAGAGGCCGAGGCGGCCTTCATGCGCGCCTTGGCGCTCGACGACTCGGCCACAGCCCATTACAACCTGGGCAACCTGTTAGCCAGGCTCCAACGGTTTGAGGAGGCGGAGCAACACCTAGGGCTGGCCCTGGTTTCTTCACCGCGCAGCGACGCCTTGATGGCCTGGAATCTTTCATTGCTTCTGCTGAGGCTGGGCCGCTACGGCGAGGCCTGGGCTCTGCATGAATCCCGCCACGGACCCGACTGGCCGCGCGACCACCCCAGGGTCACCCACCCGCCCGATCTCAATTACCCCGCCTGGCGCGGCGAAAGCCTGGAAGGCCGGCGCATTTTGCTACTGCAAGAGCAAGGCGGAGGCGACCAAATTCAGTTTGTGCGCTACCTGCCTTTGCTGCTGGCCAAGGGCCCGGCACATATCACCTTGCTGTGCCCCGAGCCCTTGCGCCCCTTGTTCAAGCAATTTGAATCCGATCGGGTGAGCGTGCGTACGGTATCCACGCTGGCGGAACTTCCAGAACACGACTGCTGGGTGTTCATCATGAGCCTGCCCCTGTACTTGGGCACCGACTCGCTGGCCAATATTCCTGCAGCCACGCCCTACCTGCACCCCGACCCTGAACGGGTGCGGGCCTGGCGCCCCTGGCTGCCGACAGCCCACCGGCGCATAGGCCTGGTGTGGAAGGGCTCGGCCGGGCACCGCAACGACCACCACCGCTCGCTGCCTCACTTGTCGGCGCTCGCGCCCTTGTGGTCTGTGCCTCAGACGACCTTTGTGAGCCTGCAGAAGGGCCAGGCGGAAGACCAAGCCTTAGCCCCGCCGGCAGGCCAGCCCCTGGTACACCTGGGCACCCAGATCAAGGACTTTGCCGACAGCGCCGCCATCGTCTCGCAGCTGGACCTGCTCATCGGCGTAGACACCGCCGCCGTCCACCTGGCCGGCGCGCTGGGTGTTCCCTGCTGGGTCCTGCTGCCCAGCGAGAGGACCGATTGGCGCTGGCTCCTCAAACGCGAGGACACACCATGGTACCCAAGCCTGCGCTTGTTCCGCCAGGGCGAGCAGGAGAGCTGGGCCGAGGTGATCGAGCGGGTGACGATGGCTTTGGCCGACTTTGTTCAGCCGGCTCAGCGTCGGTGAGCTTGCGCGGCGGTCTTGAGGCCTTGATACAGCTCGGATGGGGTGTTTTTCTAGGCGGTGTGGGTGTGGCTCGCGCTGCCTCAACAAATGGCAGCCCAAGGCCCTTCGCAGACTGCGCAGGTTTGACCCTCACGCGGACAAACGCGTCCCGGCTGCTGCCGACAACGAGTTGCTCGACTTACTTTGAGCGTGGTGGCTCCGCCATGGCTGCGCAACGCTCCAACTTCTGCGCCGCATTCAAAAGGGAAGGATTACCCACTCACCTGCGCACCATCACCCTACCCCAAGGCCAATGGCCGCCGATTGGGAAGAGGCCTTGTCCAGGCTGGGCCGACAGATCCTATGGGCGCCAAAGTTTGACCGGCACATGCCGGGCTGCATGAACAAAGTCCTGGTGGGTCGACAGCAAGGTCAAGTCGTGTCGCCCACACAACTGGATGATCAGGGCATCGATGGTGCCGATCTTGACCCCAGCGCGCCGGCAGACATTGCGCAGCTCGGCGGCTGCGATGTGGTCCTGCCTGTCAGGCGAGATAAAGGGCAGGGCCTGAAAGCGCGAGCCTGTCCTGAATTTTGTGTGTGAGGCATAACATGTCAAAAAGGAGCATGTATGCCGAGCAAGACGAAGTTGAAGAATGCAGCCATTGCCGCGCGGTCGGCGGCGCTGCCCAAGATTCCTGCGCA
>JBILDR010000196.1:0-6439 GCA_044352515.1 Polaromonas sp.
TGTTGCCGCGCACCCGCATGCGCCACACTTGGAACGAGCGCGCTTTCAGGTGTTGCCGCATCAGGGCGATCACTTGGGCTTCGTCCAAACCGTAGTTCAGCGCAATCGCCTCAAACGAGGTGCTGTCGTCCCAAGCCATGGCGATGATCTGAGAGGTGTCGGCGGCGCCCAGCCCCTCAGGCGGGACGGTTTCAAATGCCACTGGGCCGCCTGAAAGAGCGGTTGCGGTCGCCAGAGATGACTTCAATTTGCCGGACCTGGCCCTGCCGGCGAACGCTCAGGGTCAGGGGGCTGCCCGCAGGCCCCAGTGCCGACAAACGCCGGTAAAAGTCGGCCAGACTGACCAGGTCTTGGCCCTGCAGGGCCAGCAAGGTGTCGCCCGCCATGATGCCGCTTTGGGCCGCAGGGCTGTCGGGCGCGACCCGCATCACACCCAAACCACCGCCCGGCAGGGCTCGGCTGCTGATGCCCAGCCAAGAGGGGGCAGGGCCGGGACGTTGGCCGGTGCGCAGCAATTCGGGCAGAGGGTCTTTGAGCAAGTTCACGGGCACATACAGGTTGCCCGGCAAGGGCCGTTGGTCACCGAACACGTCGGGCACCAACAAAGAACCGATGCCCACCAATTGCCCACGCTGGTCAAACAGACCGGCACCACTCCAGTTGTTCACCGCGGGCAAGGTCATCAAGGGCGCTTCCAACAGGTATTCCCAACCCGCCGCAAAGGGTTGGCGCGACACCAGCTCCAGCACGGTCAACTCCGATTCTCTTTGACCCAGTGTCCAGAGCTTGCCGGGGGTGGGCAGGGTGTCAGAGTCGCCCAAAGGCACGGCCTCCAGGCGCAGGGGCACCAAGGCCCGAATCAGTCCCAAACCGCTGACGTTGTCCACCGCCCGCACTTGGCCCGGAACCCTGCGGCCTTGGTGGTCGATCAGGTCCACCGTTTCGGCCTCCAGCAGCAAGTAGCCAATAGTCAGCACCGTGTCCGACGCAATCACCACACCGGAGCCTTGCCGCTGTCGACCCAAGGTGCGTGCGGTGTTGGCTTGGTCGTCGCTGCGGGTTTGCACACCCACCACCGATTGCATGATGCGCTGGACGATGGGCGCTGCCAGGGCTTGCTCGGTTTGAGCCCAAGCCAAAGGCCAAGCCAATAAGCCTGCGCACAACAGCATCAGCAATCGGTGGTTCATGGTCATTCCCCGTTAAACGGCCCACAACAGTGGTCAAAAGCGTCTGTCGGCCGCGGTACGCCGCTGCCTTCGCGTGGGCATTGTGTGCCGGGCTGGTTTAACCCCATGCCCGGGGAGTCTACTGCTCACCTGGGCAAATCGCGTGCACCGCTGGCGGGGCGGTCCACATTGGGCTTCAGGACGGAGGCAAGTAGGTGAAGTGGGTTGTGAGGCCTAACGCCAGAACTCACCGAGCGGCGCAGCCGTCCGATGGAATGGCCCGCTATGCGGTGACTTCAACGTACTCAACTTGGCTTGCACCTACAGGCACTGGCAAGCCGTCCGCGCGCAACCCTTCAAGGTGAAAGGTTATCGCCTCACGCATTTCGAACTCGACTTCTGCAATGGTTGCCCCGGTAGCGACGCACCCGGGCAAATCAGGCGCATATGCCGAGTAATTTCCTTCTGCTTTTTCAATAACGATTGCATAGCGCATAGCACCTCACCTGAGTCCAGCCTGTTTGAATATGCTGTTCAAAGTACCCGGCGCTAAATCGTCGCTGGGTCTTCCGGGAACAGTGACGCGACCAGGCCTGCTCGCGTGCTTGAATTGCCGATGACTCCCTCTTGTCGCAACCAAATTCCAACCTTCGCGCTGAAGCAATCGGAGGACTTCGCTGACTTTCATGATTGAAGGATAGCAGGTACCCAGTCCGGCCCGAGTCTACGGACGGCCGAAACCGCACAACGTCAAAGCTGCCCGGCACGCAGCATACGCCGCACAGCGGAATCATTCTGCAGCGTGTCCGTGCCGAGCGAGGGGTTAGGCCTCATACGGTGGCCGCCCGAGCACTTTCAGGAGCCGGAAAATCCTACTTTCGAACGGTAAGGAATTGGGGTCAGGGTCAGTTGAGGACATCCAGGATTTTTTTAAAACAATGGCCCATTGCAGACGCACCGTGCACGCAGGGCACGCACTGGCGCCTGCGCCTGCCGCCATCGTGCTTGCTCAATCCAAGGAAAACGGCCCCGAGGGGCCGTTTCTTGTGTCAGGCAGGGATCACCACTCAGGCGGTGGTTTCCTTCGCGTTCTCCACGTACTCCTCGATCTGGTCGAAGTTCATGTACTTGTAGATGTTGGCCGAGTCTTTGCTCAGCACGCCCACAGCCTCCATGTACTCGGCCACGGTCGGGATGCGGCCGAGCTTAGAGCACACTGCAGCCAATTCAGCGCTGACCAGGAACACATTGGTGTTCTTGCCCAGGCGGTTGGGGAAGTTGCGGGTGCTGGTAGAGACCACGGTCGCGCCTTCGCGAACCTGGGCTTGGTTGCCCATGCACAGCGAGCAGCCGGGCATTTCCGTGCGGGCACCGGCCGAGCCGAAGGTGGCGTAGTGGCCTTCTTTGATGAGTTCGCTCTCGTCCATCTTGGTGGGCGGGGCGACCCAGAGCTTGACCGGGATGTCGCGTTGGGTGCCCAGCACCTTGGCCGCAGCGCGGAAGTGGCCGATGTTGGTCATGCAAGAGCCGATGAAGGCCTCGTCGATCTTGGTGCCGGCGACTTCGCTCAAGAACTTGGCATCGTCCGGATCGTTGGGGCAGCAGACGATGGGCTCTTTGATGTCGGCGAGATCAATCTCGATGACCGCGGCGTACTCGGCGTCTTTGTCGGCCTCGAGCAACTCGGGCTTGGCCAGCCAGGCCTCGACTTTTTCGATGCGGCGGGCCAGGGTCTTGGCGTCGGCATAGCCGTCGGCAATCATGTTCTTCATGAGCACGACGTTGGACTTCAGGTACTCCTGCACCGGCTCTTTGTTGAGCTTGATGGTGCAGCCAGCCGCCGAGCGCTCGGCCGAGGCGTCGGACAGCTCAAACGCTTGCTCGACCTTGAGGTCGGGCAGGCCTTCGATCTCCAGGATGCGGCCCGAGAAAACGTTCTTCTTGCCGGCCTTGGCCACGGTCAAAAGCCCAGCCTTGATGGCGTACAGCGGAATGGCATGCACCAAATCGCGCAGGGTCACGCCCGGCTGCATCTGGCCCATGAAGCGCACCAGCACCGACTCGGGCATGTCCAGCGGCATCACGCCGGTGGCCGCACCAAAGGCGACCAGACCCGACCCTGCCGGAAAGGAAATGCCGATGGGAAAGCGGGTGTGCGAGTCGCCGCCAGTGCCCACAGTGTCAGGCAGCAGCAGGCGGTTGAGCCAGGAGTGGATCACGCCGTCGCCCGGGCGCAGGGACACGCCGCCGCGGCTGCTGATGAACTTGGGCAGTTCGCGGTGGGTCTTCACATCGACCGGCTTGGGGTAGGCGGCGGTGTGGCAGAAGGACTGCATCACCATGTCGGCGCTAAAGCCCAGGCAGGCCAGGTCTTTGAGCTCGTCGCGGGTCATGGGGCCGGTGGTGTCTTGCGAGCCCACGGTGGTCATGCGCGGCTCGCAGTAGGTACCGGGGCGCACGCCCTGCCCTTCAGGCAGGCCCACAGCGCGGCCCACCATTTTTTGCGCCAGGGTGAAGCCGGCCTTGGTGGCAGCGGGCTCGCTGGGCAGACGGAACAGGGTGGAGGCGGGCAGGCCCAGGAAGTCGCGGGCCTTGGCCGTCAGTGAGCGGCCGATGATGAGGTTGATGCGCCCGCCCGCGCGCACTTCGTCAAACAGCACATCGCTCTTGAGCTTGAACTCGGCCACGGTCTGGCCGTTCTTGACCAGCTTTCCCTCGTAGGGCAGCACGTCGATGACGTCGCCCATCTCCAGCTTGGACACATCCACTTCAATGGGCAGCGAGCCGGAGTCTTCCTGGGTGTTGAAGAAGATGGGGGCGATCTTGCCGCCCAGGGTCACGCCACCAAAGCGCTTGTTGGGCACAAAGGGAATGTCTTGGCCTGTGGCCCAGATCACCGAGTTGGTGGCCGACTTGCGGCTTGAACCCGTGCCGACCACGTCGCCCACATAGGCGACCAAGTGCCCTTTTTTCTTGAGGTCCTCGATGAACTGCATGGGGCCGCGCTTGCCGTCTTCCTCGGGCTTGAAGGCTGCATCCGGGCGGGTGTTCTTGAGCATCGCCAGGTAGTGCATGGGAATGTCCGGGCGCGTGGTGGCGTCGGGCGCTGGCGAGAGGTCGTCGGTGTTGGTCTCACCAGGCACCTTGAAGACGGTGACGGTGATCTTCTTGTCGACCTCAGGGCGGCTGGTGAACCATTCGGCATTGGCCCAGCTTTGCATCACGTCTTTGGCCACAGCGTTGCCGGCCTTGGCTTTGTCGGCCACGTCATTGAAGTAGTCGAACATCAAGAGCGTCTTCTTGAGCGCAGCGCCGGCAACCTGGGCCACCTCAGCGTCGTCGAGCAGCTCAATCAGCGGATGCACGTTGTAGCCACCCACCATGGTGCCCAAGAGCTCAGTGGCCTTGGCCTTGGAGACCAGGCCCACCGCAATGTCGCCATGGGCCACCGCAGCCAGGAAACTGGCCTTGACCTTGGCAGCATCGTCCACGCCCGGGGGCACGCGGTGGGTGATGAGGTCCATGAGGAACTCGCCCTCGCCTGCGGGTGGGCTCTTGAGCAGCTCAATGACGTCGGCCACCTGCTTGGCCGACAGAGGCAGCGGGGGAATGCCCAAGGCGGCGCGCTCTGCCACATGCTCACGGTAGGTCTGCAAAAAATCGCTCATGATCTTCTCCTGAAAAAAGTCTAAATGCCCTGCTTGCTTATAAAAGACTGCGCTCACTCAAACCAAATGCGAGCGGCCTGCGGTAATTGGGCGCCCGTGCGGTGGCCGCGCTCCAGCAACTGCCAGTAATAGCGGTAACTGGCCCGGTCGTGCAGCACACCCTGGTGGCTGATGGGCGCCCAGTCGGCGGCCTGCGCGGCCGCAATGATGACCGTAGCCGCCTCAAGCTCGGCCGCCTGCGGCGCAAAGGCCGCCAGAATGGGACGGATCTGGTTCGGGTGGATGCTCCACATCCGGGTGTAACCCAGCTCCTGCGCAGCCCGCTCAGCCGCGCGCTGCATGGCAGCGCCGTCGTTGAACTCGGTCACCACGCAGTGCGAAGGCACCTTGCCGTGGGCATGGCAGGCGCTGGCAATTTCCAGCTTGGCGCGCAGCACCAGCGGGTGGGTGAATTGCCCGCTCGAGCCCATGGCCTTGGAGCCGATGGCGCCGTTGTGGCTGGAGACAAAGTCCATCAGGCCGAAGCTGATGGACTGCAGGCGCGGGTGCGAGGCAATGTCATACGCATGGTGCACCGCCCGCGCCGACTCCAGCAGCACATGAATCGGCAGCTTGGCAGCGGCACCGCCCAAAGCGTTGAGCGCCTGATCGACCGCCTGCACATCGGCCAGCGACTCGACCTTCGGGATCATCAGATGGCTCAGCCGATGGCCAGCGCCCCCTGCGATGATGCGCAGGTCTTCGGCAAAGCTGCGGTGATCGACCGGGTGTATGCGAGCGGCCACCCGCGCCCCGGCGTGACTGCCCAAGGCGAGTTCTGCCACCAGGGCCGCATGCTCGGCCTCGCCGCCGACGGGAGCGCCGTCTTCGCAGTCCAGCGTGACGTCGAACACGCAAGCGCCAAACTCCTGGGCCATCTCGGCCTGCAGTTGCAGGCTCTTGCGCATGCGTACCTCGACGCCGCTGTAATGGTCGCAAACCGGCAGTACGCCGGCCGCGGCCTGGGCATCGAGCAAAACCTCGCGCGGGTGCGTCATGCCAGCGGGCCGCTGCGTTGGAACGGTATGGGCTTCAAGTGCTGTGCGCCAGGCTCAAAGCAGATGGGCCACACCGGCCTGCTCGTCGGTCAGCTCTTTGAGCGTCTTGTCGATGCAGGTCTGGCTGAAGGCGTCAATCGGCAAGCCCTCGACCACCTGGTACTCCCCGTTTTGGCAGGTGACCGGAAAGCCGAACATCACCTCCTTGGGAATGCCGTACAGGCCTTGCGAAGGAACGCCCATGGTGACCCAGGCGCCGTTGGTGCCCAAGGCCCAATCACGCATGTGGTCGATGGCTGCATTGGCCGCCGAGGCTGCCGACGACAGACCACGCGCTTCGATGATGGCTGCGCCGCGCTTGCCCACGGTGGGCAGGAAGACGTTGGCGTTCCAGTCCTGGTCATTGATCATGTCCTTGACCGACTGCCCGCCGATGGTGGCAAAGCGGTAATCGGCGTACATGGTAGGCGAGTGGTTGCCCCAGACGCACAGCTTTTGAATGTCGGCCACGGCCTTGCCGGTCTTGGCGGCAATCTGGCTGAGCGCGCGGTTGTGGTCCAGGCGC
>JBILDR010000036.1:0-20834 GCA_044352515.1 Polaromonas sp.
TTTCGCGCAGGGCCAGCAGTGCCTTGACCGCCTGCGAGCCGGAAGGTTCGGGATCGGTCAATGCCTTGATGGGGCGGGCTGCTGAATTCTCCATGTATCCAATGTACCAGATGTAAATCGCTGAACTCGGCAATTTAATGAAAAAACCAGGGATTTAATAGAGCAAACAGCCTTTAATGTATACATTGAGTATCCATCACGCTATAGTTTGCTTGTCCCTTCCTTGCTTTGGAGCCCTGCTTGTATCCCAAAAACGCTTGGTACGTTGCCTGTACCCCGGACGAAATCGACGGCAAGCCCCTGGGCCGCATGGTCTGCGGGGAATCCATGGTGTTTTATCGGACGGGTGATGGTCAGGTTGCGGCCCTGGAGGATTTTTGCCCTCACCGTGGTGCCGCGCTGTCTCTGGGCCGGGTCTGTGAGGGCAAGCTGGTCTGCGGCTATCACGGTCTGGTCATGGGTTGCGACGGGCGCACCGAATCCATGCCCGGCCAGCGGGTGGGCGCTTTCCCGGCCATCCGGGCCTACCCGGTGGTCGAACGCCATGGCTTCATTTGGGTCTGGCCGGGCCAGACCGAGCAGGCCGAGCCGGCTCTGATTCCTAAGCTGGAGTGGGCCGACAGCCCCGATTGGGCATATGGCGGCGGGCTCTACCATGTGGCTTGCGACTACCGCCTGATGATCGACAACCTCATGGACCTGACCCATGAAACCTATGTCCATGCCGGCAGCATCGGACAAAAGGAGATTGACGAGGCGCCGGTGAGCACCCGCAGCGTGGGTGATGAGGTGATCACCAGCCGCTTTATGAACAAGGTGATCGCACCGCCCTTTTGGGCCGACAACCTGCGCGCCAACGGGCTGCCGGCCGACCAACCGGTCGATCGCTGGCAGATCTGCCATTTCAGCCCACCCAGCCATGTGATGATTGAAGTGGGCGTGGCCCTGGCCGGCCGCGGTGGCCATCAGGCCGCGCCCGAGCACAAGGCCGCAAGCATCGTGGTCGACTTTATTACCCCCGAGACCGAAACCTCCATCTGGTATTTCTGGGGCATGGCGCGCAACTTCAGGGTCGGCGACAGCGCCCTGACCGAGCAGATCCGGCAAGGGCAGGGCAAGGTCTTCGCCGAGGACACCGCGGTGCTGGAGGCCCAGCAGCGCAACCTGACGCTCTACCGCAACCGCAAGCTGCTCAAGCTCAACATTGACGCCGGTGGCGTGCAGGCGCGTCGCATCATTGACCGGCTGCTGGCCCAGGAGCAGCCCAGCGGCCCAGCCCAGGCCCTGGCGGCCTGAGTCGGATCACAAGCTAGCGCTGTCGAGCTGCGCTACCATCGCCCCACTTCAAAATTCGGAGACCCTTCCATGACCGCCCAACTCCCCGCCCGTTACGACCATGTCGGCAGCTTTTTGCGCCCCGCTTACCTGCTGGAGGCCCGCGAACAAAAGGCCAAAGGCCAGATCACGGCCGAGCAGCTGCGCGCGGTTGAAGACAAGGCGATTGCCGAGATCGTCAAGTTCCAGCAGGACGTGGGCCTGAAGGCGATTACCGACGGAGAGTTCCGCCGCACCTATTTCCACATCGACTTCCTCGAGCAGCTCGGCGGCGTGGTCACCGACATTCCGCTGTCGGTGCTGCAGCCCGACGGCACCACCCACCTGGCCCCGCCGGTGATCCGCGTCACCGACAAGGTCACCCACACCAAGAACATCCAGCTGGCCGATTTCCAGTACCTCAAGAGCCAGGTGGCCGCGGACTGCACGCCCAAGGTGACCATTCCCTCGCCCACCATGCTGCACTTTAGGGGTGGCCGCGCCGGTATCAGCCGCCAGGCCTACCCGGAGCTCGATCCGGTCTTCTACGACGACGTGGCCAAGGCCTACGGCGACGAGCTGCGCGCTCTGGCTGCTGCCGGCTGCACCTACGTCCAGATGGACGACACCAACCTGGCCTACCTGTGCGACGAGAAGATGCGCGAGGCCGCCCGCCAGCGTGGCGACGACCCCAATGAGCTGCCACACCGCTATGCGCAGTTCGTCAACAAGGTGGTGGCGCAAAAGCCTGCCGGCATGACCTTGGCCATGCACCTGTGCCGCGGCAACTTCAAGAGCACCCACGCTGCTGCTGGCAACTACGAGCCGGTGGCCGAGGCCTTACTGGCAGAGATGGACATCGACGCTTACTTTTTGGAGTACGACGACGATCGCAGCGGCGACTTCCGCCCCCTGCGCTTCCTGCCCAAGGGCAAGACCGTGGTGCTGGGCCTGGTGACCACCAAGTTTGGCGATATGGAAAGCAAGGACGCGCTCAAGCGCCGCATTGACGAAGCCGCCAAATACGCCCCGCTCGAGCAGCTGGCACTGTCGCCGCAGTGCGGCTTTTCCAGCACCGTACACGGCAATAACATTGCCGTGCAAGCCCAGCGCGACAAGCTGCGTCTGGTGATCGAGACGGCCCAGGAAGTCTGGGGCGAGGCCTGAGCTTGAAGCGGGGGGCGTAGACCGGCTGCTTCAAGCCGGTGGCAACTGGGCTGCGAAGGCCTGCGCCTCCTCAAACCACCACTGCAGGGCCGCTTCATAGCCCTCCCACACGCAGCCGTTGCAGCCCCGTCCACAGCAGGTGGTCGGCTCAGCCGGTGGCCCCCTGAAAGCCCTGCCGCAAGCCTGTAGCTGGGCTTGCAGGGCCGCAATACGCTGCCGTTCGGTCTGGCGCTGCTGCGTGGCCAGCTGCTCACCAGCTGTCTGCGGCGAAGCGAACGGGTCCGTGTCTATCATGGCTTTGGCTGATGATTTGGGCGATTCAAATGCGTCCCTCGGCTAAATCAAGCCGATGACCAGTAGCAGGGCTCTGTCCACCGCTTTCATCCGCTCATCTTCAAGCCGCCCGAAGGGTGCGCTCAGTTTTGTGCGGGGAAGCGTCGACAGCTTGTCCACCATCACCTGCGACAAGGCACGCAGACCATTGCCGGGGCTAGGCTCGACCGTCACCCGAAAAGCCGCCGTGCGCAGATCGCTGGTGACCGGGCACAGCACCACGCCGCCCAGCTCGGCCAGCAGGTCTGATTGGATGACCAGTGCGGGCTGAGGTTTGCCGTAGTCCCCCGGCAGGGAAACGGCCACCAAATCACCGCGCACCGTCAAGTCCAACCCTGCGTCTGAGCGGCGGCCTCCTCGGCAAACCTCAGTACCTCGGCCTCGGCGTCGTCGCCATTGAGGGCCAAGCACTGCGCCCGAACATCACTTGCAAAGTTCTCCAGACGGGTGTCTGGCACCCAAAACTGCACAGGGCGCAGGCCGGCTGCGCGCATTCTGGCGCGCGCACGCGCCATTTTTGCGGCGGCTGACGCAGAGCTTGTCATAGGGATCTCCAGAATTCGGAAGACATGTTGGATAACATGTTACCACCCATCGTGTGAAATCCGATGCCGACAAAACGGCTTGCGGGCCGTGATCGCTCTCAGGCTGAGTTGATCCTCAGAGCGTAAAGATCTTGCCCGGGTTGAGAATGTTTCTGGGGTCCAGGGTGCGTTTGATCGCGCGCATCATGTCGATCGCGGCGTCGCCTGCCTCGCTTTGCAAAAAGCCGATTTTGTGCATGCCCACCCCATGTTCGCCGCTGCAGGTGCCGTCCATGCTGAGTGCGCGGCGCACCAATTTCTCGTTGAGTTGCTCGGCCGTCGCGCGCTCATCGGCGCTGTCGGGATCGATCAGGTAACCGAAGTGGAAGTTGCCGTCGCCCACATGGCCGAGCAGCAAATAGGGCAGGCCGCTGGCCTGCGCCTCCTGGGCCGATTCGAGCAAACAGTCAGCCAGGCGGGAGATCGGTACACACACATCGGTCGAAATAGCCCGGCAGCCGGGGCGCGACTGAATCGCTGCAAAGTAGGCGTTGTGCCGGGCCGTCCACAGCCGGGTGCGCTCCTCGGGCGAGGCCGCCCATTCAAAGGCCTGACCACCGCGCCCCAGGGCGATCTCCTGCACCAGCTCGGCCTGCTCCTGGACGCCAGCCGGCGAGCCATGAAACTCCATCAGCAGCATGGGCTCCTCGCGCAGCGTCAGCTTGGAGTGCTGGTTGAACATGGTCACGGTGGCCGCGTCGATGAATTCCACCCGCGCGATCGGTATGCCCATCTGGATGATCTCGATGGTGCTGCGCACCGCCGCCTCGATGCTGGGGAAGGAGCAAACGGCCGCTGAAATCGCCTCCGGCAGCGGGTAGACCCGCAAGGTCACCTCAGTGATCACACCCAGCGTGCCTTCGCTGCCTACCATCAGACGGGTCAGGTCGTAGCCGGCGCTCGATTTGCGCGCCCGGGTGCCGGTGCGCAGAACCTGGCCGCTGGCCGTCACCACCTCGAGCGCCAGCACGTTCTCGCGCATGGTGCCGTAGCGCACCGCATTGGTTCCGCTGGCGCGGGTGGCGCACATGCCGCCGATGCTGGCGTCGGCGCCAGGATCGATCGGAAAAAACAGGCCGCTGTGCTTGATCTCTTCATTGAGCTGCTTACGGCTGACGCCTGGCTGGACCGTCACCGTCAGGTCGTCGGCATTGAGCGAGAGCACCTGGTTCATGCGGCTGACATCCAGGCTGATGCCGCCTTGCACCGCCAGCAGGTGGCCTTCGAGTGAGGAGCCGGCGCCATAGGGGATGACCGGTACCGAGTGTTCATGGCAGAGGCTGAGCACCTGCGAGACCTCGGCGCTGCTGTGCGCAAACACCACCGCCGCCGGCGGTGGAACCGTGAAGGAGGACTCGTCGCGGCCGTGCTGCTCGCGCACCGCCAGGGCGGTCGAACAGCGATCACCAAAGAGCGCCTTGAGGGCCTCGATCAACGCCGCAGGCGTCTCGCGCTGCTTGATCGCGGGCAACAGATGGCTGGGCAGGGCTGCGGTCATGGTCCTTGTCTCCGGTTCTGGGGCTGAGCTGACTTCAGTGTAAGTCGTCGCGCTGGCTGCCAGGCTCGATAATCGGCGTTCAAGAGGAAACCCTTTCATGTCCAACCGCCTGACGCAAATCGCCACCCGCACTGGAGACCAGGGCACCACCGGACTGGGCGACAACACGCGCGTGTCCAAAGACAGCCTGCGCGTGCATGCCATGGGCGATGTCGATGAGCTCAACTCTCACATCGGCCTGCTGCTGTGCGAGGACATGCCCGGCGGCGTGCGCGAACTGCTGGTGCAGGTGCAGCACCAGCTGTTCAACCTGGGCGGCGAGCTATCCATTCCCGGCTTCGAGTTGCTCAAGGACGAGGCGGTGCTGGCCCTGGATCAGGCGCTAGAGATGCACAACAGCCAGCTGCCGCGCTTGCAGGAGTTCATCTTGCCGGCCGGCACGCGCGCGGCCAGCCAGGCGCATGTGTGCCGCACGGTCGCTCGGCGGGCTGAGCGCTCGGTGGTCGCTTTGGGTGAGGCCGAAACCCTGCGTGATGCGCCGCGCCAGTACCTCAACCGCCTGAGCGACCTGCTGTTTGTGCTGGCGCGCGTGCTCAACCGCATGAACGGCGGCGACGACGTCTATTGGAAAAGCCAGCGCATGGCGCAAGGCAGCGCAGACGACTAAAGGTTTTGAGGCGAGGCGGCTGCGGTCGAGCAGACCGTCCCGCAAGGCAATAGGCAGCTTGGGCGAGGCAGCTTGGGCGGTTCAAGCCGCCGTCTGCGGCAGCACCGTCATGGTCAGCCGCGCGATGCAGACCATCCGGTCCTGATCGTCGCGCAAATCAATGTGCCAGACCTGGGTGCTGCGTCCGATGTGCACCGGCCTGGCCGTGGCGGTGACCCAGCCCTGACTCACGCCGCGCAGGTGATTGGCGTTGACATCGAGTCCCACCACCCGGGTGCCCTCCGGCACACAAAAGGCCGCGCCGATAGAGCCCAGCGTTTCGGCCAGCACCACTGAAACGCCGCCGTGCAGCAGGCCGTAGGGCTGGCAGGTCTGGCGGTTGACCGGCACCCGGGCCACCAGAAAATCGTCGCCCACCTCGACAAATTCAATGCCCAGGTGGCTGACGGCCGTGTTTTCGCTGACCGCCGTCAGCGTCTGCAGGGAGATGTCTTGTTTCCAAATCGGCATGGTCATATTGCGAAGGGGTTCACGGCACTATAAACCGTTGGTCAGACGGCGCGCGCAGGCCTACATGTCCGCAGGGCTGGCTCCGACAGCCGGAGGCGGCAGCCGCGGCAGCGCCCAGGCATGCTGCCGGGCGATGCTCTGCGGCATGGCACAGGCGCTTACAGCAGGGTCGGGAGGATCGGCGGCAACAGCGGCAGGCGCGGCAGGCACGGTCCCTGCGCCCGCCCGGAGTCCGCGCCGCCCTGCCTGGCTGCGCTGGGGTCCGTGGGCGGCGGGCCTGCTGATCCTCAGCGCTGTACTCCTACTTTTCTTGCGCTGGTGGCGCGGGCCTACAGTGCCCATGGCGGCGGTGCAGCGGCAGGCCATCGTCGAGTCGGTGGTCGCCACCGGGCGCTTGCAGGCTCCGGCGCGCATCGAGGTCGGCGCTGAATTGGCGGGCACCGTAGCGCGGGTCAGCGTGCGCGAGGGCCAGGAGGTCGGACCCGGGCAGGAACTGATTGCGCTGACCGATAGCGAGGCCCGTTCGGCACTGGCGCAGGCGCAGGCGGCGGTGACCGAGGCGGCGGGCAAGGTCGAGCAGCAGGTGGACGTCAGCGCGCCCTTGGCCGAGCAGGTGCTGGTGCAAGCGCGCGCCGCCTGGCTGGCCGCCGAGCGTGATTTCGGTCGCACCAGTGAATTGGTGGCCGAGGGATTTTTCTCGCCGCAGCGGCTTGACGAGGCCCGGCGGGCGCGCGATGTTGCCAGCAGCGCCATGGCTGCCGCACAACTGCAGGCACAGGCGCAAACCGCACGGGGCGTTGAGCCGGCACTGGCGCGTGCGCGCTTGGCCCAGGCGCAGGCCAGCGCGGCCATGGCCCGCGCCCGGCTCGACCGCATGCGCATACGCAGTCCGGTCGCCGCCCGTGTGTTGCTGCGCCAGGTCGAACCCGGGGCCATGGCCCAGCCCGGCCGCGTCTTGCTGGTTTTGGCGCAGGCGGGCGCCGGGCATATTGAGGTCAGCATTGATGAGCGGCATCTGCACCTGCTCAGCCTGGGCATGCCGGCCCGGGCCCTGGCCGACGCCTACCCCGAGCAGCCCTTTGAGGCGCAGGTGTGCGAGATCGCGCCGGCCATAGACCCCGACCGCGGCTCGCTGGTGGTTCGCCTGTGCCTGCCGCAGCCGCCGGCCTTTCTCAAGCCTGACATGACCATCTCGGCCGAGCTCATCGGTTCGCGGCGCGAGGCCGCCCTGGTCTTGCCCTCGTCAGCGGTGCGTGATGTCGAAAAGCCCGCGCCCTGGGTGCTGGTCTGGCGCGCCGGTCGGGCCGAGAAGGTGGCTGTGCGTCTGGGAGTGCGCGGCGTGGGCAGCACCGAGATCCTTGAGGGCCTGAGTGAGGGCCAGTGGGTCATCGCGCCAACTCAGGCCGTGCTGCCCGGCGAGCGGGTTCGCCGGGGGGCAGAGCGTGGCCCGTCTGCAGGCTGGCCGATGCCTTCATTTCTGCGCTGATGGACCGCCTGCCCTTGCCCCGCGCCGACGCATGGACGGGCGTCATTCTGGGCCGAGCTGACCGGGCCTGCCGCCCATGATCGCCGCCCGTCCCGCGCTGAGCCGCTGGGCCCGCTGGCTGCCCTTGGAAGCGATGCTGGCGCTGCGCTTCCTGCGCGAAGGCCGGCTGCAAAGCAGCATGGTGTTGGCCGGGGTGACCGCTGGGGTGGCGGTGACCGTGTTCCTGACCCAGCTGATCGCCCAGTTGCAAACCGCCATCATTGACCGCGTGATGGGCTCGCAAGCGCATGTGGTGATACAGCCCACCCAGGAGCAGGTGCTGCGCCTGCCCAGCGAGCAAGCGCAGGCGGCGCAGGTCCAGCCGCGCCTGCAGCGCCAGCGCGCGGTTGATCAATGGGAGCGCGTCGCCGCTCTGGCGGCGGCCACCCCGGGCGTGCTGGCCGTCTCGCCGGTGGTCTCCGGGCCGGCCCTCGTCACCCGCGGCGCCGCCGTGCAAAGCGTCACCGTCTTGGGCGTGCGCGCCGAGGACTACCGCCAGGTGGTCCGCATGGATGGCTACATGATTGCCGGCCGCTTTGAGCTCAGTACCAGCGGCACCCTGATCGGCCGCGAGTTGGCCGAAGACCTGGGCCTGCAGCTCGGTGACAAGCTGCGGGTGAGCAGCGGCAGCCGCAGCCAGGTGCTGACGGTCACCGGCCTGTTTGACATGGGCAGCCGCGAGCTCAACCGGCGGCGCGTCTTTACCACCTTGCGGCTGGCGCAGACGCTGCTTGACCTGCCGGGCAGTGTGTCCGTGATCGATTTGAGCGTGGCCGACCTGTTTGGCGCCAACGCGGTCGCCGACCCGCTGCGTGAGCAAACCGGCCTGCGGGTCGAGAGCTGGATGCAGACCAATGCCGGCCTGCTCAACGCCCTGTCCAACCAAACCATCTCCAACAACCTCATTCGCGGTTTTGTGGTGGCCATCGTCGCCTTGGGCATCTCCAGCGTGCTGGTGGTCAGCGTGGTGCAAAAGCAGCGCGAGATCGGCATCTTGCGCGCCATGGGCGCTGGCCGGCGCCAGATCATGTGGGTGTTTTTGTTGCAAGGTGCTTTGATGGGCGCGCTCGGTTCGGCGCTCGGCGCGCTGCTCGCTTACGGCCTGCTGGTGCTGTTCTCGCACATCTTCAAGGCGCCCGATGGCAGTGCCATGTACACGGCCGTGTTGGATGTGGCCCTGGTGCTGGGCGCTGGTGTGCTGGCCTGCGCGGTGGGCATGCTTGCCGCGTTTATGCCGGCGCGCCGCGCCGCCCGCATGGACCCCGTCCAGGCCATACGCGCATGAGCGAGCCCGCCGCCGCGCCGGTGCTGGAGCTGCGGGGCATTGACAAGCGCTACGGCCTGGGCACGCCGGTCGAGCAGGAGGTGCTGCACGGCATCAGCATGGCCTTGCAGCCGGCGGAGTTTGTGGCCCTGCGCGGGCCTTCGGGCTCGGGCAAGAGCACCTTGCTCAACATCATCGGCCTGCTGGAGTCGCCCACCTCCGGCGCGCTCAGCCTGGCCGGCCACAGCATCGCCGAGCTCGATGATGCGCAGCTGACTTCGCTGCGTGGTCAGGCCATTGGTTTTGTGTTTCAGTACCACCACCTGCTGCCGGCCTTCAGCGCGCTGGAAAACGTGCTCATGCCCTTGATCATCGCCCACGGCGTGGTGCAGCCTGAGGACGAGGCGCTGGGCCGCGAGCTGCTGGCCAGCGTCGGCCTGGGCAAGAGCGCTGACCTGGCTAAGCGCCCCGGCGAGCTCTCGGGCGGCATGCAGCAGCGGGTGGCGCTGGCGCGCGCCCTGGCCCGCCGGCCGCGTTTGATCTTGGCCGACGAGCCCACTGGCAATCTCGATACGGTCAGCGCTCAAGAGGTGTTTGCCCTGCTGCGCCGCTTTAACCGGGAGCATGGCAGTGCCTGCCTGATCGTCACCCACGATGCCTCGCTGGCCAGCCGCTGCGATCGGCAGATTGATCTGATCGACGGTCGCCTGGCCCTGCCCGCCGCCTCGGATCAAGCCCTGCCGGTCAGGCCTTCGTAAGCGGCGCGGGTGGCCGGAGCCACCGATTCGAGCACCTTGTGGTGCGAGCTCTGGTGGCGCGCCAGCAGGCGCGCCGAGGCGACTGCGCGCGACTTGCAGAACCAGTGGCAGCTGTGCTGCATCAAGAGCACTTCGGCCAAGATGGCGTAGGCCCTGGCCGAAGGGCTGCGATCGCTGGCTTGCACCGCTTGTGCGATGGCCCGGGCATGCAGCTGGAGCAGCTCGCGCATGTCCAGGCTGTGGCGCGCCAGCAGAGATGGCGCCAGCTCGGCCAGTTTTTCAAACAGCCAGGGCAGGGGCAGGGCGATGATGCGCGTTTGTGCGGCAGGCCATTGGCCAAAATCGAGCGCCATCTGGCCCAGTTGTTCGGCCAGCTTGCGCTCGGCCGGCTCGAGCACCTGCCAGATCGACAAGCGCCGCTGCACATCGTTTTCGCCCAGGGCGCGCACATAGCCCTCGCTGATTTGCTGCATCAGCTTTTCAATGTCATAAGGCTGCAGTTGCTGGGCCAGCAGCGCGATGCGTCTGCGCTCGGCGCGTGATTTGAGCGACCACACCACCAGACCCAGCAGGAAAGCTGTGACGAAGAAATCCATGGTTTCAAGGCGCCGGGTTGCGGCGGTTCATCAGCGCCATGCCGATGGCCACTGCGGCAATCGCCGCCAGCACGCCCGGCGTGACCGACTCGCCCAGCCACAGTGCGCCAAACAACAGGGTGAACAAGGGGGTGAAAAAAGAAAAGCTGGAAATGCGGGTGGCCGGGTAGCGGCCCAGCAGCCACATCCAGGCCAGAAAGCTCAAGAACCCGCCTATGGAGGCCTGTACCGCCACCGCCGCCCAGGCCCAGGCACTGTAGTCCCAGCGCCAGACCTCGCCCATCCCCAGTGACAGCCAGGGCAGCAAAGCTGCGCTCACGCCCACCTGGTAGAGCAGCAGCTTCTCGGGGCTGATGCGCACCAGTCCGGTGCTGCGGATCACCACCGTCGTCAGGCCCCAGAACAGGCCGGCCGCCAGGCCCAGCAGGTCGCCGGCCAGCGTCGCACCCTCGCCTTGGGTCAGGCCCTCGCGCAGCGCAAACGCCACCGCCCCAAAGGCCAGCACCAGACCGGCCCACTGTAGGCCGTGCAGGCGCTCCGAGCGGGTCCACAGCGGCACCAGCAAAGCCACCCAGAAGGGCGAGGTGTAAAGGAACACCGTCAGGCGCGCCGAGCCTGTGCGCTCCAGGCCGGTATAGATGCAGATGAATTCGCCCGCAAACAGCAGCCCTGCCAGTAGGCCGGCCCAGAGCGTGCCGTCGCGCTGCAGCACCGATACGCCGCGCCAGCGGCACCACAGCAAGAGCAGCACGGTGGCGCCGCCCAGCCGCAGCCAGGCCTGAAACACCGGCGGCATCTCGGCCAGGGTCAGCTTGATCAGCACCTGCTGCAGGCCCCAAAACAGGCAGCAGCTCAGCAGCAGCCCGATGGCCAACGCATCCAGCCTGTCCCGGCGCACAGGCGCGGTTTGCCCAGCCGATGCTGTGCCTGTGCTCACAGCTCGGCGCGGGCCAGCAGGCGGCCGCGGTGGTAGAGCAGGGGCTGCAGGCCGTCTGCGCTGTGGCAGCGCTCCACCTGGGCCACAAGAATCACATGGTCGCCCTCTTCATGAGCGCTGCGGTGGCGGCACTCGAAGCGTGCCAGGCAGCCCTCGAGCAGTGGCACGCCAGCCGCGCTCCAGCCGTGCGAGAGGCCGACCCAGCGCTGCTCGCGCGGCCCGGCAAAGCGCTCGGCCAGCGCCAATTGGTGCGCGCCCAGGACATGGATGGCGTAGTGGGCTATGCCTGAAAACACCGGCATGGCCTGTGAGCTGCGGCTCAGACTCCACAACACCAGCGGCGGCTGTAGCGACACCGAATTGAAGGAGCTGACGGTCAGGCCCACCGGCTGGCCGTCGGCGTCGCAGGCGGTCACCACCGTCACGCCGGTCGCAAACTGGCCCAGGGCCCGGCGGAACTCGGCGCTCGACAGCTCGGAAGTGGGGGCAGAGGTAGCGGCAGGTGCAAGAGACATGGCTGACTGGGGGTGGGTATTGCGCCGAGCGGCGCAAAAGTCCGCGATTGTCTCTGATCGCTCAGCCTTGCGCCGGCGCAAGGCCCGGACCGCGCGCTCAGCCGGCCAAGCCTTGCGCCACATTGACCCCCGGGACCCGATGGCGATCTATGGCCTGCTGCACCCGGCCGCCGTCGCGGGCCCTTTGGGCGAAGTCAGCCAGGAAAGACGCCGCAACGCTGTGGCGCTGTGAGGTGCCGATGGCCTGTTGCACCGCGGTGAAATGACCGGGCAGCACCACACTGCCGGCCAGCCGGGCCTGATCGCTGAGCAGCCGCGGGCGCAGGCCCGACAGCGCCTGCAGGCCCTGCGCCACAAACACCTCAAACGATTCGTCGATGCTGCGGGTGAGCACCAGCTCGGCATGCTTGAGGCTGCGCTCTAGATACAGGGCATAAGCGCCCCCGCGCATGGTTGCAATGCGCACGCCGGGGCGGTCCACGTCTTCCACCCGTTTCAAGGGTGAGCCTGCGGGGACCAGATAGCTGGCCTGGATCTCCAAATAGGCCGGCGAAAAGGCAATGGTCTGCGCCCGCGCCGGCTCGTTGGCCAAAAAGGCCACATCCCAGGCGTTTTTCTCGACCGCATCGCCCAGTGGGCCGGGCGAGGGATAGGGCACAAATTCAATCGCCAACCCCAACTCAGCCGCTAGCGCTCGGGCCAAGTCTGGCACGATGCCTTCAGGCACCTTGTCACCGGTGCCCGGATTGATCAGCAGAAAATTCGACAGGTTCAGGCCCACCCGCAAGGTGCCGCTGGCGGCCAGCTCCTGTCGGACACGGTCCAGGTCAAAGCTCATGGCGAGCATCCTTTGTCAATAGTCAGTCAGTCCCGTCCTTGCGGACAATGCTGGGCGCGACGGCCCATTTTCAGGCCTGGCCCGGCGCTTGAATATACCCGCCGAACCAGGTCCCTCGCTGGGCAGCCTGGCCTGCCGCATCAGCGGCTGGCAGGGTAGGCCCCAAACCCGAGCGTGGCGGGGGGTCAGCCCCGGCCGACGACAATGCCTGCATGCATCAGGGAACGGTCAGGCGCAGCGACCCTGGGCAAGATGCGAAATCCAACCAGGAATCTCGCCCGGTCGCACAAGACTTGCTCACAGGGCAGGCGCAGCTGCGCGCCGAGATCGCCGGTCTCGAGCAGCGCATTGCGCAGTTGCAGCGTCGCTGCGAAGAGGCCGACTCCTTCGCCCATGTCCTGGCCCATGACCTGCGTTCGCCGCTGAGCGCGATCGACGGTTTTTCCAGCCTGCTTGAGGAGCTCCTGCAAGGTCAAAGTGGCGCGCAGGCCGAGCAAGCACTTCATCTGACGGGCCGACTAAGGGCCAGCGCCCAGCACATGGGCGAGCTGATCGACGGCCTGCAGGCCCTGGCCCGCCTGTCGCGCTCAGCGCTGCAGCTCGGCGCGGTAGACCTCAGTGCGCTGGCCGCCCAGGTGCTCGACAAAATCGGCCAGCAGCATCCGCGGCTGCAGGCTCAGGTGCAAGCGGGCTTGCAGGCCCACGGCGATCGGCGATTGCTGCGGCAGTTGCTGGAGAACCTGTTTGACAACGCCAGCAAGTTCAGTGGACATAGCCCGCAGTTGCAGATTGAATTTGGCCGCCAGAGCGATGCGCCCGGCGTCCAGGATGCCGGCCAAAGCGGCGCCTTTTATGTGCGCGACCACGGCGCCGGCTTTGACATGGCCCAGGCTGAGCGCCTGTTCCAGCCCTACCAGCGCCTGCACAGCAGCGCGCAGTTCCAAGGCCAGGGCCTAGGCCTGGCCATCGTGCATCGCATCGTCACCCGCCATGGCGGGCGGGTGTGGGCGCATTCGGCGCCCGGTCAGGGCACCACGGTTTATTTCACCTTGGGCGCGGTTGACGCGCCCACGCCCCACCAGGGAATATGAGCATGCAAGACGATCACCGCACCGCCCCGGGCCCGGCCCATGCCGAGCCGGCCCAGGACGCGCCGCGCGCGCCGCGTCGCTCTTCCTTCAAGGCGCAGATGCTGCAGGCCCGGGAAGACGCCATCGTGCAGGCAGTCAACCGCCTGCTCGCTGAAAAAGGCTTTGACCTCATGACCGTCGACGAGGTGGCGGCTGAAGTGGGCATCGCCAAGGCCAGCCTCTACAAACACTTTCCCAGCAAGGAAGACCTGGCCGCCGCGGCCATGGTGCGGGTGCTCACCCTGGCCGAAGAGTTTCTGGACCAATTGCCCGCCCAGGGCAAACCCATAGAGCAGCTGGCGGCGGTGGTGCGCTGGATGATGCGCCTGCAGCTGGCCGGACAGATGCCCACCTTGCCCAGCCAGAACTCCAGCCTGCGCGCCCGCCTCATGGCCAACCGCGCCTATCTGGACCTGCTCATGCACGTCAGTGACCGGCTGGGCGCATGGATCGAGGCCGCCCAGGCCGAGCGCAGCATCAACCCCAAGCTGCCGCCCATCCTGGTGCTCTACACCCTCTACTCGCGCGCTTGTGACCCGGTGCTCGAATTCATGAAGGCCGGCGGCCAGTTCGACGACGAGGCCATCATTGAATGGGTCACGCTGACCTGCTTTGACGGACTGCGTGGCTGCTGACCCATTGGAGCCCTGTCAGTCCGCCTCGCTGGCCTTGCGCTCGGCGTACTGTTCGTGCGCCAGTTGTCCGGCCAGGCACAGATCGTCCCAGGCCTTGCCCTTGTCGGCCGGGCTGCGCAGCAGGGTGACCGGGTCGTAGCTGACCACAGCCGGCAAGCCCCACAGGTCGTGCACCTGCCCGCGCAGTCGGCCCAGCGGCTCATCGGTTTCAAGCAAGGCCTGAGCGCCCAGGCGGCCCATGATGAAGACCAGGTCTGGCTGGCTGCCCTCCAGCACCGGCTCCAAACCTTGCACCGCGCCGGCCTCGGGCACGCGCAGCAGCGGCGCCAGCCAGACCTGGCTGCCCTGATGCAGGCGGGCGGCGCGCAGCATGGCCTGCAGCAGGCGCTGTGCATCGCCGCTGCTGTCTTGTCTTTGCTCCATCAACAGCAGCCAGCGCGGGCCCCCAGAGTCGCCGGCTTCATGCAGGGCCTGCAGCGCACCGACACGCCAGCCTTGCGCAGCGCCTTCGGGCTCGGCCGTGGAGTTGCTAGCTGGCTGTATGGCTGTGGGCGGTGGGCTGGCCCGGTGGCTCTGAGCAGTAGCGCCCTCAGCCGGGACGGCGCTGGGCTTTGCCTGCGCAAGGGCCTGCTCTGGCTCGCCCTCAGCCGGCGCCACCTGGGTCGGCCACCAGACGCGCACGCCCATTTCGCGCAGCATGGCTTTTTGACGGGCGTCCAGCGTCATGGCGTCAGCGGCAGGCTCATGACCACCGCATCCTCGCGTTTGAAGGGGGCCAGAGGGTAGTAGTTTCGGCGCAGGCCCACGGCTTTGAATCCATAGCGTTCATAAATCTGGCGCGCGCGGGCATTGCTGAAGCGCACCTCCAACCACAGCGATTGTGCCCCTTGGGCCTGCGACCAGCGCACCAGCTCGCCGAGCATGTGCAGGGCCAGGCCACGCCCCTGCTGGTCGGGGTCGACCGTGATGTTGAGCAGATGCGCCTCGCCCGGGCTGAGCATGAGCACCTGGTAGCCCAGCAGCGTCTCGTCCTGGGTGAGGACCTGGGCGTGATAGCCAGCGCGCAGCGAGTCGGCAAAATTGCCGCGCGACCAGGGATGGGTATAGGCCCGCTTTTCAATGCGCGCCACCGCGTCGAGCCAGGCCTCGGTCATGGACTGCAGCTCCACGGGCGGCAATTGGGCCAGTGCGCTCATGGGGCAGGCCTGCGGTGGGCGGCCAGCTGGGCCGCTTCGGCCTTGGCCACCTTGGCCGCCGATCTTTCCTCGGTGGTTTGGGCCACCTTGTCGCGCACATACAGCGGCAGCGCCTGCGCTGCCGGCACAGCCTGCTGCAGCAGGCTGGGAGCCAGCCGCAGCAGCGCCGCAGCGGTGGGCAGGGCTGCTATCCACCGGCTGCCCGCCGGCAGCTCGGCCATGCGTTGAGGGTAGACCGCCAGCGCATTGCCTGCCACCAGCCGGTTGGCCGCCGCAGGAAAGCGCACCGCCTCCGGCGCGCACAGCTGGCAGGCACCGAGTGCCTGCCACTGCCCGGCCGTCCACTCAAAGTGCTGTAGATAGACCTCGTCCATGCGGGCGTCAAGCACCGCGCTGACCTGCATGCTCTGCGCGCTGGCAGCACTGTCTGCCAGCGCCTCAAAACGCGCCTCTTCGGCAACAGCCAGCAGGGTATCCATCGGCAAGACCGGCCGCTGACTGCCATAGGCCAGGCCCTGCGCGACCGCGCAGGCGGTGCGCAGCCCGGTGAAGGAGCCCGGACCACGCCCGAACACGATGGCGTCGAGCGCGTTCAGGCTCAAGCCAGCCTGCTTGAGCAGGTCCAGCACGGTCGGGATCAGGGTGCTGGAGGACTGCGCCGCACCGGGACCGCTGTGCAGCCAATAACGCTCGCCATGGCGCACCCCCACCGACATTTGGTCGGTGCTGGTGTCAAAGGCCAGTAGGCGTGGCTCGGAAGTGGCGGCGGTCAAGGTCTTGCTGCGGGGAGGGTGAGCGGGCGATTATCCCGGCAAGGGCTAGTGGCTGCCTTGGACCTATGGGCGTGCTCGGTGGCATGGCTTTCAAGCTTGGGCATGAGCGTAGCTGTGCGAGTGGGAGTGCGAGTGGGATTGGGACTGGGATTGGGACTGGGACTGGGACTGGGGGTGGGAGTGGGAGTGGGAGTGGGAGTGGGAGTGGGAGTGGGAGTGGGAGTGGGAGTGGGAGCCGCGCCCTCGCGGCGATTGGGCGCTTGATCGAAGGCTGCATCGCGCCGAGGGCGACGCTCCCACAAATGCCCATCGCCCTCGGGGGCGGGAGTGGAAGCCTCCCATGGGCACTGCGACGTTCATGTCCCCCGAGCCGGCATCCGCCCCGTATCATCGCCGCATGCCCGCGTCCCTTCTGTCTGCCCTGCGCCTGATCCTGGCCTGTGGGCTTGCGGCTGCCGCTGCCTTGAGCCACGCCCGCACCGTCGACCCATTGCCGCCGGTGGTGGCGCAGGCCTTGCAGCGCGCGCAGGTACCGGCACAGGCCGCCGCCTTCATGGTGCTGGATTTGGACAGCGGGCAGGTGCGCCTCAACCACCGTGGCGGCGAGCTGATGAATCCGGCTTCCTTGATCAAGCTGCTGACCACCTCGGCCGCCCTCGACCTGCTGGGACCCGACCATATCTGGACCACCACCGTGCTGGCCGACGGACTCTTGCAGGGCGGCGTGCTCAAGGGCCATCTCGTGCTGCGCGGCGGGGGCGATCCCAAGCTGGTGGTCGAGCGGCTGCAGGCGCTGCTGGCGCAGGTGCAAGCCAGTGGTGTCAAGGCCATCGAGGGCGACATCGTGCTCGATCGCCAGTTGTTCAAGCCGCCTTCGGTGCGGCCGGGCGACTTTGATGGCGAGCCGCTCAAGCCCTACAACGCCCAGCCTGATGCGCTGCTGGTCAATTTCAAGTCCATGGTGCTGACCTTCACCCCCGAGCCGGCTCAGCGGCGTGCGCTGGTGACGGTGGAGCCGCCCCTGGCGGGGGTGCAGATCGATGCCAGCGTGCCGCTGGCCAGCGGCACGCGCTGTGAGGACTGGCGCGCGTCCGTGCAGGCGGTGCTCGACCAGCCGCAGCGGGTGCAGTTTCGCGGGCGTTACCCGGCCTCCTGTGGCGAGCGCAGCTGGCCGACCGCCTATGTGGAGCCCGAGTCATTTGCCGCCCGCGTGGTCGAAGCCCTGTGGCGCTTACAAGGCGGCGGCCTGTCGGGCCGGGTGCGCGAGGCCAGTGTCCCCGAGGCCGCGCAGCTGGCGCGCGGCGCATCGCTGTCGGGTGCCAAACCGGTACTGCGGCTCGATGCGCCCTCACTGCCTTTGGCCGAGATCGTGCAGGACATCAACAAGTATTCCAACAACGTCATGGCCCAGCAGGTGTTTTATACCCTGGGCCTGCGCGCCGAGCCCGCGCTGGCCGGCACGCAGGAGGGCGCTCGCGCGGTGCTGCTGGACTGGTGGCGTCAGCGCCAGCCGGGCAGCGCGCTGCCGGTGCTCGACAACGGCTCGGGCCTGAGCCGGACCCAGCGCATCAGCGCCCAGTCTCTGATCGACCTTCTGGTTCGCATGGCGCGTGGCCCCCATGCTGCGCCCTTGCTGGCCTCGCTGCCCGTGGCCGGTGTAGACGCAACCATGCGCAACCGTGCCCGATCGGTGGCCGGCCAAGCCTGGCTCAAAACCGGCACGCTGCGCGAGGTCAGCGCCATCGCTGGCTACGCCCAGGCCAGCAGCGGCCGGCGCTACGCGGTGGTGGCGCTGATCAACCATGAGCAGGCCAGCGCCGGCCGGCAGGCCCTCGACGCGCTGGTGCAGTGGGTGGTGCAATCGGGCGAGCCCTGAGGGGCGCGGCGTCTATCCGCATGCCGTGCTTCGATGCAAGCTGAAAGTTGCGGCGCTCGATCAGAGACCGCCGCAAGCCTCTTGCCCGTGCTCCTCGTACAAGAGCCTGGGTGGCGTCCGCCGCATCGGGCCCGGCTGAAGCGGCTGTCCCCCGCCTCGGCTAGCGCCTCGGCTCCTCCTTGGTGCCGCTGCGCCAGGCCCGATACATCGGCCGCGGGCTAACGCTGCGAAGGCTGCAGACTGCGGCCAAACCCGGGCGGCTGAATTTTCTAAGCAGAGGGCGCGGCGTTGGTACCACCAGAGGGCGTGCGGGTGGGCGCTGCGAAGCGAGGTCAAGGAGGAGCCGAGGCGCTAGCCGAGGCGGGGGACACGAGCGGCGCAGTGCCCATCCGTGCGCCCTTCTTCGATGCGCCCTGAATATGGCAGCGCCTGATCAGGCGCTGCATCGCCGCGAGGGCGCGGCTCCCACACTCCCGCTTCCCCCCCACCCCTGCTTCCCCCGCACCCCCGCTTCCCCCGCACCCCTGCTTCCCCAGCACCCCTGCTTCCCCAGCACCCCTGCTTCCCCAGCACCCCCGCTTCCCCCGCACCCCTGCTTCCCCAGCACCCCTGCTTCCCCAGCACCCCCTGCTTCCCCAGCACCCCTGCTTCCCCCGCACCCCCGCCGCTCTACCCACTTCAAGCTGCCCCCTGCTCCAGCCGCTGCATGAAAAATTCGTCTGCCCTACACTGAAGCCATGGTTCGATTGTCTGTCCTTGATCTGTCGCCCATCGCTGAAGGCAGCACTGCGGCGCATTCCTTTCGCAATTCGCTCAGCCTGGCCCGCCTGGCCGAGCGGCTGGGCTACGAGCGCTACTGGTTGGCCGAGCATCACGGCATGCCGGGCATTGCCAGTGCGGCTACCGCGGTGCTGCTCTCGCACATCGGCAGCGGCACCAGCACCTTGCGCATCGGTGCCGGCGGCATCATGCTGCCCAACCACAGCCCGCTGGTGATTGCCGAGCAGTTCGGCACGCTCGAGTCGCTGTTTCCGGGGCGTATTGATCTGGGCCTGGGCCGCGCGCCCGGCTCAGACATGCAGACCGCACGCGCTTTGCGGCGCAATCTGCAGTCGGACTCGGACGAGTTCCCGCAGGATGTGCTCGAGCTGATGGATTACCTGTCGGCCTCGCCGCGCCAGCCGGTGCGGGCGGTGCCGGGTACCGGGCTGGACATTCCGATTTGGATCCTGGGCTCCAGCCTCTACGGCGCGCAGCTGGCGGCCATGCTGGGCCTGCCCTTTGCCTTTGCCTCGCACTTTGCCCCGGCGCAGATGATGGACGCAGTCGCGATCTACCGCGAGCGCTTCCAGCCCTCGGCCCGCTTGGCTAGGCCGCATGTGATGCTGGGCTTCAATGTATTTGCCGCCGATACCGACGAGCAGGCGCAGGTGGTGGCCACCTCGGCGCAGCAGGCCTTCATCAATATGCGCAGCGGCCGGCCCGGCAAGCTGCCGCCGCCGCGTCCCGGCTACTGGCAGCAGCTGGGCGCGCCTGAGCAGTCTTTGCTGCGTAATTTGCTGTCTTGCGCGGCCATAGGCTCGCCAGAAACAGTGCGCGAGCAGATGCGTGCGTTTGTGGAACACACCGGCGCTGACGAGTTGATGGTCGCCGGCCAAATTTTTGACCACTCGGCGCGGCTGCGCTCCTACGAAATCGCCATGCAGGCGGCGCAGGAATTGAATCTGGAAACAGCGGCGACCGCAGCAGCGCCGGCTTAAGCGGCGGCCCGCTCGAGCCGGTCGCGCACGCCGTCCCAGTCGGCGCCCGCGGGTGGTGTCTCCACCCAAATGCGGGCCACGCCCAGTGCGTCGAGCTCGCGCAGCACTGCAAAGAGCTGGTGGGCGGCGCTGGCGGCATCCAAGGGCTGCTGGCGCCAGATCAGCGAGCTGTCCGGGTTGGGCGGCTGGCGACTCCACAGGCCTATGTCTGCGCCTGCGCCCTCTCCCTTCAGAGCATTGTTGAGCCGCTCCCGAATTTGCCCGGCATCGAGCAGCTCCAGCTTGGCCTGGGGCGCGTAGTGCGAAGCGAGTGTGCCCGAGGCGCGTGGCGCGGCCTGAGCGAGAGCAGCAGCCGGCACCAGGGCTTGGCCGCAGGCAGCTTCGATCTGTGCTGGCGTGACGCAGCCGGGCCGCAACAGCACTGGCACGCCGCGGCTGCAGTCGACGATGGTCGATTCGATGCCGACGTCGCAAGCGCCGCCGTCGAGCACCAGCAGCGCATCGCCAAATTCGGCCTGCACATGGGCGGCGGTGGTCGGGCTGACCCGGCCGAAACGGTTGGCGCTCGGCGCGGCCAGTCCGGTGCCCAGTGCGCGCAGCAGGGCATGCGCCACCGGGTGCGAGGGGCAGCGCAGGCCAATGGTGTTTTGCCCACCGGCGGCGGCGGCCGCCACGCCTGCGCGGCGCGGCAGGATCAGGGTGAGCGGGCCCGGCCAGAAGGCATCGATCAGGCGCTGGGCAAAGGCGGGCACCTCGGCGGCATAGTCGGCCACTTGCGCGCTGCCGGCCACATGCACGATCAGCGGATGGTTCTCGGGCCTGCCTTTGGCGGCAAAAATGCGCGCCACCGCCGCATCGCTCAGCGCATCGGCGGCCAGGCCATAAACGGTTTCGGTGGGAATGGCCACCAACTCGCCGGCCCGCAGCCGCTCCACGGCCTGGGCCAGCGCAGCCGGGT
>JBILDR010000198.1:0-6378 GCA_044352515.1 Polaromonas sp.
CACTGTCCAGCCATAGATGGCCACTGGAGCAGGCTTGGTTGTCTTCATTCGTCTTCGTCGGACAGCGGGGCGTCCAAATCCACAGTCACTTCACCGACCAGTGACTGAACGCGTTGGACGAAACTGCTGCTCACCGATTGCAGGCGTTCGGGGTGGGTGGCGATGTCGTGCGCCAGGAATCCCAGGAACTGGCCCAGTACGGGGTCATCGGCTTCGGCGTCACTCGCCCGGGTCAGGACCACTTCACCACTGGGGCGGATGACGTACTGGATCTTGTCGCGCTTACGCAAGCGCAGGGCACGCCGCACGGTCTCCGGAACCGTGGTCTGGTAACGATCGGTCAGTGTGGATTCGGCTTCAAGGGTGGCGGGCATGGTGATCTCCGGGGTGGAAGGTCTTGCGCAGGCATGGTAATGCATTCGCCTTGCCTTCGTCAATGCGACTGCATTGTCATTCTTGGGGCCAGACCGATCTGACCCTGACCCCAATTCCTTACCGTCTGAAAGTAGGATTTTCCGGCTCTCAAAGGTTGTCACTTTCGGCAGATATTCTTGTTGCAATGTTTGATTAAAAACGCATATTGTTTTTTTCCAAACAAGCCACTAGACTTGAGCCCCGATCGTAGAAATAGGAGTTGACCGTGGGAGCTGTCGCTGAACGAGAGGTGACCGCGTCACAAGACCGTGGCGCACTGGCCAAGATGGTCATGGCTTTGCTCGACCACTGGAAGTTGAGCACCGAGGATCAAGCGGCGTTGCTGGGCATTGCCAGCAGCAACCGCGCCGCCTTGTCGAACTACCGCAACGGCAAGCCTATCGGCACCAGCCGTGACCAGTACGAAAGAGTGGGGCACTTGCTGGGCATCCACAAAAACCTGCGCTTGCTGTTCCCACAGAATCGGGACCTTGCCTACCGCTGGATGAGCACCCGCAACAAAGCGTTCGACAACTTGACGCCTGTCGAGGTGGTCAAAGAATGGGGGTTTGCAGGCCTGCTGATGGTGCGTGGCTACCTGGATCGCGGTCGGGGTATTTGAGCCGAGCGCGCAGTGAATTCCCTGTTCTCCAAGCTCGGACTCGCCGACGTCCATCAGGATGTGGCCCGAAACATCGTCTCCTTGCGAGAGTCGCAGGATTTGTTTGACGACCTGACCGAGGACCCAGCCGAATGGTTGCTGGCCCAGAAGGTGGAAGGCCAGGTCAAGCCGCCACCGTACCGCTCCCGCACACCGCTGATCGATCGACCGTTTGAAGACGCCCAATGGTTCAATGCCATTGCCTGGCCCTTTAAGCACTGGCAGGCAAGCCGGTTCTCGGATGGCACATACGGCGTGTGGTACGGATCAGATTCCGTTGAAACCACAGTCTATGAGTCGGTCTACCACTGGTACAAAGGTTTGCTCTGTGATGCTGGGTTTGACAGACAAGAGGTCATTGCCGAGCGCAAGGTTTATTGGGTGGCCTGCGGTGCGGCATTGCTGGACTTGCGAGCCGCAAGCAATGAGCACCCGGATCTTTTGCATCCTTCGGACTACTCGTTTTGCCAGTCGGTAGGCGCCAGGATCCATCGGGAAGGCCATCCCGGCTTACTGACTCCATCCGTGCGCAGGTCTGCGGGCGAGAATGTGGTCGTTTTCAACCCCGGCGTTTTGTCCAACCCCAGGCTCAACGGCCAGTTGACCTATCGCTTGGAAGGCGAACAAGTTGTGGTGGAGAAGCAGCCTGGGGTGACATGGGTCACTTTGGCGGTGGCGCCGCTCCGCAGCCTTTAGGCCCAAGCGATGGGCCTCGAACCCCCTTACTGGCGCTCAGGCCACGACGACCTGAGGCGTTTGAAGGGGGCAATGCTTCTGCTCAGCGGCAACGATGCGCCGTCGAGCTTGACAGCTTGACCCTGTCACCGGCTGAGCCCCCCGACAATAGCCTCCATGCTCTCCACCCACCCCCGTTTTGACGCAGTCCTCTTCGACCTGGACGGCACGCTGGTCGACAGTGAAACCACGGCCATCGATGTGTTTCATGAAGAAGGTACTGCCTTGGGGCTTTCGTTCAGCCGTGAAGAGGCGTTCCGGGCTTTTCGGGGGCAGCCCATGAGTCACTGTGTGGCCTACATTGCCCAGCGCCTGCCCCAGACTGTGCTGGCCTTTGGTGAAGACTTCAGCACCGGTTTCACTGCCCATATTCGCCGCCGGCAGGCCGAGCGCTTTCGCCAGAGTCTTTCGCCCATGCCCGGCGCGCGCGAGTTGCTGCAGGCCCTTGGGCTGCCTTTTTGCGTGGCGACCAACGGCCCGCGCGAGAAGGCTGAGCTGACGCTGGGCCTGACCGGCTTGCTGCCTTTTTTTGACCAGCGCCTGTTCTGCGCGTATGAAGTCGGTAGTTTCAAGCCCGAGCCGGGCTTGTTCCTGCATGCGGCGCAGGCACTGGGCGCGCAGCCCTCACGTTGCGCCGTGGTGGAAGACAGCCTGCCTGGCGTGCTCGCTGGCCTGGCCGCTGGCATGCAGGTGTTTAGCTTGACCGATGTTGAGCCTGCGATTGCAGCCGGCGGCCAGGTGCGGCGCATCGCGGATTTGGTCGAATTGCATGAGCTACTTGTGGTCTGAGGGCAGGCTCGTTATGTGGGCTTGACCGGGTTGGGTGCGATCCGATCCCCCACCCAAACTTGGCCACGAATGAATTCGGTGGGAGCGCCGCCCCGGCGCGATTCGGCTCCAGATCAGGCGCCGCATCGCTGCGAGGGCGCAGCTCCCACACCCCTGAATCAATCTATTGACCAGACGTGCGGACTGTCTCCTGTGGGAGCGCCGCCCCGGCGCGATTCGGCCTGCGATCAAGCGCTGTATGAGTTCGGTTGCCAGACCAAGCTACAGTCCAATGCGGGTGGCTTCTGAGCCACCTCGCTATCCCCCGAGCCTTCACCCTCAAAACAAGACGATGTTCGTCATCTCCAAACTGCTGTCTGCCATCACCCAGCCGGTGTTCTGGCTGGCCTTGTGGTGGGTCTTTGCGATCTTGGTCCTGCCGCGCTGGCGCCGCACAGCGGTGCTCATGCTCTGGAGTGGGCTCGTTGTGCTGGGTTTGTTGGGCTTCAGGGCGCTGCCCGACGCCTTGCTGCGGCCGCTGGAAAACCGCTATCCGGTGCCCACTGCCGAGGCAGTAGGCCGGCATGTGGGGGTTATCGTGCTCGGCGGTGCGGTGGGTCACCCTGACAGCTACTCCGCGCACGGTCAGGTGCCGCTGGGCGATGCCGCTGAGCGCATGACGGTGCCTGTGGGTTTGCTGCGCCAGTATCCCAAGCTGGCTCTGGTGTTCTCCGGCGGGGAAGGGCGCTTGCTGACTACCGGTGTGAGCGAAGCGGAACTCGCTCGCGCTTTCTATCAACAGCAGGGGGTAGACATGTCGCGGGTGCAAATGGAGAGCGACTCGCGCACGACCCGAGAAAACGCGCAGCAGGTGGCCAAACTGCTGGGCGATCGTTGCAAGGAGCCATGGTTGCTGGTGACCTCTGCCTGGCATATGCAGCGGTCGATGGACGAATTCGAGGCGGAATTTGCCAAGCGGGGGTGCAAGGTCACGCCCTATCCGGTGGACTTCAGAACTGGCGCCTCGACCGCGCTAAGCGAATACGAATTAGCCCGCAGTCTGCGGCGCTGGGAGATTGCTCTGCACGAGTGGCTTGGAATTTGGGTGTACCGGATGACGCGCTGATGTGCCGACGCCCTTAGTGCGCCAGCGACCCCGCTGGTGCAGGAGCTGGGGCTTAGCTTTGACCCTCCGTCAGCTCGCGTAATTAGCCATCATCGATCGAACAACATATGCTTCTTTTCTGCATCAAGGATGGAATGCTGCGTCACGCCGCCTGCCCTCGCGCCGTCGTCAGCGCAACCGCCTTGGACCGAGCAATCGCCTCGAAGGGGCTGGGGGCTTGGCCGGCTTGCACCATCAGCACATCAACCGGTAGTTGCAGAGAGCTTTCGACCAAGTACTTGAAGCGCGCCCTGTCCATGAGGCTGCCCTTGCGCTGAGCTTCGACCAGCAGGTCGATGTCGCCGCCAGCGCTTTGGTCGTTCAGTCGGGAGCCGTAGAGCCAGACTTTCGCGTCCTCCCCCAGCACGGCTTTGGCCGTACTTTCGATGGTGGCAATTTGATGGGAAGTCAGACGCATGCCTTTGATTTTGCCACGCCCGTTTTCTTGCCGCCTAGGTCGCGAGCGCCCCCGCTGCTGCAAGGGCTGGGGGCATGCCTTATCCTCGAGCCCTTATGAAGACCCTGATTCGTTGCCTACTTTTTGCGTTGGCCTGGCTCGCCTTCACGGCGCAAGCTGGCGAGTTGGCCGATAGGCTCAAGGATGGCAAGCATGTGCTGCTGATGCGCCATGCTTATGCGCCCGGCGTGGGTGATCCGCCGGGCTACAAGCTCGAGCGCTGTGAAACCCAACGGGTGCTCAATGAGGAGGGCAGGGCGCAGGCCGAGCGGGCGGGGCGCTGGCTGCGTGCTCAGGGGCTGGAGAAGGCTCGTATGTATTCCAGCGCCTGGTGCCGCTGCAAGCAAACGGCGGAGTTGTTGGCCCTGGGCGCCGTGACGGTAGAGCCTTCACTCGCGTCTTTTTTTGACAGCCCGGATCAGGCCGCCAGCAGCAACAAGAAGCTGCAAGCCTTTATTGCCAGTTCATTGGCGACCAAGAATCTCCAGCCTTTGGTCTTGGTGACGCACCAGGTCAACATCCGCGAGTTCACGGGCAAAGACATAGGCTCTGGCGATATGGTGTTGGCGCGTGTTGATGCCCAAGGCCGTGTGCTTGACTACCGCATTTATCCAAGTCCATGAAGGGGCCTGCCATGTTCATCAAGCGCTGGTTTCTGTTGGCTGCGCTCTTTGTGCTGAGCCCTGCCAGCGCACAGACGGCCCAGCCGCTGCCGCCTCTGCAAGCCATCGCATCTCTGGATGTTCCGCGCTACATGGGGCGCTGGTACGAGATTGCCAAGCTGCCCAATTGGTTTCAGCGCAAGTGCTTTGCCGACACATCGGCCACTTACCGGCTGTTGGCCGACGGCCGGGTTGAGGTGCTCAACCAATGCCGCAATCAAGGCGGAGAGATGGACCAGGCCCTGGGCGCCGCCCGCCAAATCGGCCCGGCCACATCGGCCAAGCTACAGGTGCGCTTTGCGCCGAGCTGGCTGTCGGTGCTGCCCTTTGTCTGGGGCGATTACTGGGTGATTGACCTGGACGAGCGCTACGAGCTGGTGGCCGTCAGCGAGCCCAAGCGGCAGTATCTGTGGATCCTGTCGCGCACGCCCCAGGTGGACGAGGCCCGCTACGCCGCACTCCTCGCGCGGCTGCAGGCCATGGGGCTTGATGTGGGGAAGCTGGAGAAGACGCGGCAGGGGGAACGCTAGCCGCGCTGGCCGCAAAGGCCGTAGAAGCCCTAAAGGCCCTAAAGGCTATAGAGGCCTCAGGTCTGCGTCTGAGCTGAAGCCGTGGTCTGCTCCAGATGCACCCAGTCGGCAATTTCTGGGCTGGGTGTGTAGCCGGCTACCAGCTTGGCCAGCATCTGGCGCAAGTGGCCGACATCGTGGCTGGACAGCGCAGCTTGCATCTGGCCCAGGCTGGCCTGTAGCTCGCTCCAACTGATGAACTGCTCATGCGCTTTCATGATGCGCGGGTGGGCTGTGGCTTGTGGGTTGTCGCCGATCAGCAGTTCTTCGAAGAGTTTTTCTCCAGGTCTCAGGCCGGTGATCTGAATGTCAATATCGCCGTCGGGATTGGACTCGTCCTTGGGGCTCAATCCGGACAGTTCAATCATGCGCCGTGCCAGATCGATGATCCTGACCGACTGTCCCATGTCCAGCACGAACACATCACCGCCTGTCGTCATGGCGCCAGCCTGAATGACCAACTGCGCGGCTTCGGGGATGGTCATGAAGTAGCGGGTAATGTCCGGGTGGGTGAGGGTGATGGGCCCACCATCGCGGATCTGCTGCCGAAACAGGGGCACCACCGAACCCGATGAACCCAGCACATTGCCGAAGCGGACCATGCTCAGCCGCGTGCCGTGGTCACCCCGATCGGCCAGGGCTTGCAGCGTCATCTCAGCCAGGCGCTTGCTCGCGCCCATGATGTTGGTGGGGCGCACCGCCTTGTCGGTGCTGATGAGGATGAAGTCAGCAACGCCGTGTTCGGCCGCCGCTTGTGCGGTGACCAAGGTTCCGAAAACATTGTTGCGAATGCCCTCGACCGGGTTGTGCTCCACCAACGGCACATGCTTGTATGCGGCCGCGTGGTAGACGGTGTGCGGCCGCCAAGTCGCCATGATCTCTTGCATGCGGCCTTCGTCTTGCACCGAGGCCAGCAGGGGCAGCAGTTCGCAGGGCCTGCCGGCCAT
>JBILDR010000197.1:0-6378 GCA_044352515.1 Polaromonas sp.
CGCCATTGAAAAAGCCGGCCGCCTCGACCGCAAGGCCGCAGCCGCTGCGATTCGCAACAGCTGCTTTAGCGCCAAGCAGCACCCTGGCGTGCTGATGGATGTGTGCTTTGACGACAAAGGCGACATCGACCGCGAAAGCTTCATGACCGAGGTGCGCGGCGGCAAGGTGGTGGTGGCCGAAACCCTGCCTGCGCTGAACAAAAGATAAGCTCTTTAGAAAATCCTGCCATGTCTGATCAACGTTTCGTGCTGGCCGGTGTGATGGGCTGGCCGGTGGCGCACAGCCGCTCGCCGGTCATCCACAACCACTGGATTGCCAAGCACGGGCTCAAGGGCTCGTATGTGCAGCTGCCGGTCAAGCCCGAGAACCTGGAAGACGCGATTCGGGGCCTGAAGGCCCTGGGTTTTGCAGGATGCAATGTGACAGTGCCGCACAAGGTGCGGGCCATGGAGTTGATGGACGAGCTCCATCCCGTGGCCCGCCGCATGCAGGCCATCAACACCATCGTGGTGCGCGAAGATGGCAGCCTCTACGGCATGAACAACGACGGTGCCGGCTATGTGCAAAGCCTGCGCGATGCGGACCCTGCCTGGCGCGGTGATACCGGCCCGGTGCTGCTGCTGGGCGCCGGCGGCGCGGCCCGCGCGATTGTGGTGGCGCTGCTGGACGAGGGCGCGCCCGAGATCCGCATCTGCAACCGCACCCGCGACAAGGCCCAAGCCCTGGCCGATGAGTTTGGTCCGCTGGTCAAGGTGGTGGATTGGGCTGAGCGCGAAGACGCCCAGGCCGGCGTGAGCCTGCTGGTCAACAGCACCACGCAAGGCATGCACGGCCAGACCCCGCTGGAGTTGCGGCTGGACGCACTGCCGGCGCAGGCTCTGGTGTCGGATGCGATCTACATCCCGCTGGAAACCCCGCTGCTGGCCGCCGCCCGCGCCCGGGGCCACCGCACGGTCAACGGCCTGGGCATGCTGCTCAACCAGGCGCGCCCGGCTTTCAAGGCCTGGTTCGGGGTGATGCCCGAGATCACACCCGAGCTGCGCGCGGCCATCCAGGCCACGTTTTAAAAAGACAGCACCCATGCGAGCGATCGATCTGCCCAAGATCGACGGGCATTGCCACGTCCTCGATCCAGTGCGTTTTCCCTATGCGCCGGACGTGGCCTACCGTCCGCAGGGCCAGGAGATCGGCACGGCCGATTACTTCGTCCAGGTGATGAAGGCCTACGGCGTCGAAAAGGCGCTCTTGGTCGGGCCGAACTCGGGCTATGGCACTGACAACCGCTGCCTGCTCGACGCGCTGGCGCGCTACCCCCAGCGCTTCAAGGGCGTGGCGGTGGTGCCGGCGAGCTGCACCCTGGCCGAGCTGGAGGCCTTGCAGGCGCTAGGGGTGGTGGGCATTGCTTTTAACCCCGCCTTGCACGGACTGGGCTACTACGCTGAGATTGACGGCCTGCTCGAACGCCTGGCTACGCTGGGCATGTGGGCGCAGTTTCAGGTCGCCGGCGACCAACTGGCCGAGCTGCTGCCGCGCCTAGATCGCTTGCCATTGCAGCTGATGGTCGACCACTGCGGCCGGCCGGTGCTGGCCGACGGGCCTGATGCACCCGGCGTGCGGGCCTTGCTCAAGCTTGCCGAGGGCGGGCGCACCCTGCTCAAGCTCTCGGGCTTTGCCAAGTTTTCGCAGCAAGGCTACCCCTTCGAAGACTGCCGCGCGCGGGTGCGGCGCCTGCTGGCAGCTTTTGGGCCCGAGCAATGTATTTGGGCTTCAGACTGGCCCTATCTGCGCGCCGACTTTCGCCTGGACTACGGCACCTTGCTGGCCCTGGCCGACGATTGGTTCACCGAGTACGAGCGGCGCCAGATCATGTGGGACACACCCTCCAAGATTTTCAAAGGGTAGACAAGCGATGACCGACTTTCTACAACTGTTTTTCAGCGGCCTGGCCACGGGCAGCATTTACGCCCTGGCCGCCTTGGGCTTTACCTTGCTCTGGCAGGCCTCAGGCACCATCAACTTCGCGCAGGGCGAGTTCGTCATGCTGCCGGCCATCGTGATGGTCATCATGCTGCACCAGGGCGTGGCCTTGCCGCTGAGCTTTGCGGTGGCGCTGCTGGCCTCGGTGCTGGTGCTGGGTTGGCTCTTCAAGCGCGGCCTGGTCGACCCCCTGTTCAAGTACGGCATGATGCCCATCGTCGTGGCCACCATTGGCCTGTCTATCGCGATGCGCAACGGCGTGCGCGCCGGCTACAGCGCCGAGCCCCAGCCTTTCCCGCAGATCTTTCCCGACAAGATATTTGAGGTGGCCGGCGTCAACATCTCGGCCAGCGACATCGGCACCTTTGGTTTTGCGCTGGCGCTGGTGCTGCTGGTGCAGGCCTTTTTGAGCCGCACGGTCACCGGCCGCGCCATGCAGGCGGTGGCGCAAAACACCGAGAGTGCCTCGGTGCTGGGCATCAACGTGCCACGCATGATCTTCTACACCTTTGCCATCAACGCCGTGCTGGCGGCCGCGGCTGCCCTGCTGGTCACGCCCACGTACCTGGCCAAATTCGACATGGGCGAGGGCCTGGGCACCAAGGCGTTTTTCGCGGCCATCATTGGCGGCTTCAACAACTCGCGCGGCGCCCTGCTCGGCGGTCTGATCGTGGGCGTGTGCGAAAACCTGGCCGCCGCCTACATCTCGCCAGCCTACAAGGACGCAGTCGCCTTGATCATCTTCATGGTCGTGATCCTGTTCAAGCCGCAAGGCCTGCTGGGCAAGAAAGAGGAGCGCAAGGTATGAAAAAGCTGCACATCCTCATCGCCCTGCTGGTGCTGGCCGTGCTTGCCGTGGCGCCGGCCTATTTCAAGAACTACGGCATCCACCTGTTCACCACCTGGCTGGTGTTCATCATCGCCACCATGGGCTTGAACCTGACGGTGGGCTACGCCGGCCAGAAGTCGCTGGGCCATGCGGCCTTCTTCGGCATCGGCGCCTACACCGTGGCCATCTTGCTCAAGGCCGGCATCAGCTTTTGGGTCGGCCTGCCGGTGGGCGCGGCGATCTGCTTCATCGTCGGCCTGGCCCTGGGCTTTCCGGCGCTGCGGGTTCAGACCATTTACCTGGCCTTTGCCACGCTAGGTTTCAACACCGCGCTGTGGCTGGTCATGCGCAACGAAGAGTGGCTGACCGGCGGCACCTTTGGCATCAACAACATCGCCCGTCCCAGCCTAGGCAGTATCAGCCTGGACGGCAACCTGGCGTACTACCGCCTGGTGCTGGCGTTCACGGTGGTGATGGCGCTCTTGCTCTGGGGCCTGCTGCGCTCGCCCTGGGGCAAGGCTTTTACCGCGCTGCGCGACAACCCGATCCGCGCCGAGAGCTTGGGGATTGATACGCGCGGCTACACGCTGATGAGCTTTGCCATCGGCGCGGCCTATGCGGGTATTGCCGGCGGGCTGTACGCCTCGCAGGTGCAGTTCATTGATCCGGCGCTGTTCACCGTGGGTGCCTCCATCATGATGTACCTGATGGTGGTGGTCGGCGGGCCGGGCTACTTTTTCGGGCCGGTGCTGGGCTCGGCGGTCGGCGTGGTGCTGCCCGAGTGGCTGCGCTTTGCCCAGGCCTGGTACCTGTTCATCTTCGGCACGGCCGTGGTGCTCTTGATGATTTGGCTGCCCGACGGCCTGCTCTCGCTGCCCGATCGACTGCGTGCGCGCCGGGCCTCGCGCCAGGCCTCGGCCGAGCGTGCGGCGGCTTCCAAGTCCTTGGGGGACAGATCGTCAGCGCTGTCTTCCACTGAAAGGGTCAAAGCATGAGCCTGCAAACCCATCAGCGCAGCTCAGGCCAGCCGGTGCTGCGCGTGAGCGACATCAAGAAGGCCTACGGCGCGATCCAGGCCGTGGGCGGTGTGTCCTTCGAGGTGCAGCCGGGCGAGATCTTCGGCGTGATCGGGCCTAATGGCTCGGGCAAGACCACCTTGTTCAACAGCATGCTGGGACAGATCCGGCCCGACAGCGGCCGCATCGAACTCAATGGCCAGGACGTCACGCAACTGGGCCCGCTCGCGCTCAACCGCCGCGGCGTGGGCCGCACTTTCCAGACCCTGCAGGTCTTCGGCAAGATGACGGTGCGCGACAACCTGATCGTGGCCGCGCAAGAGCACCGCGGCAGCATGCTGGGCCGCATGTTCGCCCCTGGCGATTCGGGCCTGGGCACCAAGGCCGACGCGCTGATCGACCAGTTCCACATCCGTCATGTGGCGCACAAAAAGGCCGGCGAGCTGTCCTACGGCCAGCAAAAGCTGGTGGACATTGCCATGGCCTTTATGAGCGAGCCCGACCTGGTGCTGCTCGACGAGCCCTGCGCCGGCGTCAACCCCGCGCTGGTGGGCGGCATCAGCACGCTGCTCAAAGAGCTCAACACATCTCGCGGCGGCAGCTTTGTGGTGATCGAGCACAACATGGACTTCGTGATGGACCTGTGCCACCGCATCATGGTGATGGTCGAGGGCCAGGTGCTGGCCATAGGCACGCCCGAGGAAATCCGCGGCAACAAGCAGGTGCTCGACGCCTACCTGGGGAATTGAGATGAGTGCACAAGAAACCCCCTGCATCGAGTTCGACGACGTGGTTGCCGGCTACAAGGACTTCATGATCCTGAACAATCTCTCGTTCAGCATCAGGAGCGGCTCCATCACCTTGCTGCTCGGCCCCAACGGCGCGGGCAAGTCCACCGTGCTCAAGACCTTGTTTGGGCTGCTCAAGCCGCGCCAGGGCAAGATTCGTCTGAACGGCCAGGACATCACCGGCGCCACGCAAAAAGCGCTGCTGGCCCAGGGCATTGCCTTTGTGCCGCAGGGCCGCAACCTCTTCGGTCAGCTCAGTGTGTACGAGAACCTGGAGCTCGGCGGCATCACCCTGGGCATGAAGACCACGCACGAGCGCATTCCCGAGGTGCTGGAGTTCTTTCCGCGGGTCAAGGAGCGCCTGCATTCGCGCGCCTCGTCTTTGTCGGGCGGCGAGCAAAAGCAGCTGGAAGTCGGCCGCGCCCTGCTGCTTCGGCCCAAGGTGCTGCTGATCGACGAGCCCTCCATTGGCCTGTCACCCATGGTGGTGCAGGACGTGTTCAAGCTTCTTCGGCGTCTGGCCGACCAGGGCACCACGGTGCTGATGGTCGAGCAAAACGTCAAGAGCGCGCTCAAGGTCTCGGACGACGCGATCGCGCTGGAATCGGGCCGGCTGGTGCTGCACAAGAAGGCCGCCGAAGTGCTGGCCGACCCGCAGATGGAGCGGCTCTTCCTGGGTGGGGTACACGCCAGCGCAACTGCGGCTTCAGTGGGCTGATTTCAGAGCAGGGACCGCAGGTTTTTGGCAACTTCCAGCATCACCGGCAGCACCCGCTCAAGTGCATGGTCGGTCTCTTCGCGGTTGATCGGCATGGTCACGCTGATGGCCCCATGCACTGCATTGTTGCGGTCGAGCAAGGGCACCGCCACGCCGCGGTAATTCAAGTCGAGTTGCTGCTCTGACAGCGCCCAGCCCTGCTCCCGGAATTGCTTGAGTGCCGCTCTCAGTTGCTCGGTATTGGGCAGGGTGTAGGAGGTGAAGACGGGCAGGGTGCGGCCGTCGAGCCAGGCGTCCAGGGCCGCGTCGGGCCAGGACGCGAGGATGGCCATGCCGACCGCGGTGACCTGTGCAGGCACCCGTGTGCCAGGCCAGTAGCCCCCAGCCGTGTGGCGCGGGCTGCCGCTGCGGGCCAGGAAGATGGCTTCGCTGCCGTCAAGCACGCCCAAGTAGGCAATCTCCTCGGTACCCTGTGTGATGCGCTGCAGATGTGGCTGCACCAACTTGGGCAGCCGGGTTGAATCGATGAAGGCATGGCCGAGCCTGAGGGTGCGCGGCATCAGCCAGTAAAGCTTGCCGTCGCTGCTCACATAGCCCAGGTGGGTCAGGGTGCGCAGATAGCGCCGCGCTGCGGTGCGTGTCATATTGCAGCGCCGGCCCACCTCGGTGGCGGTCATGCGGGGATGCTCGGCGTCAAAGGCCTCGATCACGCTCAGACCTTTTTCCAGGCCAGCGATCCATTCATGGGGCTGCAGGGGAGGGCTTGAACTCATCGGGTACGATTGTGCGGCTTTACCGGCGCGGCCAGTTCTCTACGGCCTTGAGTCGCCAGTTGTCCAAAGTTTAATGCGGCACCTGTGGGTCGCCGCTTGTGATCGGAATTGCAAGGCATGACTTCCACCCACGATAGCCTGGGATGGCGCCAGAAGTTTGGCGTACTCATCCCATCGACCAATACCAGTGTCCAGCCTGAGTTTGATGCGATGAGCCCGCCGGGCGTGACCAACCACACCAGTCGCCTGCGCATCCCGAATATCGCGCTCAACAAT
>JBILDR010000199.1:0-6326 GCA_044352515.1 Polaromonas sp.
GAAAGCCTGCGCCACGGGTGCAAAGTCGACGTCTGGAAACTGCGTGGTGGTCACCGGCATGCCACGCAGCTTGAGGTAATGAAGTTCGGCGCCATAGGCGCAGTCGTTCATCACCACCACCACCAGGTTGATCCCTTCGCGGGCGGCAGTTTCAAGCTCGCTCAGGGTCATGAGGAAGGCGCCGTCACCGATGAACAGCACAGTGGTGCGCTTGGGATCGCCGTGGGCAAAACCCAGGGCCGTGCCAAAGCCCATGCCGATGGAGGAAAAATCGCTGGCCTGCTTGATGTGCGCTGGCCCAGGGACACCAATGTAGGTGGCGCAGACCAGGAAGTTGCCAGCGTCGTAAACCACGTTGCGATCGCGCGGGAGCAAGCGGTCGAACTCCACGCCGGCGCTGCGCCCGTCCATGGCTCTGGCCGTGTGATGGGCCTGAAAGTCCAGTTGCGGTGTTTGGCGATGCGTCTGCAGCAACTGGCGCAGTTCCGGCGAGCGCAGCGGCATGTCGCTGTCGGCACGCTGGGGCAGGGCCTGCATCAACTGCTCGGCCACCCGGCGTGCATCGCCAACGATGCCCACGTCGCAATGCAGCCAACGTCCGAGTGCCTCCCGCGAGGTGTCCACCTGGATCAGCGAAGCGCCGCCCGGCAGCGCGCTGCCCTGACTGCTGGTGCGCTGATTGAGCCCCGCCCCTATGGCCAGCACGCAGTCGGCTTGCTCGATCAGTCGGCGGCCGGCGGCATGCGAGAACGAGCCGACCACGCCGCAGTCGAAAGCATGACCGGCAAACAAGTCCTTGGCCTTCATGGTTGTGGCCAGCGCAGCGCCGAGATGGTCTGCCAAGGCGATGATGGCCTCGCGGGCGCCAGCCCGGTGCGCCCCCCAGCCGGCCAGAATCAGCGGCCTGCGGGCTTGCCGCAGCAGGGCAGCGGCCGCCTCAATGGCCGCGGGTCGGCCTGCCGCAAGCGGGGCCGCGGCAGCCGGGGTGTCTGGAGCGTCTTGCAGCGCTTGCGTTGGCGTGGTGGCGTTGAGCACATTCATAGGCAGCAGCAAGGCCATCAGGCCTTGCCTTGCAGCCGCTGCGGCCTGCACCAGGGTTTGCGGCGCAGTCTGCGGGTCGTGCATGGTCATGTGCCTCACACCGGCGGCGCTTAGCACTGCCACCGCATCGAGCGCCTTGGTGTCGGGGCCAAAGCCATTCGGGTTGGGCGGCGTCTGGGCAGAGCAACCTAGCATCAGCAGCACGGGCGAGCCGGTCTTGCGTGCGTACACCGTACCATGCAGGCCGTTGGCAGTGGCCGGTCCCCGACCGATCAGGGCCACGCCGAGTTTGCCGGTGGCGCAGGCATAGCCTTCGGCCATGGCCACCGCGCTGTTCTCATGGCGGGCACTGATGAAGCGCACGCCGGCGGCGTCGATGTGGGCAATCAGAGCGGCGGTCTCGTCGCTCATCAGCCCAAACACGCAAGCGATGTTCAGTCGCTGGAGCTGCAAGGCCAGGGCCTCATGGGTTGGGATGCGACTGCTCATGTTTGTCCCTTGATCCATGGCGGCCCCCGATTACTTGTAGGTGCCTAGCTTCTTGGCCAGGGCGCCCGCCTTTTCATATTCGCTGCGCAGATCATTGAGGAATTGCTCGTTGGTGAAATTGATGCGCTGTGCGCCCAGCGCGGTCAGCCTGGTTTTGGCTTCGGGCGTGTCCATCGCAGCGTTGATCATGGTTGACAGCGCGTTGATGATGGCCGCTGGTGTTCCTGCCGGCGCGACAAAGCCATACCAAACCGGCGTGGGGGTGTAGCCGGGCACGGTCACCTGCTCGCTGATGGCCGGGATGTCCGGCAGCAGTTGCGAGCGGCGCACGTCAAACACCGCCAGGCCGGTGGCGCGGCCCGACTGTATGTGCTGCGCCACCAGGGGCACCACCACCGGAAATACCGAGAGCGTGCCGCCGATCAGGTCGGTCATGGCTTGCGCCGTGCTCTTGTAGGGAATTTCCGGAATGTCGATGCCTACCGCTTGCTTGAACAGCTCCATTTCTTGCTGGCTGATGGTGCCCGCGCCAGACGAGCCGTAGCTGAGCTTGCCAGGATTGGCCTTGGCATGGGCGATCAGGTCGCGCACCGACTTGAAGCCCAGGCTGGGCGATGTGGCCAGCACCAGGGGAATGACGCCGACCTTGGCCACCGGCGCAAAGTCTCGGGCTGGGTTGTACTGGGGCTGTGACTGGCTGGCTGGCACGATGGCCATGGGGTTGGCGGCAATCAGAATGGTGTAGCCGTCCGCTGGCGCCTTGGCCACCGCCATCGTGCCGATCAGGCTGCCGCCGCCTTCACGGTTTTCGACGATCACCGGCTTACCGGTTTTGTCGGTCACGCCCTGGGCCACGGTACGGGCCAGGGCATCGCTGCCGGTGCCGGCCGAGTAGGGCACCACGATCTTGATCGGCCGATTCGGAAAGTCCGCCTGCGCTTGGGCGGGCACGCCGATGGCCCACAGCATGCCTGCTGCGCCGCCGCTGAGCAGATGGCGGCGTTGGATGGCGTCTTGCGTGTTGGAGGCGGGCTTGTGTACTTGTCTCATTTGTCTCTCCTGTCTGTGGGGGGGGGTGGTGTGAATCAATCCAGCAAATGGGCCTGGCGCGCTGCTTCGATGGCAGCGTCATCCAGCCAGGGGGCGAGAATCTCGCGCGCCTCGTCCATGCTCCAGGGCCGGAAGGGCTTGGGCTTGGGCGAGGGCGTGCGGCTAAAGCGTGGCGCTGGCATGGGCTGGGTCACGCCGTCGATTTGGTCGTAGACGCCACGCTCTTTCAGGTGCGGGTGCTGCGGCGCTTCTTCGAGCGTGAGCACCGGTGCAAAACAGGCGTCAACACCTTCGAAGGCCTGGCACCACTGGGCGCGGCTGCGGGTAGCAAAGCGCTCGGCGATGCGCGCTTTGGCCGCCTGCCAGGCTTCGCGCTTCCATTGGTCGGCCAGCAGCTCGGGCAAGCCCAGCACACCCAGCGCCTGGGCATAGAACTTGGTCTCCACCGCGGCCAGCGATACCCATAGGCCATCGGAGCAGGCGTAGGCGTCATAAAAAGGCGCGCCTGAGTCGGTGGGATTGGTGCCACGTTCGGTGCTGATCACACCGGCGGCCAAGCTGCCATGGGGCTGTGTCATCAGGGAGGCCACGCCATCGACCATGGCCGCATCGACCACCTGGCCCTGGCCCGAGCTTTGGCGCTCGTGCAGGGCAGCCAGTATTCCCATCACCAGGTAGAGCGTGCCACCGCCGAAGTCACCCACCAGGTTGATCGGTGGTGCGGGGGCCTGACCGGCGCGGCCGAAAGCATGCAAAGCGCCGGTCAGCGCGATGTAGTTCAGGTCGTGTCCTACCTCCTGCGCCATGGGCCCGCTTTGGCCCCAGCCGGTGATGCGACCGTAGATCAGCCGGGGGTTGCGTGCCAGGCAGGCATCTGGCCCCAGGCCCATGCGCTCGGTCACGCCGGGCCGAAAGCCCTCGATCAGCACGTCTGAGCTGCTGACCATGTCCAGCACCAGTTCGATGGCGGCAGCCTGCTTGAGGTCCAGCGGCAGGCTGCGTCGGTTGCGCAGCAGCAGGTCGTATTTCAGGGGCCGCGGCACCCCCAGGCTTGCGGGTTCCTTGCGGTCTACCCGCAGCACCGTGGCGCCCATATCGGCCAACAACATGGCCGCCATCGGCCCTGGCCCTATGCCCGCCAGTTCGATGACTTTGAGTCCATGCAAGGGGCCCATGAAGGTCTGCCTTTTCAGCTGATTTTGCGCAGGGCAGGGCTTGAGTCGCAGGCCTGAGCACTGAGCTGCGGCGGGCCGACGATGCCGGAGCAGCCGTCATCGCGCTGCGACAAGGTCCAGCCCAGAGTGCTCGGGTCCAACATCGCGTGGGCCTCTTGCCTCAGAAGGGTGCGAACTGCTTGCCGACGATGTCGCGGGCGATGATGCCCAGGTGCACCTCCCGCGGGCCGTCGGCCGATTCCATGCCCAGACAATCGCGCAGGCGCTGCTCATGCGGCAGGTCTTTGGCCCAGCCGTAGTGGCCATTGAGGCGCATGCAGGTGGCCAGGGTGTCATTGGCCACCTTCACACCCCACCATTTGGCCATGGACGATTCTGCGTCATGGCGCAGGCCCATGTCCTTGAGGGACAGCCCCTTGTAGCAGAGCATGCGGGCAGACTCCAGCTGAGTGGCGCAGATGGCCAGCTCTTGGGCCACGCCCTGCCATTGGGTGGCGGACTTGCCCATGATCTTGCGCTGTTTGAGGTACTCGGTGGTTTCCTCCAGCGATTTCTGGGCGGCACCAATGCAGGCCAGGGGCACGAAGTTGCGGTTGTAGCCAATGATGGTCATGGCCCAGATGAAGCCTTCGTTTTCCTTGCCGATCATGTTGCGCGCCGGGATGCGCACGTTGTCGAAGAAGAAGCTGCCGCCGCGGTCGAGCTTTTGACCCATGCGCTCGAAGTTGACCATCTTCACCCCGGGGGTGTCGGTTGGCACTAGGAAGAAGGACAAGCCACGCGGGCCAGGTCCTCCGGTGCGTGCTGAGACGAAGACCACCTTGGATACCCCGGTGAAGGTGATGCTGGTCTTCTCGCCGTTGAGCACCCAGTCGTCGCCGTCGCGCACCGCCTTGGTGACGATGTTGCCGGCATCGGCGCCGCCGCGGGGCTCGGTGAAAGCCAGGGACATCATCTCGCCGTTGGCGATCCGTGGAATCCATTCATCCTGTAAATCCGGGTGCATCGCGTGGGCCATTTCGCCAATGTGGATGGCGTTGGAGACGATGTAGCGGATTTGGTGGTCGGCGCGGCCGATCTCTTCACACACGATGCCGCAGTCGACGAAGGAGTAGCCCTGACCGCCGAATTTCTCCGGCAGGCGCAGCCTGAGCAGGCCCATGTCCACAATCTTCTGCATGTAGTCCTTGGTCAGCCACTCGCCGCTGCGATCCCAGTGCTTGTAGTGCGGCAGCAGCTCCTTTTCGGCGAAGTCGCGCACCGAATCGCGAATCATGATCTGGTTGTCGGTCAGGCTGAAGTTCATGGGGGATCGTCCTCTCAAGGTTTTTAGGTGTTTTCGCTTGGCCCCTGGAACCAAGGGCCGGTGATGGCCTGCTTCCAGGGTGAATAGGTTTGCCCGGCATAGGCGGCCGAGCCGAGCTTGAAGTGTCTGGCAGCCTGCAGGCTCTCGATGGCTGGCAGGTTGGGGTCGTAGAACTGGGCCGCTTTGCTCGGCCGAGGACCTGCTTTGGAAACATGGCCAAAGGCCGCGTGGCCGACCATCTTCTCCAGCATCCAGACGCAGTCGATGATCTTGTTCAGGTCGATGCCGGTGTCGACGCCCATGCCCTCTAGCATGTGCAGCAGGTCCTCTGTGGGGACCATGCCCGACGCAATGCCATTGCCACAGAACTGGCCACCGCCGATGCCGCCGAGTGTGCCGTCGATAAGCACGGTGTCGCTGGGATCGAGGGCCCGCAGCGCGGCGTAGATGCAGGGCAGTGCCATGCCGCGGGCATCGTGCATGTGCAGGTGAAAGTGCCTAACCTGCGGCCAGCGCCGCTTGATTTCCCGCAGATCGGCCTCGATCTCATGGGGCAGGCACCAGCTTTGCGAGTCGTGCAGGCCAATTTCGAACACTTCCAGTCCGGCATGGCCCAAGATGTCCATCTGCTGTTGCAGCGACCACAGGCGGTAGTGCGCGGAAAACTTGCCCAGGAAGTTCGACCCCCAGGCCGAGGCGATGCCAGCGCGGGCGCGCCGGACGCCGCGGCTTTGAGCCTGGGCGATCAGCTCCGGCCAGGTCTGCATGGACTCTTCGATCGAGCGGTTGACATTGCGCCGCTGATGGACGTCGCAAATGTCCTGGAACAAGGTCACCACCTCTGCTTCCACCGCCAGGGGCGGCGAGAACTGCTGGGCCTTGAGCCGGGCCTTGTGGTTGTGCATGAAGGTCAGGTACTGCACACCGGGGCGCGGGGTAAATGAGCGCAGCAGTTCCTCAAAGCATGCCATTTGTGGCACAAACTTGGGGCTGACAAAGGCGCCGACGGTAATTCGCTGCAGGCCTGTGTCCGACAGCGCCTCGAGCAGACGAACGCGGTCTGACAGGGCAATGCCGGGGTCGGCAATCCCAAAGCCCTCGCGCATGATCTCCTCGCTGTACACCACGGTCGGCCAGTTCATCGCGGCGCCTACCCTCGCTGGTTTAATTGTCTAACTATTATGCAGGCCCGGCTGAAACAGTCAACTGCCGGCGTCGCGCGCGAGTCATCCGGGCCGACGGCCAGTGATAATCCAAGCCATGCT
>JBILDR010000037.1:0-20242 GCA_044352515.1 Polaromonas sp.
CCTCCTGGCTCTGGCTTGTGGCCCGGATGGCGGTGCCAAAACGGGTGTACTTGAGAAACAAGCCCAGCGCGGTGACCAGCAGCAGGGTGACGACGATGATGCCCAGGTGATGCAAGCTAAAGCGCAGCTCGCCCAACTGCACCCAATGCTCGGTGGTCGCCACCTTCCACTGCAGGGCATTGGGCCCCCACAGCGCCACCACCAGATTCTCCAGAAACAAGATAAGCCCGAGTGAGGCGATCACCTGGTTGCGCAAATTGCCGGTCAGCGGCCTGAACACGCCGCGCTCGAGCAGCACGCCGATCACCGCCAGCGACAGCACCGCCAGCACGATGGCCAGCGGGTAGCTGTCGAACACCCGGTGATAGAAAAAATATCCGAGGTAGCCACCCAGGGTGAACAGCACGCCGTGGGCGAAGTTGACCACATGCATCACCCCGTAGATGAGCACCATGCCCAAGGCCACCAGCACATAGACCGAGCCCATCATCAATCCGTTGATGAGCTGTTCAAGCAGCACCTCACCCATGCCGACTCCGAGCAAGGCCCGTCACAAACTCCATCAGCCCGCGCCGCAGCCGGCCTTGGCGCTGTCGGGGTAGAGGATACGGCGGCTGCCGTTGGCACACCACTGGGTCACATAGACCGCCGGGCTGGCCTGGCCTTTGCCGTCAAACTTGATGCGGCCAATCACACCGGTGTGATCGATCTTGGCCAAGGCATCGCGGATGGCCTTGCCATTGCTCACAGTACCCGCCGCTTGCATGGCCGCTACAGCCACCATCAGACCGTCATACGATTGCGCCGCAAAGCCATGGGCCTCCTCGCCAAACTTGGCCTTGTAGCGCTGGCTGAAACTCTTGATGCGCGGCTGATCGGCATTGGGCGGGAAGGCGTTGTACTGGACCATGCCTTCCAGGCGCTGCGCGTCAAGACGTTTGAGGAAACGGTCCGAGCCCATGGCCAGGGTGCCTACCAGCTGCACCTTCAGACCGGCATCGCGGATCTGCTTGATCGCCAGACTGCCCGGCTCCTCGTCCATGAACAGCATCACCGCCTGCGACTTGGTGTTGCGGATGTTGGAGACATGGCTGGCAAAGTCAACCTCGCCCACATTGAAGTAGCCGACATAAGCGTCCTTGGTGGCCGCAGGCATCAGCTCCTTGATGCCCGTCACGCCGCCGCGTCCGGCATCGTTGTTCCAGGCGATAAAGGAAATCGGCGACCAGCCCTGCTTGCTCACGAAATCGGCGAGCGCCTGGTTGAGCTGCAGGTTGTTCGCATTGACTCGAAACAAAAAGGGATTACTCTGCTCGGTCAGATTGGGCCCGGTGGGCACGGTCAGGATCAGCGGCAAGGCATAGTCCTGCGCAATCGGGGCGATGGCTGCGGCTACGCCCGATGACAGCTCGCCCAAGACCACCGGCACCTTGTCGACCGTGGCCAAGCGCTGCATGGCAGAGGCCCCCTCACTGGGATTGGCCCGGGTGTCATAGACCTTGAGCTCGACCTGGTATTTGCGGCCGCCCACGGTAATGCCACCGGCGGCGTTGAGCTCCTCAGCGGCCAGCTTGAAGCCGTTCATCTGAAACACGCCGGGCGCCGCCATCGGGCCGGTCAGCGCGGTGACCACGCCGATCTGCACCTTGGCGGCCGCAGCGGGCGTCTGCGCGCTCAGGGGTAAACACAGGCTGCCTGCGAGTGCAGCGGCCAGGAGCTTCCAACTTGTTTTCATGGTCGAACTTCCTTGCAAAAAAAACCGATCAGGGCAACCGATATAGGCGACGTGCATTTTCACGCAACAACTTGATCATCACCGAATCCTTCAGCCCAAGGGCCTCGATCTCACGGCGGGTGCGTTCGAAATCGAGTACCGGGTAGTCGGTGCCAAAGATCACCTTGTCTTGACCGAAACTGTTGATGTAATGCACAAATGAAGCCGGCCAATAGCGCGGGCTGTGGGCGTCGCAGCCTATGTAGACATTGGCATGCTTCCAGGCCATGGCAATCATCTCTTCGGTCCAGGGAATGCCCACATGGATGCCCACCAGCTTGAGCTCAGGGAAGTCGCAGGCCACCGCATCGAGGCTGATCGGACGACCCACGCTGCGCAGCGGCCGCGCCGCGTCATAAACCAGCGACTGCCCGACCTGCAATTGCACCGGCACGTCAAGCTCGACGCAGGCCGCGTAAAACGGGTACCAGCGCGCATGGTCGGGCGCCAGTTCAAACCAGTGCGGGTAGAAATGGGCACCCACAAAGCCGTACTCCTGCACCGCTTGGCGCAGCGCGCGCACACCGGCCATACCCTCGGTCGGATCGAGTCCGGCCAGACCGCTGAAGCGATCGGGATGCTTTTGCACCGCCTCGGCCACCAACTTGTAGGGCAGGTGCCAGCTGCCCGGTATGCCCAATTGGCCCGTCTTGGTCGCGATCAAAAGCGACCGCTCAATGCCGGCACGGTCCATCATCTCCAGCATCTGCAGGTGGGTGATGCCCTCGCCGACTGAGGCGTCTCGGCCTATCTTTCCATGCCAGAATGCTTTGGACCAGGCCGGTCGCATCTGCATGATCTCGGGCGTGATCGGATTGACCACACAGTCAATGGCGCGGATGCTGTGGATCATGTGCTTTTAAATTTCATCTGGGGGAGTATGCCGTATGCATGTGAGCAGTCCATCGGCCACAGAAATTCCTGCTGCCCAGGCTCTTTTGCGGCTGTTGGCCAGTCGAGGCGTCTCATTTTTCTTTGTCAACTCAGGCACTGATTTTCCCGACATCGTCGAGGCATTGGCCAGACAAGGGTTAGAGGACTTTCCCGCACCACGCACATTGCTGGTCCCCCACGAGAACCTGGCCGTTGGCATGGCCTATGGCGTCACCATGGTGACTGGCCAGGCGCAGGCGATGATGGTGCATGTCAATGTGGGAACGGCCAATGCTCTGTGCGGACTGATCAACGCCGCTCGCGAGAACATCCCCTTGCTGATGTGCGCCGGCCGCACGCCTTGGTTCGAGTCTGGCTCGCCGGCCAGCCGCACGCTCAACATCCACTGGGCGCAGGAAATGTTCGACCAGGCCGGCATGGTGCGCGAGCACATCAAATGGGACTATGAGCTGCGCAGTGGCGGCCAGCTCGAAGCGGTGTTCGACCGGGCCCTGGCCATTGCCCGCAGCCAGCCGCAGGGCCCGGTCTACCTCAGCCTGCCGCGAGAGGTGATGCACCAAAGCGCGCCCTGCCCTGCCGCGCGGCCCAGCCAACAGGTGCCGAGCCCGGGCCTGCCCGATCTGAGCGCAGTGCAAGAAATCGCCCAGCGGCTGGCCCGTGCGCGCTTGCCGCTGATCATCACCGCCCGCGCGGGCCGAGAACCCGAGGCGGTAGCACTGCTGGCGGACCTGGCCGAGGACCAGGCCTGGCCGGTGGTGGAATTTAGGCCCCGCTACCTGAACCTGCCGCATCAGCACCCCATGCATGGGGGCTTCGAGGTGCAGCCCTGGCTTGCCCAAGCCGATTGCATCGTGGTGTTGGACTGCGACGTGCCCTGGATCCCGACCCAGGGCGAGCCGGGCGCCGATGTGCCGGTATTCCACGTCGGCAGCGATCCCCTGTATGCCCGTTATCCCACCCGCAGTTTTCGCAGCGACGCCAGCGTGCAGGCCAGCCCGGCGGCCTTTTTGCACGCCCTGCGCCAAGCCATGGAGGCGCAGCCGACAGAGGCGGCGCTCAAGGCCGAGCGACAGGCGCTGATCGCCGGCATGGCACAGGCACGCCGCAGCCAACTCGCCCAAGTGATTGCCAATGGTAGCCGCAGCGGCCAGCCCATAGGCATGGCCGCTTTGAGCGATGCTTTGGGCCAGGCGCTCAAGACCCACCCATCGGCCATCGTGATCAACGAATATTCCCTGGTACCCGCGGCCTTGGACCTGAACCGCCCGGGCAGATACTTCGGCTCCAGCCCGGTGGGCGGCCTGGGCTGGGGCCTGCCCGCGGCCCTGGGGGCCAAGCTGGCCAGCCCGGACTCACTGGTGGTAGCCGGCCTGGGCGACGGCAGCTACGGCTTTGCCAATCCGCTGGCCTGCCACCATGCGGCGGCCATGCATGACATCCCCATCCTGACCCTGGTGCTCAACAACGGCGGCTACGGTGCGGTCGAGCGCGCCACCCGCGCCCTGCATCCGCAGGGCCAGGCCGCGCTCAGCGGCATGGCCTTGGTCTCACTGGCCCCCTCGCCGCGCTACGACCAGGTCATTGCCGCCTGCGGCGGCTGGGGCGAGCAGGTCAGCCAGATCGACGACCTGCCCGGCGCTCTGGCGCGTGCCATCGAGCAGGTGACGGTCCACCGCCGCCAGGCCCTGCTCGACATCCACTGCATTTAAGCAGCAGCCAGCATGCCGATCACCTCTTCGGTGCTGCGCACATCGGCAAAGAACTGCACCAGAGAGACCAGTGCGCCCAGGTGCTCGGCATCGGAGCGAGCCGCATTGGCGTCGCTGACCATCACCGTCTTGAAGTCGCCCATCATGGCATCGCGTGCAGACGCCTCGCAACACACATTGGTCAGTGTGCCGGTGATGATGACGGTATCTACACCCCGCTCGCGCAATTGCTCGGGCAAAGTGCAGGCACCCGGGTAGAAGGCGCTGTAACGCTTTTTGCGTACCCGCAGATCCTGCGGCTGCACATCGAGTTCGTGCCAGAGCGCATGATCGGGGTGCCCCGGGGTCAGTGCCTGCAAGATGGCACTGGAAAAAGCCGGGTTGACCATGTGATCGAAAAACAGCGGCCAGGCATCGGGCCCCTGCGGCGCAAAGGAGCCCTGTGCAAAAGCGACCACGCCACCGGCGGCGCGCAAGGCCTGAGCGAGGCGATTGATCTGCGGCACGATCGCACGCGCCACCGGCGTCTCTGAGGGCGCTCCCGGGCGCAAAAACGCGCTTTGCATATCGATCACCACCAGGGCGGTGCGGGCTGCGTCGAGTTTCTCAAACAGATGCAGACGGCCGCGCCGAACGCGCATGCGCTCAACAATGTCTGCAGGCAAGGTGCTCGGATGCATCAGGTCTCCATGGCCACTCAAGTCGGGGCACTATGCCCGCCTGCGGCCCATCCTGCAAGGCCCTGTGCGAGGGCACGCCGACTCAGGCCAATCGAAAACGCAGCTCTGGCGTCCCCTGGCTCAGATTGAAATAGGCCTGAACCGGCACGCCGATGGACAGCTCACCGCCGTCCCAGCGCCCCAGGACGCGCACCCCCTCGGCCAGATCGACGGTGACCAGCGCATACGGCACCTCCGCGGCAAAAGCCTTGTGAAACACATGGTGGGTGATGGTCCAGCTGTGTACCTTGCCCTGGCCGCTGGCCGGCACAAAGTCACTGCGCCGGCTGTGGCAGGCGTCACAGAGCAGGCGCGGATAGTGGCGAATCTTGCCGCAATCGCTGCAGCGCTGCAGCACCAGCTCGCCGCGAGCGGCAGCCTGCCAGTAAGGGCGTGACAGCTCGACGTCTTGCGGTACCGGCTTGGAGATGACTTCCATGATCAATTCCTCAGGATGGCGACTGCGCCGTCGCCCATATCGCCGTAACCCGTGACCAAACCGACCCGGGCATCGCGCACCTGAGCCCGGCCAGCCTGTCCGCGCAGCTGCCGCACCAGCTCCACCACATGGTTTAGACCCCAGACGTGAGCCTGAGACAGCAGGCCACCGTGGGTATTGCAGGGCAGCTCACCGCCCAGGCGCAGCCGCCCACCTTCGATGAAGGGGCCACCCTCGCCCTTCTTGCAAAAACCCAGGTCTTCAAGCTGACGGATCACCACATAAGTGAAACAGTCATAAAGCTCAACCAGATCAACGTCTGCATGGCTGACCTGCGCCATCTCAAAAGCGCGGCGCGCCGCCTTGGCAATGCCCAGACTGGTCATGTCCGGCCGCTGCGTGATGGAGCCGGGCATGTCAGGGTGCCCCTCGGCCACCCCCGAGATGTAGACCTTCTTTTGGCGCAGGTCGGCCGCACGCTCAGCCGAGGACACCACAATGGCCGCGCCACCGTCGCTTTCCAGGCTGCAATCGAGCAGGCGGAACGGGTCAGAGATCATGCGGGAATTGCGGTGGTCTTCCAGCGTGATCGGCTTTTTCATGATCGCGTTGTCATTGAGCAAAGCATGCTCACGGCAGGCGATGGCCACCTCAGCAAAGTGATCGCTGGTGGTGCCATAGAGTTCCATGTGCCGGCGCGCCATAGGCGCATACAGCTGCGCCGGCGCAGCCGCACCGATAGGGTATTCAAACTCAGTAACGTAATGAAACTGCGGCATGCCGTGAATACGTGCGCCAGCCCGGTTGTTGCTGACCCCAGTGACATTACGGCCAAAGGTAATCAGCACATGGTTGCAGGCACCGGTGGCCACCGCTGCGGCGGCACACTGCAGGGCCATGACCGGGCTGGCCCCACCGTGCGGGATCAGCGCAGAAAAGCGCAGATCGGGCATGCCGAAGTTCTCGATGAAATCGTCTGCGGTCCCGCTGACGATGCCGATCGGGATGATGCCGTCGATGTCCTTGGGGCTCAAGCCCGCATCGGCGATGGCGCTCAGCGATGACTCGATCTGCAGTTCAAACGCGCTGCTGCTCGAGCCGCGCATATAAATGGTTTCGCCGATGCCGCTGACGCAGGCTTGATCACGCAAGGAAATGCTCATGGTGTGTTTACTGCATCTGCACGCCAGCAACGCGTATGACTTCCTTCCACTTCACCCGCTCGCGCTCGGCAAAAGCTTCGGTTTCGCGAGGCGTGGACGACACCGCCAGGGCGCCTGCCGCGAGGAACTGCTCCTTGACCGCCGGATCCTGAGCGATCTGCGCAATCGCGCTTGAGACCTTATTGACGATGCCAGCCGGTGTGCCGCGCGGCATCACAAAAGCGCCCCAGGATGTAATGATGAAGTCCTTGATGCCCGCCTCGGCCATGGTGGGGATTTCAGGCAGGGTCGGCCAGCGGCTGTTGGCAGTGATGGCCAACACCTTGACCTTGCCGGTCTTGATCAGCGGCATATAGCTGGCGATGTTATCGATCGCAAAGTCGGTCTCGCCAGCCATGAGCGCCGGCATGGACTGGGCCGCACCCCGGAAGGGAATATGCACCGCGTTGATGGCCATGCGGTGGCGGAACATCTCACCGGCCAGGTGCGGTGTGGTGCCCACACCGGCAGAACCAAAGCTCACCCCCTGGGGCTTGCGGCGAGCCCACTCCAGGAACTCTGACACCGTGCGCGCCGGATTGCTCAAAGGCACCACAAACACATTGCAGTTTTCCCAGATGGTCGAGACATAGGCGTAGTCGGCCACCGGGTCATAGGGCATCTTAGAAAACAGGAACTGGTTGATCGACAGCGTGCCTATGGTGGCCGAGCAGATGGTCAAGCCGTCCGGATTGGCATTTTTGACCGCCTCCATGCCAATGTTGCCGCCCGCACCGGTGCGGTTTTCCACCGTCCAGGTCTGCCCCAGGCGGACTTGCAGACGTTCGGCCAGGCGGCGAGTCAGCAAGTCGGCCGCACCACCTGCCGTAAAAGGCACGATGATCTTCACCGGTGCACTGGGGTAGCTGGCTTCCTGCGCGCGCGCTCCGCTGAGCATGAAGGGCACAACCGCACCCATACCGGCCTGGATCAGGCTACGTCTTTGTATCGTCATATCTCATCTCCTAAAAAAAAATTTGCCATCACTTCAAACGACCGCAGGATGCACCGGCGGCGGTCATGCGATCGATCTCGGCTTGCCCATAGCCGCACTCGGCCAGCACCTGGGCACTGTGCTCACCCAGGGTCGGTGGCATCCGGGTCATGCCGGCGGGCGTTGCGCTCATCTTCATCGGGTTGGCTGGAAAGCGCATCGGCCCCTCGGTCGGGTGTTCAGCGACCGTCCAGAAATTGACGCTGGCCAGATGCGGATCCTGAGGAAGATCCTCCAACTTGTTGACCACTGAAAACGGCACATCGGAGGTCGACAGCAATTGAATCCAACGGGCGTTGGTCTTGCGCGCCGCCTGACGTTCAACCTCGTCCCAGACCGTCCTGAAATGCTTTTGCCGCTCGGCAAAAGTGGCAAAGCGCGGGTCTTGCATGATCTGCGGCTCGCCAGCGAGCTCAAAAAACTGGCGCCAATGTGCATCCGAGTAGGGCAACAGCGCGAGGTAACCGTCCAGCGTCTTGTAGGGCCGGCGCGATGCGGTGCTCACCGGCTGGTAGCCCATCGGCCCCTCGGGCGGCTCAAACACATGGGCCCACTGGTGCTCCAGCATATTGAAGGCCGCCATGGTCTCGAACATCGGGATTTGCACCTCCTGTCCCTGCCCGGTGCGCTGCTTGTGCATCAGCGCGGCCAAGATCGCATAGGCCGCATGCAGACCGCTGACCTTGTCGGCCACGATGGTGGGAATAAAGCGCGGCTGGCCAGCCACCACCGTCTGCAACTGCGCCAGACCCGACGCGGCCTGGATGATGTCGTCGTAAGCCGGCCGGCCGGCATACAAGCCGTCTTCACCATAGCCGGTCACATGGCAGTGAACCAGACCGGGGCGCTGCGCGCGCACCGTCTGCGGGTCCAGACCGAGCTTGCGTGCGGCCGGGCTGCGCATGGAGTGCAGCAGCACGTCAGCACCATCGAGCAGACGAGACAGCACCTGGCGGCCCTCCTCGGTTTTGAGGTCAACCACGATGGAGCGCTTGCTGCGGTTGCTGGTGATGAAAAACGAGCCCATCAGCGGCGAGTGGCGCGGGCCGATGGAGCGCGTCAGGTCACCTTCGGGCGGTTCGACCTTGATGACGTCAGCGCCCAGATCGCCCAGGTACTGCCCGGCCAGCGGGCCGAAGATCATGGAGGCCACCTCGACCACCCTAAAGCCGGCCAGCGGGCCAGCCGGTATGCTCGCTGGAGTACTCATCACAGCACCGCCAAGGGGCTGAGCGGGCTGCCCGTGGCACCCACGATAGGCAAAGCAGCCGCAACGAACAAGAATTCGCGCCGGCCAGTGCGCACCAGCGGCTCCAGTTGCAGCCCTTCAATCAGGGGAATCCCATAGTCACGAATGACGCACTGGTGAACCGGGAAAACCGTGCCCTGCGCAAAGGGCAAGACCTCCACTGCAAAGTTGTCGGCGCCGATCATCGCCACATCCTGCCGCGCCAGCCACAAGCCAGCCTCGTAATCGATGCCCGGCTCGGCATTGAAATCCACCGGCCCCTGGTGCGCCAGGTTGGCCGCCAGCCAGCCCGTGTGTAGCAGCACCACATCGCCGGGCTCCACCCGCAAGCCATCGCGCGCCAGACAGGCCTGGATATCGGCCAGCGACACCACCTCGCCATCGGCCAGGGTACGCCCGCGCAGAGCCACCACGTCAATCAGCAGGCCACGGGTCACCGCTGGCGGCATCTTGTCCACACCGAGCCGGGTCGCGCCGGTGGTGCTGCGCATGGTGTTTTCACGGTAGTTGTTGAACAGGCGACCGTCGCACCAGGCGTGGCACAGCGCATCGACATGGGTGCCGATGTGCAGGGGCATGATGACGGTGTCTTCGGCGAACTGAAAGCCACCCGGCCGACCTGCGCCAGCCGCATAGTCGCCGCCGTCGCGGCCCATGAAATGCTGCAAGCCGCTGCGGTGGCCAGGCACGGGGGTGCGCTTGGACAGCGGCTGGGCCAGTCGTATCACCTCGCCGGTACGCACCAGGCCGGTGGCACGCAGCACCTGGGCCGCGCCAATGTGGTTGAGGGCGCCGGCTTCGTCCTGCGCGCCCCAGCGGGCCCAAGCGTTGGGGCGGTGGTTGATGTAATCGTCGCTCACGGGCAATTCCTGTCAGTCAAGCAAGGTATGCAGCTTCATCTTCTGCAGTTTGCCGGTGGTGGTCAGCGGCAGCCGATCCGGGGTGGTGAAATGAAAGCGCGAAGGCACCTTGTAGGCCGCCAGTTCCCGCTGGCAATGGGCCTTGAGTTCATCGGCCTGCGCCTGCTGGCCCGCTTGAGAAATGATGATGGCCACCAGGGCCTCGTCGAGCGTGGGGTGCGGCACGCCGATCACATAGGCGGTCAGCACCGAGGGGTGGCGCATCAGGATCTCTTCAACTTCTACCGGCGCGATATTGATACCTCCGCTCTTGATCATTTCCTTGAGCCGGCCACGGTAGTACAGCCGCCCCTGCTCGTCGAGCAGGCCCAGATCGCCGCTGCGAAAGTAGCCATCCTCGTCGTAAGACTCGCGGGTTTTTTCCGGCTCCTTGTAATAGGCCAGAAACAAGGGCCCACGGATGCGAATCTCGCCCACCTCGCCGGCCGGCAAGACCGCGCCTGTTTCTATGTGGCAGATGCGCGCTGTCACATCGGGCAAGGGCTGTCCGACCGAGTGCAGGCGCATCTCCAGCGGCTCAGCCGCGTCGATGACCGCGCAATTGCCGTAGGTCTCGCTCAGGCCGTAGACGTTGCAGATCTCGCGCACGCCCAGGGCCACCACCTGCCCGATCTGCTCAGGGGTACCTATGGTGGCGCCACTGCGCAGACTGCTCAGGTCGCGGCGCGACCGGTCGGGGTGGTCGCTCATGGCCTGCACCATATTGGGCGTGACATAGACGATGCTGCAGCGCTCGCGCTCGATCAGTTCCAGCGCCCCGCCGGCATCAAAATGCTCTTGCAGCACCACACAGCCGCCATGGCTGAGCAAATTGGGCATGGCATTAACACTGCCGAAGCTCCAAAAGAGCGATACCCCCAGCCAAACCCGATCTTCATGGGTCACATGCTGGCGCTCGCCGATGTGAAAGGAGTTGGTGATCCAGTTGCCCTGCTGCAGCAAGATGCCCTTGGGCGTGGCGGTCGAGCCCGAGGTGTAGAGCAGCATGCCGACATCGTCAGGCCTGACCGCCTCGCCGGCGGCCTCCACCTGGGACTGCGCGACCTGGGGCGCCATGGCCAGCAAATCGGCCCAGCTCAATTCACCGGCTTGTGCGTCAAGCTGGGGCGGGCGCTGCGGGTCGGCCGCCAGCCAAACCGTGCGGCGCAGGTCAGGTAGACGCTGCGCATGGGGCGCCATCTCGGCCAGCACCGCTCGGTAGTCCGAGCGCCGAAAGCTATCCACCGATATCAGACAGCTGATTTGCGCATGCGAGAGGGCAAACTCAAGCTCCCGCGGCGTGGCCCAGGTGTTCAAGCCGACCGCCACCGCGCCCAGTTGCTGGAGGGCGAGAAAAGACAGCACCCACTCCACCCGGTTGCCCATGAGGATAGCCACATGATCCCCCCGCTTCACACCCAAAGCGGCCAGGGCGCGGGCAGTCTGCAAGACCTGCCCATGCAACTGGCTGTAGCTCAGTCGCGCAGAGCCAGCGACGATGGCCTCGCGCTGGCCATGCTTGCTCGCCTGCTCCCGCAGCAGCGCGGGGATGGTGCGACTCAGCGGCATAGGGGTGCTCATAACTCTTCCTGTTTCATCTCGTTCATAAGGGGCTCAGCCCAATCCGTGCCAGACCGCATCCACGTCGGCCTGGATACCCGCGGACGGCAGGACCTGGGTGCTGCAATAACGCCCGGCACTGAACACCAAGGGCTGGCCATCGCTCCAGCGTATGCGCATGACCCGACCCATAAACAGCAGATGGTCGCCACCATCGATGGTGCGATCAAGCTGACATTCAAAGCTGGCCAGAGCACCGGCCAGCAGTGGCAAGCCCCCCCAACCCTCGGTGAAGTCGTGCTGGGTGAAGCGATCGCCCTGAGCGGTGGCAAAGTGGTGCGAGACATCGGCCTGCTCCAAGCTCAGCACATTGACCGCGAACTGCCCCGAGGCGACGAAATCAGCGAGCGTGCCCGAGCGTTTGACCATGCTCCAAAGCACCAAGGCCGGATCGAGCGAGAGCGCCGAGAAGGAATTGGCGGTCAATCCCAGCCTCAAGCCCTGTTGGGTGCGGGTGGTGATGACGGTTACACCCGTGGCAAAGCGAGCCAGAGCTTGCCGCAGTTGCCGGCCGTCATGCTGGCCGTCAAGCAAAGCTTCGTTCACACGCTCGCCCCTGCTCAGGCTTGCATCAGCGGCACAACCTTTTCGGCCATCAGTTGCATGGAGCGACGCGCCAACTGCGGGTCGGTCCAATCAACGCCGGCATACATCAAGGTACCAAATTCGCCGGTCTCCTGCTGCAGGGCCTGCAGTTGGTCGGCCACCCGCTGCGGCGAGCCGTAAATCACCAGCTTGTCGATCACACTCTCAAGGGTGATTTCAGAGTCAGGCTGTTTGGGGTCAGAGCGAAACACATCGAGCGCACCGCGCCGCTTGAGCTTGCTGTAGAGCGAACGGTAATAGTAGTAGTAAGGGCCATCGCTGCCGGTGGCGTAGGCGCGGGCCTTGGCCTCGTCCTCGCAAACAAAAACCGTCTTGGCCACACGCCAGTTGGCCGGATCGGCCACCCGCCCCACCCGATTACAACCTTCTTCGTACTTGATCCAATGGCTGCGCACCCACTTGGGCAGCAAAAAATTGGCTGAGATCGCATCCCAACCACGCGCAGCCGCCTCAGTGATCCCTTGCGAAAACGGCGCCACCGCCGTCACCACGATCGGAGGGTGTGGCCGCTGCAGCGGCTTAGGCACGGTGCCCATGCCGGTTTCGGGAATATGGGTGCGGGCGGTGCTGATGTTCCAGAACTGACCCTTGATGTTGTAGGGCGGCTCGCTGGCCCAGATTTCCAACAACTGGTTGATCGCCTCCAAAAACATGGCGGGCCGATTCATGTCCATGTTGCCGTAAACCTCGGCGTCTGATGGCAGGGCGCCAGGGCTGATGCCCAGGATAAAGCGCCCGCCGAGCAGGTGGTCGAGCATCGCGATATGCCCCGCCACAGCCGCCGGATGGTGGTTGGGCATATTGAGCGTGCCGGTACCGAGCTTGATGCGCTTGGTGGCATCGACCAAGGTGGCCATGAACAGCGCCGAGGAGGTGATGTTTTCCTCCGGGTCGGTGGCATGCTCGCCGCAATAGCCTTCCACAAAACCCAGTTCATCGGCCAGGATGAAAGCCTGTCTGTCCTCGCGCAAGGTCTGCTGCCAGTCCTTGCCGATGGGATGCATGGGCATGGTGAAAAAGCCGAGTTTCATCAAATCTCCTGGGATGAAAATTTGCGCCCTGCCTGGGGTCGCCTTCTGGTAAGATTTCGATATCTGGAAAAGATATCTAATTTTTCGAAAAGTTTAACAGCCTCTATTTGGCTTGACAAGTTGCCCGGTGACGCCTTAGTGCCATGCCATTGAACAAGGCCAACCTAGAATGTTTTTGACCCCGTTTTTCGCCCAGCTTCAAAAAAACTCAGAGGGCCGCGCATGATCTTGCAACAATCCTTGGAAGAGAGTCGATCCACTTGTCGCCGGGTCGAACTGCCCCATTTCCGCGGCGCGGTGATCGACTTTATCGAGCCACCAAGCAACCACGACTTACCTCGGCCCCAGGCTTTTCTGGTCCAGCAAGATCCGCACTGGGTCCTGCCCACCCACTTTCACCAAGAGCATCAGTTCCAGCTCTTTGTCGGCGGTGGCGCCAGCCTAGGTCAGCATGCGGTCCGCCATCTGGAGGTGCACTACGCCTCGCCCCACTCGGCCTACGGACCACTGACTGCCGACGAACGAGGCCTCGAATATTTCACCCTGCGCGCAGTGAGCGATCAAGGCGCATGGGTTTTACCCAACAAGCGCAGCGACCTCTTGCTGCGCATCCCCAAAATGCAAAAGCATGCTGCGCCACAGCGTACCGCCGACGCACAAGCCCTGCAGCAATTGACAGCGCCCGAGCAGGAGACACTGATCGCACCCGAACCGGGAGGGCCAGGCGCCTGGATCATGCGTCTGCCGCCTCTTGGCAGTGGACAGGCACCCACGCCCAGCCCCGGCAGTGCCGGCCGCTTTCACATCCTGACCTGCGGCCAAGCCACGACCAGCGAAGGCGCCTTGCAAGGGCTGGCTGTGATCTGGACCGGACCGGGGCAAGAGGTTCTACTTCAGGCTGGCCATGAAGGCGCCGAGGTGGTCGTCATGGAGTATCCCGAGCAGGCAGCGCAATCCTTCGTCAAAGACATGGGTCTCCAGGCACGGCCTTACTGAAATTTGCCCATCGAAAGTTCAAACCTGTCACGCCTGCGGGCACCAACCATCACTGCGGTATGAACCCCCAACGTTATCTGCGCACCTTTGACATCCTCAATCTGCTGATTTCGCAAAAACAGGGCCTCAAGCTCACAGAGATCAAGCAGGCTTTGAATCTGCCGGTCAGTAGCGTCCATAACGCGCTTCAGACCATGGTCAGCGCCGATGTGGTCAGCGTCGACGAAGACCTGCGCTACACACTGGGTCCGCGAACGGTGGCGCTGGCCTTGCGAACCGTACAATCGCTGGACCTGCGCAGCCTGGCTCGTCGGCACTTGCAGGACCTGGCCAAGGACATCGGCGACGATGTGTATCTGGGCCTGCGACTGGGCAAGCGGGTCATCTATGCTGACCGCATTCTTGGCACCCGCCGCATCTCCCTGGACATACGCCTGGGCGAACCGCTGTATCTACACAGCACGGCCACCGGCAAGCTGTTTGCCGCCTTCGACGACAAACTGGCCAGCCAGGCGCTGGCCGACAAGCTGCCCAAGCTCACCCCCAACACGATCACCGACAAAAAAGAGTTGGAGCGGGAATACGAACGTATCCGCGAGGCGGGCTACTCCAAGAGCCAGGAAGAGTCCTCAACAGGCATCGTCGGCTACGCCCTTCCGGTCCACGATGCGGCAGGCTCGCTGGCCGCTGCAGTGCATGTATCGGTACTGGCCACCCGTGCCACCAGGGCGCATGAGCGTCAACTGCTGATAGCGGGACGCAATTGTGCCGAGATGATCGAAAAAGCCATGGGGCATGTTCGCGAAGGCAGCTCCGTCAAATCTGAACGAACACGCCGCAGCAGCACTGAATAGGAAAGCGCCTCTGCTATAGTTTCGAAATAACATAATTATTTTCGTGTTTTCGAAATTTTGGGCTGGCGATTACCAGCTGTCTGTACAACACAATGAATCCAAGGAGCATCACCATGACAAGTCAATCCACCAGCATTCGTAGGCGCCATCTGCTGGCCGCTGCTTCGGCCTTTGGGCTGATGGGCAGCACCCCCGTCTTGGCTCAAGACAACAGCCTGCGGCTGTCGGTTGGTTTTCCGCCAGGCGGCTCGGGCGACTTGTTCGCCCGTTTTCTGGCCGACGCCTTGCGCGAAGAACTCGGCCGCGCTGTGGTGGTGGAAAACCGGCCCGGCGGTGGCGGCATGACGGTGGCCACCACCTTCCTGCGCGCACCCAAGGATGGCAATCACCTGATGCTGGCCACCGGATCGACCGCCATCTCCGCGCCCATCTCGCGCGCGAAGGCGCCCTACAACCCGGTCGACGATTTTCAGTGGATCGCACTGATGTCCAACGCGCCCTTCGTCATCGCCCTGCACCCGAGCGTGCCTGTGCGCGACCTGCCGGGCCTGGTGGCCTACTGCAAGGACAACCCGGGCAAGCTGACCTACGGCCATGCCGGGCTGGGCACCACGGTACACCTGGCCGGCGAACTCTTCAAGGACATGGCCGGCATCAAAATTCTTGACGTGCCCTATGCGGGCAGTGCACCGGCCATCAATGACACCATCGCCGGCACGGTGCAGATGAATATCGAAACCTCGGCCACCTTGCTGCCGCACCACAAGTCGGGAAGACTGCGCATCATCTGCACCATGGCCGAGGCGCGTGAAAAAATCGCGCCAGAGATCCCTACCGCGCGCGAGGCAGGCATGGATTTGATCGCCGGCACCTGCAATCTGCTGGCAGCCCCCCTGGGGACGGCACCACAGCTGCTCGAGCCGATCGCCCGGGCGGTATCGCGCGTGATGGAAAAGCCGGCCGTGGTCGAACGCCTGCTTCAACAGGGCATACAGCCGATCAGTAACTCCAACCCGGCCCAGGCCCGCGCCTTTGTGACGAGCGAGGTCGCACGCTGGTCAGCGGTGGTCAAAAAGCTGGGCATCGCTCTTTGAATCTGGCAGCGCCACCCGCTGCCGTCCGCGCTCAACAAGAAAAACAAGCCATGCAAACTCCCCTGTGTCGGCGGCTCGGCTGCGAGCTGCCGATTTTTGCCTTTTCGCACTGCCGCGACGTGGTGGTCGCTGTCACCAAGGCCGGCGGCTTTGGGGTACTGGGCGCAGCCACCTTCTCACCCCAGCAACTCGAGGCCGAGCTGCGCTGGATCGATGAACATGTGGGCGGTCGGCCCTACGGTGTGGACGTGATCATTCCCACCGCTTATGACAAGCAGGCCGAAGAGGCCAGCGCAGAAGACCTGGCCGCCATGATCCCCAGCGAGCACCGCGCCTTCATGGACCGCTTGCTGGCCGAGGCGAAGGTACCGCCGCTGCCCGACGGCGAGCGCGAGCGCATCACCCGCGAGATCGTCGAAGGCCGCGGCAGCATGACGCCCGACGGCGCGCGCCGCCTGCTGGCCGTGGCGCTGGAGCACCCGCAGGTCAAAATGGTGGTCAGCGCGCTGGGCTCGCCCCCGCCGGATGTCATCGCCCTGCTGCGCGAGCGCCAGATCGTGATCGGTGCGATGTGCGGCAAGGCCGAGCATGCGGCCCGCCATATGCAGGCCGGCGTCGATGTGATCGTCGCCCAAGGCACCGAGGCCGGCGGCCACACCGGCGAAATCGCCACCATGGTGCTGGTGCCCCAGGTGGTTGAAGCCTGCGCCGGCAAAGTGGCGGTGCTGGCCGCTGGCGGCATTGCCCGTGGCAGCCAGATCGCCGCCTGCCTGGCGCTGGGCGCGCAAGGCGTGTGGTGCGGCACCGTCTGGCTGGGCACCCGCGAAAGCGAGCTCGACCCCTTCGAGAAAGAAGTTCTGTTCGAAGCCCGCACCGAAGACGCGGTACGCCGCAAAGCTCGCACTGGCAAAACCGTGCGCATGATCCGCAGTCAACTCTCCGAAGCCTGGGAGCAACCCGGTGCACCGGCCTACCTGCCCACACCGCTGCAAGGCATCCTCTACAACGAGGCGCATGCACGGGTGGTCAAAGCCCGGCGCAAGGAGCTTTACTCCTTTCCGGCCGGCCAGGTGGTGGGCATGATCCGCGAGGAAAGTTCGGTCAAAGACGTGATGCTGCGCATGCAGATGGAATACCTGGAGGCGGTAGAACGCTTGCAGGCCCTGACGCAGGAATAGGGAAACCCTATGGACAAAGAGGTACTGGTCGAGCACGACGCCGGGCTGGTGATCATCACCATCAACCGTCCCGATCAACGCAACGCGGTCAACCGGGCGGTGTCCTATGGCGTGTGCGAAGCCATCGATGAATTCGAGCGCGATCCTGAGCTGCGCGTCGCCATTCTGACCGGTGCCGGCGGCAACTTCTGCTCGGGCATGGACCTCAAGGCGTTTTTGCGCGGCGAGGTGACCCGCGTCGAAGGCCGCGGCATTCTGGGCATCGCCCGCACCCCGCCCACCAAGCCGCTGATCGCCGCCGTCGAGGGCTACGCCCTGGCCGGCGGCTTTGAGTCCATGCTGGTGTGCGATCTGGTGGTGGCCGCCCGCAATGCGCAGTTCGGCCTGCCCGAGGTCAAACGCGGCCTGGCCGCCGCCGCCGGTGGCCTGATGCGCCTGCCCCGCCTGATTCCGCAGCGCATCGCCATGGAAATGGCGCTGACCGGCGACACCGTGCCCGCCGAGCGGCTTTACCCCTACGGTCTCTTCAACGCCCTGGTCGAACCCGGCCAGGCTCTGGAGCAGGCCAAGCAACTGGCCCGTCGCATCATCGCCAACGCACCGATGTCGGTGGCCGCCAGTAAGCGGGTGGTGGTCGAGCAGCGCGACTGGCCGACCGCCGAGATGTTCGACCGGCAAGAGCCCATCACCGGCCCGGTGCTCAAGTCGCAAGACGCGCGCGAAGGCGCGGCCGCCTTTGCCGAACGGCGTACGCCACAATGGAAGGGCGTTTGAGCCTGCAAGTCCCGCCAGCGGGTTGACCCCGCCCACCATGAACAGCCCTGCCCCATCTGCGCCCATCCGGCGCGCCGCCACCCTGGTCGTCCTGCGCCCCAGCGATGCCGGCCCCCAATTGCTGCTGCTGCGCCGCGCCGATAAGGGCGACCAAAACAGCAACGCCTGGGTCTTCCCAGGCGGGCTGGTCGACCCCGGCGACGCCCGATGCCACGACATCTGCCACGGCCTGAGCGACGCCCAGGCCAGCGCGCAACTCCAACTTCCCGCAGGCGGCCTCGATCACCATGTGGCCGCCATCCGCGAATGCTTTGAAGAAGCCGGCTTGCTGCTGGCCTGCGACAGCGCAGGCCAAGCCATGGGAAGCGGGAACCCCGCCCTGCGCGCACTGACCGAGCAACGGCGCCGACTGGCCCAGGGCGAGGTAGAACTCAAGGCCCTTTGCGAGCAACAGGGCATTCAGCTGGCCGCCAACCGCCTCCACTACATCGCCCACTGGATCACCCCGCCGGTGCGGCCCAAACGCTTTGACACCCGCTTCTTCCTGACCACCGTGGCTGCCGACCAGCAGGCCGAGCACGACACCGTAGAGACGGTCCACCACCAGTGGATACGCCCAGCCGATATGCTCAACAGCGAAGAGGCCAGCCGACTCATGGCGCCCCAGCGCAGCGTGCTCGAAACGCTGGCCGCATTCGACAGCCTGCCGGCCATCGTGCAATGGGCAGCGCAGGTGCAGGTGGTGACGCGGCCTTGACGCGGCCTTGAGGCGCCTTTGATGCACCTTTGAGGCACCCACGACGCTCACCTGAGGCGCCAGCGTGGACTCAGGGCAGCGCCTTGGTCCAGATCAGCCCCTTAGCCATCGGCCCACAAGCCCATGGGCATCGGTAACTCGACGAATGCGAGCCCTTGAGCTCAAGACGAATGGCGGGTGTCCCGCAGGGACACGCGCAGCTGCGAGAGAGCGCCCCGCCTTCTTGCAAAAACTGAATGCAAAGTCATAAAATGCATGCATTTACCGCACCGGGTGATCGTCATGGCCATGCTAACTGTTCGAAACCTCTCAGAGGAAGTGCACCGTGCCCTGCGGGCGCGTGCAGCCCAGCACGGCCAGAGCATGGAGGCCGAGGTGCGCGAAATCCTGGAAGCGGCGATCAGCCCACAAGGCCGCGTCAAGCTGGGATCGATTCTGGCCGACATGGGTCGCCAGGCGAAACTGCGCGACGACGAATTCTCAGTGTTTGAGCAGGTACGGGACAAGACGCCGTCACGCCCGGCGAGCTTCGAATGATCCTGCTCGATACCAACGTGATCTCAGAGCCACTGCGGCCCACACCCGAGCCCAGGGTGATTGGGTGGATCGATGCCCAGCCCATGGAAACGCTCTACCTCACTGCCATCACCGTGGCTGAACTGCGGGCAGGCATGGCGCTACTGCCGGCGGGCAAGCGCCGATCCGGCTTGCACGAAAGCCTGGAAAAACGCGTCCTGCCCTTATTCGCTGGCCGCGTGCTGCCCTTTGATCTGCCCTGCACCCAGGCTTATGCGGCTTTGATCGCGAAGGCCAGAAGCGCTGGCTTGGCGATTGCGACGGCCGATGCTTATATCGCCGCAATCGCGGCGGCCAATGGCTTTACCGTAGCGACCCGTGACACCCGTCCCTTTGAGGCCGCTGGTGTCTCGGTGATCAACCCATGGGTGGCATGAGCGCGCTACCGAGCTTCAGATCGTGTCCAATTTGCGTGGATCAGCGTAGAGGCAAAGCCCAAGGCCCTGCTAAATCTCATGGGAGGGAGCAGGCAGCTTCCTCATCGCCACATCAAACAAGGGGCTTTGCAGCCACCCCGCCAACCAGGCCTTGACTGCCGGCAAAGGCAGGGCCTCAAAGCTCGCGGGCTGGACCGCTGCGAACTGCCGCACAAACGGGAAAATGCCTATGTCTGCCGCGCAAGGCATGGCTCCGCCCAGTTGGCCGTGGGCTTGCAACTGCTCTTCCAGGGGCTCAAGCAAGGCCGCTAGCGCTTGCTGCGCATGGTGCTCAGCACCCAGTGCGTCGCTAAAGCGCCGCGGGTATTTGTAGCGGTCTAAATGGTGTTTGAAGTCGGCATCACAGCGCCCCCACAGCGACTGATTGAACGGTGTTTGCGCCCTCGCCCACCAGGCATCCAAGTCGCCGGTGGATTCAAACGCCCAGCGCATGATGTCCG
>JBILDR010000038.1:0-20076 GCA_044352515.1 Polaromonas sp.
CGAAAGGGCGAAGTTGTTGCTACCAGGAGTGGTAGTTCAGTTGGTTAGAATACCGGCCTGTCACGCCGGGGGTCGCGGGTTCGAGCCCCGTCCACTCCGCCAAACTAGCAAGTAAAAACGCGCCTTCGGGCGCGTTTTTCATTGGGGCTGTGCTACCGCGCAGGGGCAAGCTCCTCTTGGTTCATCACCCTGCGATGAACCTTGGTGCTAGCGCTTTTCAGCGGTCGGCCACAAAGGGATTGCTGCGCCGCTCACGGCCGAAGCTGCTCTCGGGGCCGTGGCCGGGGATGAAGACTGTGTCATTGCCCAGGGGCCAGAGCTTGGTTTTGATGCTGGCAATCAGCTGGTCAAAATTGCCTTGAGGAAAATCAGTGCGGCCTATGCTGCCCGCAAACAGCACGTCGCCCACAAAGGCGCGGTTGAGCTCGGGCGAATAAAACACCACATGGCCAGGGGTGTGACCCGGACAGTGGCGTACCTGCACCGTGTGGCTGCCCAGCGTCACCGTATCGCCATCTTGCAGCCAGCGGCTTGGCGTGAAAGCCAAAGCTGGCGGAAAGCCGAATCTGGCGCTTTGCTCGGGCAGGGCGTCGATCCAGAACTGATCGCCTGGGTGCGGGCCGATGATGGGCAGGCCCAGTCGGCTGGCCAGCTCGCCAGTGCCGCCGGCATGGTCGATATGGGCATGGGTCAGCCAGATCTGCTCGAGCTTGAGCCCTAGGCGGTCCACCTGCGCCAGCAGCTCTTCGAGGTCACCCCCCGGATCGATCACGGCAGCCTGCCGAGTTTGTTCGTCCCAGATCAGGGAACAGTTTTGCTGGAAGGCGGTGACGGGGACGGTAAGGTAGGACAGCACGGCAAGGGGCTTAGCAGATGGTGGGTGGGCGGCGCAGACTGGCCACTTCAGCCATGACTTCAGCCAAATCGGCGCCGGGGACAGACGCGATTTTGCCTGCACGCAGCGCAGTGCCTGACATCCGCACCACCGGACCTATGGTGCACACTTCGCCCAGGCCTGGGTGATGCCGGCTCAGGCTCAGCCCGTGCGCGCGTACCCAAGGCTCGCGCATCAGGGCATCGACGGTCTGCAGGGGGTGCAGGCCCACGTCTAGGGGGAGCAGCTGGGCCAGCCAGTGTGCGCCGGTCTGCTTGGCCAAGCATTGTGCGATGCGCTGATGCAGCGGATCCTCGTGGTCGGCCCCAATGCCCAGGGCTGTGAGCAGCGCCTGCTGCTTGACCTTGTCCCTGGGGTGCACCCCGAGAAACAGCCAGCCGTCACTGGCGCGGTACAAGCTTTGCCAGGGGCTTTGGCCTGGCAGCGGGTCACCGGTCGATTCAGGCGCCGCACCGCCGGCTTGTGCATGGAGGTAAAGGCTTTGGTGCAGGCCAGCGGTAAAACTCAGCGCGGCATGCACTTCTTGTCCCTGGCCGCTGCGCAACCGGTGCCACAGCCCCAGACCGATGGCAAACGCCGCTGCAATTCCGGTGCCGTAGTCGTTGACCTCATAGGGCAAACGCTGCGCGCCGTCGGGACCGCCAAATTGCACTTGCGCACCCACGCAGGCCTGCGCCTGTACCTCGTAGCCACGGCGTTCGCCCCAGGGCCCTTCATAGCCATAGGCACTGACCGAGGCGTAGATGATGTCCGGCCGCAGCGCGCGGGCCCGGCTCGGGCCTATGCCCAGCCTTTCGGCCACGCCGAGAGCGAAGTTCTGCAGCACCACATCGGAGCTGCTGATCAGTTCCTGGGCCGTCTGCAGCCCCGAGCTCGATTGCAGGTCCAGCAGCAGGCTGCGCTTGCCCCGGTTGACATCTTCATGGGTGAGGATGGGCTCTTTCGGATCATTGACCTTGATCACATCAGCGCCGTACTCGGCCAGCAGCCGGGCTCCTGTCGGCCCAGCCCAAATTTGCGTCAGGTCCAGCACCCGCACGCCCTGTAGCGGACCGGCCCGGCTCGGCTTGGAAGTAGGGCTGCTTTGCGAGGCCGGCACCAGAGGCGGCTGTAAGGAAGGCGCGCTCCAATTCGCTTGCGCAGCTTCCAGCTCAAAGCGGCGCGGTCGCGGCTGCATGGCCCCAAAGGCCGACAGCCGCACGCCGATGCCCGGCTGCAGCATGGGCCCGAGTCGCGGATCGTCCACCGCGACCACTGCGCCTGATTGCCTGGCCTGTGGATGCGTCAGCCATTCGGCCATGGTCTGACAGACCGCCAGCGGCGCACCTGCTGCGGCGGCCAGCGCCTGCCAATGGTCGGCCGGGCGGCTGAGGAAAAGCGCGCTCAGCTGGCGTCGCAGCTCGGCGGCCAGTTCGGGCTCGCTGGCCAGCCGATCTCGATCGAGCAGGCCCTGCTCGCGCCAATGGCCCACCCCAGCGGCCTCAACGAACCAGCCCAGAAAACGCTTGCCCACCGGTGCGAAGTGCACATCGCGCCCGTCGCCGCAGCGATAGATGCCAAAGCCTGTGAAGTCGAAGGACAGTCGCACCGGCCCTGGCATGGACATGCCGCGCGCGCCGATCAGCGAGAACATGGCGTCAAACAAAGGCACCTCGATGTACTGACCCTGGCCGTCGCGTCGCCGGGCGATCAGAGCCATGACGCAGGCTGTGGCTGCCTGGAGCGCCGCAAAGTTTGAAGCCACCGGCAGCGCAAGAAACGCCGGATCGCCTCCGGCGGCCAAGGGACGGTAGGTGTCGGTGGCCGCGGCCACGACGCCCTCCCAGGCCGGCCAACCCGAGCGCGGGTCATCGCTGGCAAAGCCGGGCAGGCTGCAGTAAATCAGCCGGGGGTGGCGCGCACGCAGCTCGGCCTGACCCCAGCCCAGCCGCTGCATCACGCCCGGCCGGAAGTTTTCGATCAGCACGTCCGCCTGCTCCAGCCAAGCCTGCGCAATCTGCCGGTCACGGGCTTGGGAGAAGTCCAGCTCCAGGCAGCGCTTGCCCCGGTTCCAGGTGGCATTGGCCGGGCTGCGCATGCGCGGGCCGCCCGGTGGGTCGATGTGCAGCACCTCGGCGCCCTGGTCGGCCAGCATCATCGCGCACAGCGGGCCAGCGACGTACTGACCGAAATCGATCACCTTGATGCCCTCAAGCGCTCCTACCATGCTTGCTCCCTGTGCTCCTTGCACTCCCGTGCGGGCTGTGCTTTGGCGCCGGCGGCCTGCTGTCGGCAGCCGGTAACGGACCCATCCGTTCCAACTCAGCTCACCGGGGTTTGTACTGATGCGGTCGGCCGCAAGCATAAATCCGTTTGACGCCAAATATACGGATCTGATAGGATTTCATTCCATTAGGAATTACTTTATTACCCGCTGGTATAAATTGGGCCCGAGCCCGAACCACATTGCCGCCGAGCAGGAGACCCCATGAATTTCGAACTGACCGAAGAGCAACGTGCCTTGCAGGAGGCGGTGCGACGATTTGTGGAGAAGGAAATGCCCAAGCATCTGATCGCCCAATGGGATCAGGCGGGCGAGTTCCCTGATGATCTGCTCGACAAAATGGCCGAAATTGGTCTGATGGGCGCTTCGGTGCCGGTGGCCTATGGCGGCACCGGCGGTGGGGTGATGGAAGAGACCATCATCCTGGAAGAAGTTGCCCGCCACAGTTCATCGGTGGCCATGGCCTACGGGATGGACGTGTGCTTTGGTGCCGTCACGGTGGAGCGCCACGGAAATGACGAGCAGCGCCAATACTTTCTGCCCCGCTTGGTCAAGGGTGAGTGCCACTTTGCGCTGTCGATGACCGAGCCCGACGGTGGCACCGACATTCTGGGGGCGATGAAGACCAACGCGCGACTGGAGGGCGATGAATACGTCATCAACGGCGCCAAGGTCTACACCACGGGCCTGAACATCGCATCGCACATCTTTGTAGTGGCCCGAACCGGCCGCGACGAGAACAAGCCCTCGCACGGACTGACAGTGTTCCTGATTCCCAAAGATACGCCCGGCGTCACTTACAGCAAGATTAAAAAACTCGGCTCTTGGTTCTTGCATTCCTACGAAGTGGTCTACCAGGATGTGCGGGTGCCGGCCAGTTGCGTCATCGGCACACCCAACCGCGGCTGGCATGCGATCCTCGATACCTTGAACAACGAGCGCATCTTCATTGCGGCGGTGTGCGCAGGCTTGGGCCGCGCCGCGCTGGAAGAAGGCATTCAATATGCGCGCGACCGCAAGGCCTTTGGCAAGTCGATTGGACAGTTCCAGGCGGTGCAGCACCAGCTGGCCGATTCGCTGGTCGAACTGGACCTGGCTCAATTAAGTACCTACAAGGCCGCCTGGATGCAGGATCAGAAACTCGATTGCTCGGTGCAGGCAGCCTCGGCCAAGTACTATGCCTCCGAAGCGGCGTTTCGCGCCACCGACCGGGGCATGCGTGTGCTGGCGGGCGCTGGCTTCACCATGGAATATCACATGCAGCGCTACTACCGCGATATTCGCCAGTTGATCTTTGCCCCGGTGACCAATGAGATGAGTAAGAACTTCATTGCTCAGGCCGGTTGCGGCCTGCCCCGTTCTTACTGAACCTGTACAGTAAAACTGCCAAGGAGGTCTGGCCATGCATGTATCTGGCACGCGGGGGCTTGCAGACTTGCTGCATGAGAAGACGCAGCAGCAACCCGAGCACCCGCTGGTGGTGTTTGAAGACGCGCATGGCGCAGTCTCGCAGCTGAGCTACCGTCAGTTTTCATCGGCGGCCAATCGGCTTTGCAATGCGCTGATTTCTCAAGGCGTGCAGCCCGGGCAAAAAATTGCTGTGATGATGAACAACTGCACCGAGTTCCTGCTGGCCTGGATGGCCATCAACCAAGCCGGTGCGGTGATGGTGCCGGTCAATGTGCTTTATGCGCCCGATGAGTTGCAATACCTGCTCAACAATTCCGAGAGCGTAGGCCTGATCGCCGAGGCGCGCTACCTGCCGATCTACCAGGAAATCGCCGCACAATGTCCTGAGGTGAGGGTGCGCATCAGTGCCCGTCAGGGCCAGTCCGGTGAGGGCTTCGACCGGCTCGATGACATCATGGCCCGTTACAGCGATGAGCGCCAGCTGGTGCGAGTCTCTCCCGATGCGCCGGCGCAGATTATTTTCACCTCCGGCACCACCTCCAGGCCCAAGGGCGCCATCATCAGTCACCGCGCCTCGCTGATTCAGGGCATTGCGGTCAGCCAGGCGCTGGGCATGGTGCCGCAGGACAGAGCCTGCGTGGTGCTGCCCCTGTTTCATGTCAATGGTCAATACGTCAGCGTAGTGCCGACCCTGACGGTCGGTGGCACCCTTGTTTTGCTCGAAGCCTATAGCGCCACCCGATATTGGGAGCAGGTGCGCCGCCATGCCTGCACCTTGATCAGCATCGTCCCGATGCAGCTGCGCACCATGCTTGCGCAGCCGCAGCAGAACGATGATGCGAAGCACCATGTTCGTCTGTCCTTCTATGCCCTGCCTACCACCGACGAGGAATGGGATACCTTTGAACGGCGCTTCGGGGTTCGGCTGATCGAAGGCTATGGACTGTCCGAGACCCTGGGCATCTGTACCTGCAATCCGGTGCACGGCCGCATCAAGCGCCATTGCATAGGCTTGCCGGTGCTGGGCCGGCAGGTGAGGGTGGTCGACGATGCGGGCGTGGATTGCCCTACTGGGCAGGTCGGTCGCATCTTGATTCAGGGCGAGCCCATGTTCTCGGGCTATTACCGCAATGAAGAAGCGACGGCCGCCTGCATGGTGGGCGACTGGTTTGAAAGCGGCGACAACGGCTCGCTTGATGAGGACGGCTACGTTCACTTTTTTGATCGCTCCAAGGATGTGATCAAGCGAGCCGGTGAGAACATCGCTGCCACTGAGGTCGAGCGGGTGCTCAACGAGCATCCGGCGATTGCTGAATCGGCGGTGATTGCCGTGCCCGATGCGCTGCGCGACGAGGCAGTCAAAGCCTTTGTGGTGCTGCGGCCGGGCCAAGCCCTGAGCGAACAAGAGGTGCAGGGCTGGTGCGCCAGCCGGCTGGCCCGCTTCAAGGTGCCTTCGTTTGTGAGCTTTATTGACGAACTGCCCAAGACCAGCATAGGCAAGATCATGAAATATGTACTCAAGCAGGGGGGCAGCCATGGCACGCAGGAAGCAAGCCGCCAGTAAATCACTGGGCCTGGATGCAGACCAGGGGCTGAAGATTTACGCCAAGCTGGTCGAGATCCGTCAGTGCGAGCAGCAGCTCAACACCGCTTTTGCCAAGAATCTGTTTCCGGGCTACATCCACTCTTACCAAGGCCAGGAGGCCTGCGCAGTTGGTGTTTGTTCGACCTTGCGTGACGATGACTGCATCGTCAGCACCCACCGCGGCCGCGGCCACTACCTGGCCAAGGGCATGGCCCTCGAGCCCATGGTGTGTGAGATGTTCGGCAAAGCCAATGGGATCTGTGGGGGCCGCGGTGGCGAGATGCACGCCGCCGATCCGGCGGTCGGCATTCTGGGCGGCAACGGCATCGTCGGTGGCGGCATCCCGTACGCCACGGGTGCGGCCTATTCGGCGCAGCTCGACGGCAGCGACCGGGTCTGTGTGGTGTTTTTTGGCGAAGGCGCGAGCAACCAGGGCTCTTTCCATGAGTCGCTCAATCTGGCCGCCGCCTGGAACCTGCCGCTGATTTTTGTCTGTGAAAACAACCTGTATGCCGAAATGACGCCGTTTCGAGATACCTCGCGCCAGACCGATGTGGCCGAGCGGGCCCATGGTTACGGCATCCCCGGCCACAGCGTAGACGGCAACGACGTGCTGGCGGTGCGCGCAGCGAGCCTGGCGGCGGTCGAGCGGGCCCGCTCGGGCCAGGGCCCGAGCTTGCTGGAGCTCAAGACCTACCGGCACGGCGGGCACTTTCAGGGCGACCCTTGCAACTACCGCAGCCGCGAGGAAGAGCAACTTTGGCTGGCGCGCGATCCGGTGCAGCTTTTTCGGGCCATCGTCTTGGACCAGGGCTGGCAAAGCTCAGAGCAATTGCAGGCCTTGGAAGCACAGATCGAGGCCCAGGTCAGCGCTGCGGTGGACCTGGCCCTGCGCAGCCCCGACCCCGACCCCGCTGAGGCTTTGCGTTATGTCTACGCCGACTAAGGCAGTGGGGCTAAAACCATGACGAGCAAAACTTACTGCTGGGCCATCATCGACGCGATGCGCGAGGAGATGGAGCGCGATTCCAATGTGTTTCTGGTCGGCGAGGATGTAGGCCCCGCCGGTGGCGCCTTTGGCGCTTCGCGTGGCCTGCACAAGGCCTTTGGTCCGCTGCGGGTGCGCGATACACCCATCAGCGAAGAGGTCATCGTCGGCCTGGCTGTGGGCGCAGCCATGACCGGCAAGCGCCCGATTGTCGAAGTCATGTTCATGGACTTCTTCGGCCTGTGCCTGGACCAGATCGCCAACCAGGCGGCCAAGATGCACTATCTCTACCAGGGCATGTTCAAAATGCCGCTGGTGATACGCACCAACGTGGCCGTCGAGATGGGCATAGGCCCGCACCACTCGCAGAGCCTGGAAGCCTGGGTGGGCCATGTGCCGGGCCTGAAGGTCCTCATGCCCAGCACGCCGCGCGATGCCAAGGGGCTGCTCAAGTCGGCCATCCGCGACAACAACCCGGTGATCTTCATTGAGCATCTGGCCCTGCACCGCATGAAGGAAGACATCGACGACAGCGAAGAACTCCTGATTCCCATCGGCAAGGCGGACATCAAACGCGCTGGCCGCGATGTCACCGTCGTGGCCACTGGCCTGATGGTGCACAAGGCTCTGGAAGCCGCCAAGGTGCTGGCCGGTGAAGGCATAGAGCTTGAGGTGATCGATCCGCGCACCATCAGCCCGCTGGACATGGACACCATCGTCGAATCGGTGCAGCGGACCAACCGTGCCATGGTGGTCAGCTCGGCCCACAAGCCTTTCGGATTTGGCTCGGAGGTCGCGGCGCAATTGATGGAACGGGCTTTTTTTCACCTGGACGCGCCGGTGATGCGGGTGACCCCGCCTTTTACCCCCCAGCCTTTTGGCAAGGGCTTTGAAAAGTTCCTCCACCCTGATGCCCAGCGCATTGCTGCGGCAGCGCGGGACCTGATGCGATGAGCCAGGGCGTTCACATCCCTAAGCTGGGCCTGACCATGGAGGAGGCCACCTTGCTGCAGTGGCACATCCCCAGCGATGGCCGGGTCGACAAAGGTGCGGTGCTGCTGACCATCGAGACGGACAAGATTACCTTTGATGTGGAAGCCGAAGCTTCAGGCTTTTTGCAGCAGGTGGCCGCCGTCGGCGATCGGCTCAAGATTGGTGAGTTGGTCGGCTATCTGCACGAGCGTGTAGGCCAGAGCAGCGGCGCAGTTGTAGGCGTGCCCAGCCTTGCGCCCACGCCCGTACCCGCAGCGTCTTTATCTGCGGTCCCTACAGCCCAGAGTGCTCACCCGGCGGCGATGACGGTGGCGTCGTCCGAAGGCGGGCGACAACTGGTCTCGCCGGTGGCGCGTCGCCTGGCGCAGGAGCATGGCCTGGCCCTGGCCCAGCTCACTGGCAGTGGCCCGGGTGGTGCGGTTTTGCGCCGCGACGTGTTGGCTGCAGCCGCTGTTCAGGCCAGAGCACCTGCACAAGCCCTCACACCGCCTGCACCGGACAGCCCACCGGCTGCGCTCTCGGCCCAACGCCGGCCGATGAGTGCCATGCGCAGGACCATCAGCCAGCGCATGATGCACAGCCTGCACAGCAGCGCCCAGATGACTGGCTTTGGTCGCATTGACATGGGCCAGGCGGTGGCCTGGCGCCGCGCATTGGTTGAACGTGAGACCGATTTGGGTGTGCGCATCACCTATACCGACTTGCTGCTCAAGGCCTGCGCCTGCGTGCTCCGCGATCTGCCCGAGATCAACGCCTATATTGACGGTGACGACATCGTTACCCTGGCCGATATTCACATAGGCCTGGCGGTGGCGGTGGACGGTGGCCTGGTGGTGCCGGTGCTGCGCCATGTCGACAGGCTCAGCCTGGTCGAGTTGGCCCAGCAGCGCGAGCAATTGATAGACCGGGCGCGCAGCGGCAAGCTCTTGCCCGACGAGATGAGCGGCGGCAGCTTTACCCTGAGCAACTTTGGCAGCTACGGTGGCGACTTTGAAACGCCCATCCTCAACGCGCCGCAATCGGCCTTGTTGGGCATAGGCCAGATCAGCGATGAGGCCGTGGTGCGCGAAGGCCAGGTGGTGGCCCGGCCGATGATGATGATCAGCCTGACCTTTGATCACCGGCTGATTGACGGCGCGCTCGCTGGCCGTTTCCGCAGCCGTCTGCGCGAATTACTGGAGCAGCCGGCCTTGATGCTGGCGCGCATGAGGTGATGGCGTGAACCCCGATTTTTGCTACGAAACCGCCAAGCTGGGCCAGGTGCTGTGCAGCGGCGTCTGCGCGGTGACAGCCGACGAGGTTCAGCGCTTTCGCAGCCTGCTTGGCTATCCAAGCACGGGCGATATCCGCCTGGCACCGAGCAGCATGGGGCTGACCTACGGCTTGCGCCTGGGCTGGGAGCATGCCATCTTCCCGCCCGGTGTGGTCAGGATGGGCGATGACGATGTGTTTGGCGTGCCGGCCCGGGTTGGCGACCGTTTGACCACCACGTTTTCCATCGTCGAGAAATTTGAGAAAAAAGGCCGGCGCTTCTTGCGCTACGAGATGCGAACGCTCAATCAGGACGGCGAGTTGGTCTGCGCCATCAGTTTTGTGGGGCTGATGCCATGAATGACGCGCCCGAGGCGGTCTTGCCGTCCTGCCAGATCCGCATCACGCAAGACCTCATCGATGAATACGCCCGCCTGTCGGGCGACTTCAATCCGGTGCATGTGGACCCGCAGGCTGCCGCCAGCAGCAGTTTTGGCACCACCATCGCCCACGGCTGCATTGCGCTCGAACCCGTGTTTCAGTCGCTCTTGCGTTGGAGCGGCCTGCCTAACCTGCCGCCCCAAGCCCGTTTTCGCTTGCGCTACAGAGCGCCCTCGCGGCCGGGCGATACCATACGCTCGCAGGTACAGGTGAGGTCAAGCAGTCAGGGTCAGGTGCAGCTGAGCTTTGCCTGTCTCAACCAGCTTGATCAGCTGGTGATCGACGGTGACTGCGATTTCCCCCTATGAGCACGCCTGCCTTGTCGACCGATTTGTTGGTCATTGGCGGTGGCGTCGGCGGCTATACCGCTGCGATCCGGGCCGCCCGCTCGGGCCTGAAGGTCATGCTGATCGAGGCCGGCGAGCTTGGCGGGACTTGCTTGAACCGTGGCTGCATTCCCACCAAGAGCCTGCTGCAGCAGGGCCATGATTTCCGACGCGCGCAGGGCATGCGGGCCTTTGGCATTGGGCCCGGCAGCCTGCGATTGAACTTTGCGGCGGTGCGCCAGCAAAAAGACCAGGTGGTGGCGCAGCTGGTTCAGGGCGTGCGTTCGCTGGTGCGCAAAAACCGTATCGAGCTTCTGAGCGGCATGGCCGAGCTTGTAGATGCGCATACGGCCCGCATCCGGGGCAGCGATCAGCGGATTCATTTCAAGCGGTTGCTACTGGCCACTGGTTCTGAGCCTGCGGGCCTGGCGGTGCCTGGGGTGAACCTGCCGGGCGTGATCAACAGCGACCAGGCCTTGGAACTGACCGAGCTGCCGGCATCGGTGCTGATCCTCGGTGGCGGCGTGATCGGCCTGGAGTTCGCCCAGATTTACAGCGATTTCGGCGTGGCAGTTACCGTGGTCGAGTCGCAGGCGTCGCTGATCGCGCAAGAGGATCCCGATATCGTCGCGGTGCTGCAGCAGGCCCTGGTCCGTCAGGGTGTGGTGTTTCAGCTCGGCGCGTCAGCCACCGGCATACAGGCGCAGGGGCGGCAGCTTCAGGTGCAGCTTCAGGTTTCCGGCAAGCCGCTGTCGCTGTCAGCCCATCAGGTGCTGGTGGCTGTCGGCCGTCGGCCTTTGAGTCGCGGCCTGGGTCTGGAGCGCGTGGGCGTCAAGCTGGAAGGTCAGGCGGTGCTGGTCGACGATGTCTGCCGCACCGATGTAGCGCACATTTATGCGGTGGGCGATGTGTGTGGTGGCCCCATGCTGGCCCACCGGGCCGGCGCTCAGGCCGAGGTGGCGGTGGCCCATATGCTTGGCCAGGTGCGCAGCCAGCAGGCGCTGGTCATCCCCAGGGCGGTCTATACCTCGCCGGAAATCGCCATCGTCGGCCTCACCGAGACACAGGCGCGTGCGCAGGGCCTGAAGCTGAAAGTGGGGCGCTTCCCTTTTGCGGCCAGCGGAAAGGCCCTGGCCATGGGGCAGGCCCAGGGCTTCGTCAAAGTCATCGCCGATGCCCACACCGAACAGGTGCTGGGCGTGGGCATGGTCGGTCCGGAGGTGACGCAGCTGCTTGGCGAGGCGACACTGGCCGTGCAGATGGAGTTGACCCTGCTGGCCCTGATGCAAACGGTGCATGCCCATCCCACCCTGACCGAAGCCTTGATGGAGGCGGCCCACGATGCTCACGACGGCGCAGCGATACACCTGCCGCCGATTCTTCAAACCCAAGCAGCTTGAACCATGTCTGACTACCAAACCATACGCCTCGACTTCGAGCCCAAAATTGCCCGCTTGACCCTGCACAGGCCCGAGCGCCTGAATGCGCTGGACCCGACCATGCTGGCTGAGTTGATCGATGCCTTGCAGCGGGTGCGCACCCAGCCCGGCCTGAGTGTGCTGTATCTGCAGGGCACCGGTCGTCTGTTTTCGGCGGGAGTCGATCTGGACACGCCTTTCTTCATGGAGCATGTCGAGGACGACTCGATCTTTTCTGGCACCCGCCTGCTCAACGAGCAGCACCGGGTGATCGAGGCCCTGTATGAGATGCCGCTGGTCACCATTGCCGCCCTCAATGGCGATGCCTGCGGCGGCGGTGGGCTGGGCCTGGCCATGGCCTGCGATTTGCGCATCAGCGTGCGCACCGCCCGCTTCTGGATGGTGCCCATGATGCTCGACGTGATCCAGGATTTCGGCCTGAGTTGGCTGGTGCAGCGTCAGGTCGGGCCCTCGCGGGCGTTGCAAATGGCCTTGTTGGGCCAGAAGATTGATGCGCCGACCGCGCTGCAGTGGGGCTTGGTCAACGAATTGGTCGATGACCAGGCGGCGCTGGCCGAGCGCATGCAGGCCCTGTCGGTCCACCTGGGCGGCATGGGCGCCGACGCCATGCGCATGCTCAAGCTGATATTGCGCAATGGCGAATCAAGCCCGCTGCGTGAGCAGCTCGGTGTCGAGGCGGTGGCCAACGGGCTGACGTTTCAGTCGCGCGAGTTCGCCGACAAGAAGGCCGCCTATCTGGAAAAACTCAAGGCGGGCAGGAAATCATGAACACCACCATGCGAGCCGTTCGGCTTCATGCCCAGGACGGGCAGCCCTTGTTGCGCCTGGACAGCGATGTGCCGATGCCCGCACCCGGTCCGGGTGAAGTCTTGCTGGCGGTCAAGGCCTGCGGCATCAACCAGGTTGATCTGCTGACCCACGACGGACAGACGCCGCAGCCGGTCAAGCTACCGCACATCTCGGGCACCGAGGTGGCCGGCGACATCGTCGGCCTGGGCGAAGGCGTGAGTGGCTGGACGCTCGGGCAGGCTGTGGTGCTGGACCCCATCTTGCACTGCGGCCAGTGCGTGCCATGCCGGGCCGGAGAAACCAATCAGTGCCGCCACAGCCGGGTTTTTGGCGTGCAGACGCCGGGCGGCTATGCCGAATATGTGGCCGCGCCGGCGCGCCAGTTGTTGGCCCTGCCGACCGGCATGAGCCATGCCCAAGCTGCCTCGGCGGCCGTCACGGGCCCGACGGCCTGGCACATGCTGCACCGCCGCGCCGAGTTGCGGGTGGGGCAGGACGTGTTGATCGTGGCTGCCGGCTCGGGCATAGGCGTCATCGGTACGCAGATCGCCAAGCTCGCCGGTGCCCGCGTCATAGCGACTGTGGGTTCCGAAGAAAAAATGCAGCAGGCCCGCGATCTGGGCGCCGATCTGGTGCTCAATCACAGCCAGCCCGACTGGGCCGAGGAGGTGCGCCGCTTTACCGAGGGCCGGGGCGTGGACATCGTTTTCGAGCATGTCGGCGCGGCCACCTGGGCGTCGAGCTTGAAGGCGCTTGCCCGTGGCGGCAAGCTGGTGACCTGCGGCGGCCATTCGGGCTTTCAGGTCGACATCAACCTCTGGCACCTGTTTGTCAAAGAGCACAGCCTGATCGGCTCTTTTGCCGCCACCCGCCAAGACTTTCTTGACGTGATGCGCTTGCTCGGCCAGGGCCGCATCCGTCCGGTGATTCAGCAGGTCTTCCCGCTGGAGGGGCTGGAGTCAGCGCAGGCGCTGATGCGCCAGCGCAAAGTCTTTGGCAAGCTGCTGCTCGATCCCACACTCAGGTAAAACGGAGGCACCATGACCACCTTGACACAACGCATCGGACAGTTCACCTCGACTCTCACGCGCGAGCAAATTCCACTTGCGGTTTGGGAAAAGGGCAAGGTCAGCCTCTTGCACAACCTGGGGGTCGGCTTGGCCGGGCAAGACCTGCTGATGGCCCCTGGCTATGCCCAGAGCCTAGGCGAGCAAGGACCCATGGCCTGCGCACGCCTGCTCATCAGCGGCAGGCCCGCAACGCCCGAGACCGCCGCTTTCGTCAACGCCGCATTGATGCATGCGCGCGCGCAGGATGATGTGTATTTCCCCGGGCTGACCCATGCCGGAGCCATCATGTCCCCGGCGGTGCTGGCGGTGGCCGAGCAACTGGGCAGTTCGGGCAGCGAGGTGATTACCGCGCTGATTGCGGGCTATGAAGCCATGGGTGCTATCAGCCAGGGTTTTGCCAAGCGCAGCACCCCGCGCGGCTTTCGCGCCAGCGGTATTTACGGCGGCTTTGCGGCCACCGCCGGCGTGGCCCGTTTGCTCGGGCTCGACGCCCAGACCACCGCTCATGCCCTGGGCATGGCCGCCAGTGCGGCCAGCGGCACCAACCAGACCTGGGTCAGCGGTACTCAGGAATGGCAGATGCAACTCGGCCTGGCCTCGCGAAACGGCATTCTGGCGGCCAGGCTGGCGGCCGTTGGCGCTACCGCCGCGCCCGATGCGCTCGAGGGGTCTGCGGGCTTTTACCGGGCGTTTTTGGGCGAGGTCGATGGGCTAGAGGGCGTCGGCCGTGACCTGGGCCAGACCTGGCGCAGCCTGGACGTGACCTACAAGCCCTTCGCGGTTTGCGCCATCTTGCAGGCACCGGTCACGCAGGCCATGGCCCTGTCCGAGAAGCACCAACTTAAGGCTGAGGACATTGTTGCGGTGCGGCTGCGCCTGAACCCGGCCGAGGCGGCCTACCCGGGCACTGACTCGCAGGGGCCGTTTTCCGATATCGGCGCGACCTTGATGAGCGCGCCGTTTTGTATGGCGCTGGCCTTGATCGAGCGCAAGGTACTGGGCCGGGACCTCAAGCGCCTTGATGACGCGCGTCTGAGCCCCTTGATTGGCCGCTCCACTGTCATCCCGGATGCCAGCCTGGGCACCCGAAGCTTTGTTCTCGAGGTCGACCTGCGCAGTGGCCAAACCCTCAAGCATGTGGAGCAGACCCAGGGCGAGCCCTTCAACTGGAACCGCGACGAGGTGCGTGCCAATCTCATGGCCATGGCCTCAGAAATGCCCTGCGATGCAGCAGGCATTGAGCAACTGTGTCAGCGTGTGCTTGGGGCTGAGGGTTTCAGCGCCCGGCAGATCGTGGATGCCTGCATGTTCGATAACTGCTGAGTTGATGCAGCGCGGTGGCCCGCGGGCCACCGCGCTGATCGCGCCACTTCAGGAGAAGTAGCGCGGCAGGAACATGATGATCCCGGGCACCGCGATCACCAGGGCCACGACCACCAGGTCGGCCACGAAGAACCACATGACGCCGCGGAAGATCAGATCGGTGGGCGCGCTCTTGCCGATGGTGCTGCTGAGCACGAAGACGTTCAGACCCACCGGCGGTGTGATCATGCCAATTTCGACCAGCTTGGCTACGAACACGCCGAACCAAATGATGTCGATCTTGGCCATGCCGATCAAAGGCAGGAAGATGGGCAGGGTGATCAGCATCGCGCCAATGGGTTCGAGGAACATACCCAGGAACAGATAGACCAGCGTGATGGCCACCAGCAGCATGACCGGACTGGTGTTCAGTGCCTGCGCCGCCTCGGAAATTGCGCCGGCAATGCCGGTCAGCGTCAGAAATGAGGTGAGCATGCTAGCCCCGATCACCACAATGAAGACGCTGGCGCAGGTCACCAGCGTCTCCACCACCGAGCGGGTCAGCGCCTCGCGGGACAGCGTGCCTTTGGCCCAGGCAATCACGAAAGCCAACAGAGCGCCAACAGCACCCGCCTCGGTCGATGTAAACAGGCCGCCGAACAAGCCGCCCAGGACACCGATGATGAGCAAAATGACTGGCCAGACTTCCTTGGCCACGGTGATCTGTTCGCGCAAGGTGGCGCGCTCGGTACTGCGCGGTGCCAAGCTGGGATTGAGCCAGGTGCGGATCAGGATCACGATCACATAGCTCAAGGCTGTCGCCAGGCCCACGCCTATACCGCCCAAGAACAGCTTGGTGATCGACACCTGAGCAATCACGCCGTAAATGATTAAGGGGATGCTCGGTGGGATCAGTGCGCCTATGGTGCCGGCCGCAGCCAGGGTGCCGGTGGCCAGCTTCATGTCGTATTTGTGGCGCACCATTTCGGGCACAGCGATCTTGCCCATGGCCGCTGCGCAGGCCACGCTCGAGCCGGTGATGGCGGCAAAGCCGGAGCAGCCGAACACCGAGGCGATGGCCAGCCCGCCGGGCAGGCGCTGGAACCAGAGCTTGGCCGCGTCAAATAAACCGTTGGTCAGCTTGCCGTGATAGCAGATAAAGCCCATCAGCAGGAACATCGGTACCGCACTGAGCGTCCAACTGGCGATCAGGGTGTGCGGCATGACCGACAGCATGCCCCAGGCGGCTTGATGCCCGCCCGAGGCCCAGATGCCCAGATAGGACACCGCGATCAGCGTGATGCCTATGGGCAGTCGCAGCGCGATCAGGGTGATCACTGCGATCAGGCCAACCATGCCAATTTGGATATCAGACATGGGCACCCTCCTGTTCGGCTGCCTCGTCGATGGCCAGCGGCGGCTTGCCCATCCAGGTTAGGATCATCTTGGCCAGCAGCAGCATGGTGACTGCGGCAAAGCCTATTGGGATGATGAAATAGGAGGGCCAGGTGCTCACGCGAGAAGTTTGCTCCATCAAAAACGCATTGCGATCGAGCTTTTCCAGCGCCAGTTGCCAAGCCTGAGCGGCCAGGGCACCGTAGATGAGCATGCAAATGATCTGCATGATTTCGCCAGAGACCCGGCGCAAGCCGGCGGGGAACTGGTTGACCACCAGATCCACGCTGACATGGGCACCGCGCAACTCTGCCGCTGCCATGGGCAGGTAGGCCACCGCGATCATGTAGTACTGGGTGACAGCCGCATTGGTCAAAGGCACAGGCGTGCCCAGGATCAAATTGGCCACCACATCAATGCAGATATGAATCATCATCGCCACCAAGGCGATGCCTGCGATCCAAAGCAGCATCGAGTCGATGCGCCGAACCCAGAGATAGTGTGGCTTGCTCATCGCGCCCTTTTTGATTCAATCACATGCCGTAGGCTTTGGGGTCGATCTTTGAATAGATCTCACGCTGGTAGATCTCGGCCAGGGCGGCAGGTGTCCAATCGCGCTCGGGCATGAGCTTTTCCCATTTCTCCAGCAGGGCCCTGAAACGTGCGATTTTTTGGGTGGCATTGCGAACGCCGGAGTTTTTCTCGGCGGCCTGAGCAATGGTGGCCAGATCAGCGTTGATGAAGGCATTGGAGCGGCTGAGCACATCGGCCGGTGCCTGATGCACTTGCACGCCTTTGGCCTGAGCGTCCTTCATGTTCTGCTGACCATCGGTGATGTATTTCCAGGTCACCGCCGCGGTGCTCATGGCCGAGGCTTCCAGCACCGCTTTGCGCTGGCGCTCAGTCAGGGAACGCCAGGTTCTGAGGTTGAAGTTGTTATTGTCAATGCCATGGTAAGTGCCGGTGGGCACGCCCACGGTGATGTGTTTGACCACGTCGATCAGGCGCAGATTGCTCAACTCGGCAGCCGAGACCATTGCACCGTCGACCGTACCGCCTGAGACTGCTTCGAACACCTGATTGCCCGGAATGGTCAAAGCCACGGCACCAAAGTGCTGCGCCCAACGTGCCCAGGGGGCGGCACCGGAGCGAAGTTTTTTGCCCTTGAGTTCGTCCAGCGTTACTGCCTTTTTGGTCGAAACAATCATGTAAGAGGCGGTCGATGAGGAGCCCAGGTAGACCTGGTTGTTCTTCAGGTGTTCGGCCACACATTCGCTGCAAGAGAACACGTACTCCGTCATGGCGCCGGCCATGGCCCAGGGGTTGCTGCCCAGCATGGCCAGGTCCACCGCCAGATGGGTTTCGGGCAGATCCGAAGGGAACAGCGGCGGTAGCACAAAGCCGATATCGACCACGCCGTCGCGCACCCCGTTGAGCATCTGCGGCAGGTTGAGCAGAGACAGCGGATACATCTTGATTTCGAGCTCTCCGCCTGACTTTTCCTTCAGGGCCTTGCCGAAGGCGTCCAGGCCGTGGTAGGCAGCGGTGCCTTGCGGAAAGCCCACAGCCAGTTTGAGTTCGCGGGCTTGCACAGTGGCGCTGCTCAGCGCGAGAGCGGCCGTGGCGAGCACGGCAGAGGTCAGCATTCGAATGGGTTTCATGGTCTCCTCCAGAGATGGGTGGTGTGGCTGCATGGGCGTACGCGGACCTGGCAACAGCAGTTCCGCAGCAGGTTGTCGGCGTCGGGCCCGACAAAACCTACCAGCGGGTACATACTAGATGACTTGTGGGTAGGATGAAAATACCCACAGGTAATGGTTTTCCCCGAGGCGCGCAGTCCGGAGTCACTTGGGGCACAGCTTCGGGGCTGAGCTCAGGGCTGGTGGACCTTGGCTGCGCAGACCTGAGCCCGCCGGGTCGTCAGGCGCCGGCTGGCGCCTGGATTTGGCTGAGGTCCGAAGGGGCTCCAGATTTGCGCACCAGTTTGAGCGTCATTTGCACTATGTGCTCGGTCACATGCTCGAGATCGAGCCTGCCCTTGTCGCGGTACCAGGCAAATGCGTAGCTGGACATGCCCGCAATCACCAGCGCGCTCATGCCCGGATCGCCGATCTCGAAGTCACCCGAAGCCACACCCTCGGCCAGCAGGTTGCGCATGCGGGCATTGATGGTTTTGCGCATCGCGTTGATGCGTTCGGTGGCCGCTGGCGGCAGATTGAATTCTTCGCGGAAGTAGATCGCCACAAATTGGTGGTTTTTCAAGGCGACGCGGGTGAACTCGCGCACCAGGGATTCAAAGCGTTGCAGCGGGCTGCCGCCCATGGACAGGGCTTGTTCTGTAGCGGCCAGGGCATCACTGGTGCCGCGCTCGCAGATTTCGATCAGCAGGTCAGCCTTGGACTGAAAGTGGTAGTAAACAAAGGGCTTGGTCGCGCCCAGCCGCTCGGCAAGCTCGTTGACGGTCGACTGCAGATACCCGCGCTGGTAGAACAACTCGCCGGCCTCATAGAGGATGCGGTCGCGTTTGAGGTTCATCACATCGTCGCGCAGCGACTGCACGGCCGATGGCAGCTTGGGCTTGGGCGTCGTACTGCCTGCGGTTTTGTCGCTGGAGCGTGTTGCCATGATGAGCTCGTCCTTATCTTTCATTTTGTTTTTGTGCTGACAACGGTTGCCCAATTGTGATGGCGCACGTTGGGTCAGGCCTGGTGCCAGTTCTGAGGGGCGAGCGGACGGGTATTCGGCGGAAGGTTTGCCTTTAGGCAGGCAAATCCGGGTTTTGACGTCTGCCGACGATGCAAAACGTGAGTTACACATGCAAGCGCCGATGAATGCTCCACTCGTACCTTGCGGAATAATAAATTATCTCTGCGGTATGTGTCGCTGACTGGCCGATGCGTCGGCGGGCAATTTTATTGTCAAGCGGCTTGGCTTGCGCCCGCCCCCTGCTGCGGGCTTTGCAGGCACTGTGCGACGGGACGGGACGGGGCAGCTGCGGAAGTCTGGCGCGGATTCAGGCCAGGAGGTCAGTCCAGAGCCCCCAGTGGATACGGATTAGCTCAATCCTGGCGCCTGGATGATAGCCGGGCGCGTTCGACCGACTCCAAGCCCTCTCTCTGGGCCTGTACCTTTTCCAGCGCGCAGCGTATGTTTTCCGGGCTGGGGTGGCCCAGAATCAGGGGCTCGCCGCAGCTGCCGTCGGGGCGCTCGGGAAAGAAGATGGTCCATTTGACGCCATCGATGAATTCCCCGTCTTCGACCCGCTCGCGCAACTGTGTCAACTGCGCCACCAAGCGCTGCTGCTGCTGCTCGTCGGTGAGGTAGCTCACCTCCATGTGCACATCCCCCTCGCTCCACACGATGGTGTAGCGAGGCAGCCGCTCGTCGGGCGCATGTAGCGCACGCAGCAACTCTTGCGTGATGTGCTTGGGTAGCCGTTCTGGCGGCATGCCAAACCTCCTGCCCTGTTGTTACGCCGTTGCAAGTCACTTGCCCAGCGCCACTATTGTTGGATTGATCTTCTGCGGGTACTCTACAGCCAGAATCTGGAAAGTGCCAGAGGGTTTATCGGCAGAAAAAATTATTAACGCTGAAAGTGGCCATCGCCAACGGCGAAGCCTGATGTCAGTCAGGCTAAAGAATTACTGTACCCGTGCCAGCGCCGCCCGCAGATGACCCACGGTCCTCTCTACATGGTGCCACTTCTCCAGTCCGAACAGCCCGATGCGGAAAGTGCGGAAGTCCGCTGGCTCGTCGCACTGCAGGGGCACGCCGGCGGCAGTCTGAAGGCCGGCCGCGATGAATTTCTTGCTGGACTGGATGTCAGCGTCGGTGGTGTAGCTCACCACCACGCCCGGCGCCTCGAAGCCGGGCGCGGCCACGCTGGGGTAGCCCCCCTGGAGCAGCAGTTGTCGGACCTGGCGGCCCAG
>JBILDR010000039.1:0-19977 GCA_044352515.1 Polaromonas sp.
AGCGCGTACAGCAAAAAGGCCCGCTGCCCCATCAGCCGCAGGTAGGACGTGCCGGCCTGCCGCCACCAACTCGCTGCATCGCTGCGGACGGGACGGGGATCCGGCAAGAGGCGCCAGACGGCCACCACCAACAACAGGGCCATCAGCAGCAAGACCAGGAAATTGCTCCTCCAGCCCCAGGCTACATGCATCTGGCCGCCCAGCAGCGTGGCCAGCGGCGGGCACAAACCCATGGTCATGCCGACGTAGGCCATCATGCGGGTGCGGTCACGGCCCGTGAACAGGTCTTGCACCAGCGCCCTGCCCACCACCATGCCGGCAGCGCTGCCTGCGCCTTGCAAGGTGCGGGCCCACAGCAGGGCCTCGAGGCTGTCGGCCAGCCAGGCCGCCGCGCTGCCCAGCACCGCCAGGAACAGCCCGCCCATCAACACGCGCTTGCGGCCGAGTCTGTCGGACAGCGGGCCATAGACCAGCTGTACCAGGCCATAGGCGGCGACGTAGAGACTGAAGGTCAATTGCACCTGGGCCTGCGATGCAGCGAACTGCTCAGGCCAATCCTGCATGGACGGTATGCACAAGGTCATGGCCAGCAAGCCAAAGGCCATTTGGGCCAACAGCAGGGCCACCAAAGCAGGCCGCACAGCACCGGATGGGGACTCTGCCATGGTCGGTGGGCTCAGCTCACTCGGTCTGCCGGCGGCCAGCCGCAGCCACCCGCGGCTGTGCCACCCGGTCCGGCTGCGGTGCAGGCGCGCGCAAGGGCCCGATCAGCGGCAGGCCGGCTTGCACTCAAAAGCGCCAGGTCCAGCCGCCGGTCAGGGTGCGCGAGCTCGCCCGCGGCTGGTCGTCGTCCGTGCTGCGAATCAGGCCCAAGGCCCAATCCTGGGTTTTGCTGGGCGAATACACCGCCCCCAGCTCCACAAAGCGCGTGCGCAGGGCAGGGCCCTCGCTGCGCCGCGTGGACTGCTGACCTATATCGACGGCGAGCTTCCAGGACGGCTGCACGTCCCAAATGAGCGCGCCGGAAAACCGCTGGCGGCGCTCGTCGTCCTGAGCGTCCCGGTGGCGCTCACGCCCCATCTGCGCGTTCAGATGGGCCGAGCCAAACGGCAGCTCCTTGGACGCAATCAGGCTGAGCGCGTAGGAGGTCTTGCCTGGCCCTAAACCGCGGCTTTCTTGCGAGCCGCTCACCGGCAGGATCACCTCGGGCTTGAGGGCCAGGCTGCTCTGGCTGGAGCCCCACTCCAAAAAGCGCCATTTGGCGCCTATGCTCAGATTGCTCCAGCCCGAGGTCGAAGGCTGCCCTGCCAGCCCCAGATACGCTGTGGCCAGAAAAACATCGACCTGTTCATGCACACCTACGGTGTAGGTCAGGCCACTGGCCCGGCTGCGGCTGCGATCGGCGCCCTGTCGCACGCTCTCTGAACTGTGGGCCAACTCCAGTTGCTGCCCGCCCTGCCCCTGCGTGCCGCTGTCGTCGGTGATCAGGGGCTGGGCCGCCTGCAGCGGAGCCAGCAGCGTGCCGGCCGTCAAAAAACAAATCAGTGCGGACTTGATCATGAGCTTGAGGGGATAAATCTTGGGGAAGTCGCCAGTGGGCAGGCGGTGGGCCGGTGTGAGGGCTGGGCTCGGGTGAGCCCCAATGGCCCGCCCGTCAGCAGTTCTATGAACGCGCCCATCCCTCACTTTAGCCTCAAACTGTCTTCAACCATGCAGCAAGCGCGACATTGGTGAGAACCAGTAGCCACAATCAGCCAGGACCGATCTAGGATAAGGGCCGGCCACCGCAGGCTGCGGCCCGCATGGGCTTGCAGCATCCAACCCTCACAAACTTCCACAGCTTGAATCCGATGAAAAACTGGCTATTTTTGCTTCTCGCCGCCTTCAGCCTGGGCTCGGCCCAGGCCTGGCCCGATGCCAACAAACCGGTCACCCTGGTCGTGCCCTTCCCGCCCGGCGGCTCGACCGACCTGATCGCTCGCACCCTGGCGCCCAAGCTGCAGGAACGCCTGGGCGGGCGCTTTGTGGTGGATAACCGCGCTGGCGCGACCGGCACCATAGGCACGGGCCAGGTGGTCCGTTCCTCGGCCGACGGCCAGACCCTGCTGGTGTCCTCTCTGGGCCCCTTCGTCATCGCTCCGCACCTCATCAAGGCGCCTTATGACGCGCTCAAGGAGCTCGACTACATCTCGGTGGCGGTGCAAGCGCCCAATGTGCTGGTGGTGCCGGCCGCCTCGCCGCACAAGTCGCTGGCCGATGTTCTGGCCTTCAGCAAGGCCAATCCCAACAAGATGACCTTTGCCTCCTCGGGCAATGGCAGCAGCGACCACCTGACGGCCGAGCTCTTCTGGCTGCAAACCGGCACCAGCGGCATCCATGTGCCCTACAAGGGCGGCGGGCCGGTGATGAACGACCTGCTGGGCAACCAGGTCGATTCGTCCTTCATGAACATCAACACCGCCATGCCGCAGATCCAAGCCGGCAAGTTGCGGGCCCTGGCCATCACCAGCGCCAAACGCTCGCCGCTGCTGCCCCAGGTGCCCTCGCTGGAAGAAGCCGGTATCAAAGACGCCAATGTCTATTCCTGGCAAGCCATCGCCGGCCCCAAGGGAATGCCGACCGAGCTCAAGAACCGGCTGCACGCGGCCATTGCCGCCAGCCTCAATGATCCGCAGATCCGGCCCAAATTGTTGGAACTGGGCTTCGAGATCGTGGCCAGTACGCCCGAGCAGTTCAGCGCCTATCAGGCGGCCGAGTTTGCGCGCTGGAAGCGGGTCATCGAGACTCGCAATATCAAGGCCGACTGAAGCAATCAGCGCTGGCGCACCGCTCAAGCCCCAGCCAGCCCCTGCGCAAAGCCGGCCAGGGTCTGGTTGAAGCGCTCGGGGGCCTCCACTTCGGCCAGGTGGCCCACGCCCGGCCACAGCTCCAGCCTGGCTTGAGGCAAAGCGGCCAGCAGCAAGTCGGCGTTTTCCTGGCGCGGATTGACGCTGTCTTCTTCGCCCTGCACCATCAAGAGCGGCATGCTCAGGCTGTGCAGATGGTCCAGGCTGCAAAAGGACGAGAGCCGAAAGGCGGCAGCGTTTTCTAGGCCGCGCCGGTGCAGGCCGCGGGCCAGTTCGGTCAGCCACACCCGCAAGGCCGCCGGCGCCTGCCGACCTACTAGGTGATCGACGCCGCGGTCACCGTACTGGTAGGCGCCCAGACGGATGCGGGCAATGCGATCTTCATAGGCCTGGCGCCGCTGCGCCGACAGCTGACGCTGTCCGATACCGGTGCCGCTGAGGAGCAGGCCGCGCAAGCGTCCAGGCTGCGCGATGGCAAAAGCCTGGGCGACTGCCGATCCAAAAGAATGGCCGGCCAGCAAGCAGGTCTGGATCTGCAGGGCCTCGAGAAAATCGGCCAGCGCCTGCGCATAGTCAGCGGCCTGCGGCTGCTCGCAGCGCAAGTCGTCGCTCAGTCCGTAGCCAGGCGCGTTCCAGGCGATCACCCGCCAGCGGGCAGACAGAGCGGCCAGCTGAAAGCGGAAATAGTCGGCATGCGCGCCGATCCCGTGCAGCATGACGATGCAGGGGGCGTCCTTCGGCCCGCTTTCGAGATAGGACCAACGGTCGCCCAGGTAGCGCGGCTGTGCCAGCGGCGCAATGCGCGCCAGCCGCAAGGGCGGCAGCGCGGGCCAGGAGTCGGGGTCGGCCGCTGCAAGCTCATGCCCCTGCACCGGCTCCGATTCCTTGTCCTGCCTAGAATGCGCGTGGCCGCTGGGGCTTGTGACGGGAGACGATTTCAATGACATATCGCGCAGTGGTGCGGACGCTGACTTTGGTGTTGGGGCTGCTCAGCAGCCTCGGACTGGCGTGGGCCCAAAGCCCCGAGTGGCCCAGCCGGCCGGTGCGGCTGATCGTACCGTACCCGGCCGGCGGCGGCGTCGACATTCTGGCCCGGGCACTGGCGCAAAAGCTGCAAGAGCGCTGGCAGCAGCCGGTGACGGTGGACAACCGGCCCGGTGCCAACACGCTGGTAGGCACCGAGCTGGTGGCCCGATCTAGTGACGGCCATACCTTGCTGCTGACCACCGATGCCACCTTCACCATCAATCCACACCTGTACACCCGACTGCCCTATGACTTCGAGCGCGACTTTGCGCCGGTCTCGCGCATGGTCTCCTTCAGCCAGCTCTTCGTGGCCACCGCCGCACTGCCAGCCAGCACGCTGCCAGAGCTGATCGCATTGGCGCGCAAGCAGCCCGGTCAACTGTCCTACGCCTCCTATGGCGCGGGCAGCCAGCCCCAGCTGGCCACCGAGATGCTCAAGCAAAAAGCCGGGGTGTTCATCGTGCACATTCCCTACCGCGGCATTCCGCAGGCGGTCAGCGCGGTGGTCAGCGGCGAGATCGCCCTGACCTGGGCCGGTATTCCTTCGGCACGGCCACATCTGCAGAGCAAGCGCATCAAGGCCCTGGCCTACGGCGGCAAGACGCGGCACCCGGCCTTCCCAGACGTGCCCACCGTGGGCGAGCTGGGCTACGCAGAGGTCGATGCCAATGTCTGGGTCGGCCTGTTTGCGCCGATGGCCACCCCGCCAGCGGCGCTGCAGCGCATGGAGCGCGACGTGGCAGCCATCTTGCGCGACCCCGGCTTCAAGGAACGTGAAATCGACGGCAAGGGCTATGACCTGGTCGGCGGCAACGGGCAGGAGCTGACGCGCCATATTCGGCAGGAATTGCAGACCCGGGCAGGGCCCATCCGATATTCGGGCAGCCGGGTCGAATGAGCGCGCCGCAGGCGCTGCCGCCCAGCACGCGGCGGACAGTGCTGCTGCTGTCTCTGGCCTGCTTTGCCAGCATGGCCAGCCAGCGCATCTGCGATGCGATGTTGCCGGAGCTGGCGCGTCAGTTTGACAGCACCCTGGCGGCAGCCGCACAAGTGGTCTCCTTGTTTGCGCTGGCCTACGGCCTGACGCAGCTTCTTTTTGGCAGCCTGGGTGACCGCTACGGCAAGCTGCGGGTGCTGAGCTACGCCACCTTGGGCTGCGGCTTGGGCAGCGCGCTGGCAGCCTTGGCCGGCAGCCTGCAAGCCCTGGTGCTGGCCCGGGTGCTGGCGGCAGCCTTTGCGGCGGCCATCATTCCGCTTTCACTGGCCTGGACCGGCGACGCGGTGCCCTACGAAAAACGGCAGGAGACGCTGGCGCAGGTTGGCCTGGGCACCACCCTGGGGGTGTTCAGCGGCCAGGTGCTGGGCGGCCTGTTCACCGACACCCTGGGCTGGCGCTGGGCCTTTGTGCTGATGACGTTGGTGTTTCTGCTGGTCGGTGCGCTCTTGCTGAGCCACCGCCGCAGCGCGCAGGGGCCGGGCGATGGGCCGGCCCAAGCCGGGCCGCAGACGAGCATGCTCCATCAAACCCGGCAGCTGCTGCGCGATGCCTGGGTGCGCAAAATCCTGGGCTTTTCGCTGTGCCAGGGCGCGGCGGGCTTTGGCAGCATGGCCATTGCCGCCTCGCACCTGCACCAACACCATGGCCTGGCGCTGTCATCGGCCGGCGCCATCGTGGCCCTGATGGGCCTCGGGGGCATGGCTTACATGAGCCAGGCCAAGCGCCTGGTGCCGCGCCTGGGGGAGACGGGGCTGGCCATCAGTGGCGGCCTGGGCATGGCCTTGGCGCTGCTGACCCTGGCCTGGAGTCCCTGGTGGCAGCTGACCGCGGCCTTCATGATCTGGGGCGGCTTTTCTTTTTTCATGCTGCACAACACGCTGCAAACCCTGGCCACGCAAATGGCACCCCATGCGCGCGGACTGGGCGTGTCGATGTTTGCGACCGCCTTGTTTTTCGGCCAGGGCGTGGGTGTGCTGCTGGCCACATCGCTGATGGAGCACTGGAGCGCCAGCGCAGTGCTCAGTGGAGCAGCCGCCATGATGGCGGGCATCGGTGCGACGGTGAGGTGGCAGTTGCGCCAGCGGCGCGTCAGCCAGGGTCTGCAAGAGTTGGCCCGGGCCGACTCACCCGTGCGCTAACACCGCCTGACCGACTTCCAGGCTGTGATCCAGCCCTTCGAGCACGATGAGGTTCATGCCGAAGCTGACCGCACCATCGAGCCGGCTGTCGCGGCGATAGCCGGCCAGTGTGCGCAGCACGGGCTGGCCCGGCGCGCCGGTCTGGGGATCGACATCGACCATCTGGCAGCGGCTGCAGGGCTTGACCGGCTTGAGCCGGATCAAGCCGGTGGCGGTGCTGATGACCAGCTCCTGGGTCCGGTCTTCGTCGTGCGCTTGCCAAGCCCCGGCCTCAGTGGCTGAGAGCACGATGTTGGGCCGAAAGCGGCCCATGTCCACCGGCGCCTGCCCAGCGGCAATCAGTCGCTGGTTGAGCCCATCGAGCGAAGGCTGGCTGATCAGCAGCAGTGGAAAGCCGTCGGTGAAGGTGTTCAAGGCGGTTTGCCCGCCAGTCCAGCGGCGGTCGGAAGGCCGCTCGAATTGGGGGTCAAAGCGCACCAGGCGCACCGGGCGACCCAAAAAATCACTGAACCACTGGGCGGCGATCGGCCCCATGTCCCAGGCCTCAATGGCCTGGTCCCAAAGCCAGACTTTCATCGCCGACTCCACGCCCTCGAGCGCCAGGTGAAGGGACAACATGCCCGGAGCACGCAGCACCAGGTCCGACAGGCGCAGCTGCGGCTGCACCAAGGCCAGCCGTGGCTGCTCGCGCTGCGAGATGAACTGGCCCTGCTCGTCCACCACCATCCAGCTGCGGTCCAGGTCCAGGCCCTGATCGGTCAGCTGCGCCTGCTTGAGCACCACAGGAGCGCAAGACTTGATCGGGTAAATCATCAGCTGCGAGATGACAGCCTGTGCGAATTGAGTGTGTGCGCTCATGAATGTGTCTTTTGGTAAGGCCAGGGGCATGATTTTCACCGGCTTTCTACAATGCACTATGACCCTGCGTTTTGATGTCTGCATCCGTGGCGACGGCATTGTCGGCCGCAGCCTGGCTTTGCTGCTCGCGCGCGAGCGGCTGAAGGTGGCGATCGCGCCACTGCGTCCGGCTTCGCCGCAGGCCGATGTACGCGCCTACGCGCTCAACCAGGCCTCGCGCGCGCTGCTCGAGCCGCTGCGGGTCTGGCCCCAGGACAGCGAGCTCACCGCAGTCAGCGCCATGCAGGTCTGGGGCGACGAGGGCGGGCACCTGAGCTTTGATGCGGCCGGTGAGCTGGCCTGGCTGGTGACCTCCAGCACCCTGGAGGGCCTGCTGGAGCAAGCCTTGCACTTTGCGCCGCAGGTCAGCCGACTCGAGCCCGGGCAAAGCGCTACAGCGGCCTTGACCGTGATCTGCGAAGGCCGCGACAGCAGCAGCCGGCGCGAACTGGGCATAGGCTGGGACCAACGCCCCTATGCGCACAAGGCACTGGCCGCACGATTGCGCAGCACAGCGCCGCATGGCGGCGTGGCGCGCCAATGGTTCAGAGGCGCCGACATCGTGGCGCTGCTGCCCCTGGGCGGCAGCCACGGCGACGAGCTGGCGCTGGTATGGTCACTGCCGCAGGAACAGGCCGATGGCTTGCTGGCCTTGCCGGCCGCAGATTTCACCCGCGCCTTGCAAGATGCCGTCGACCCGCAGGTCGGCTCGCTCAGTCTGTGCAGCCCGGTGATGGCCTGGCCGCTGCAGCTTGCCCGGGCCGAGCGCTGGGTCGGCCCTTGCTGGGCGCTGGCCGGCGATGCGGCGCACACCATTCATCCCCTGGCCGGGCAAGGCCTGAACCTGGGCCTGGCCGATGCCCGCGAGCTCGCCTGCGTGATCCGCGAGCGCGAATATTGGCGGCCGCTGGGCGACATCCGCCTGCTGCGCCGCTATGAGCGCTCGCGCAAGGCCGATGTGCTGGCCATGGGACTGCTCACCGACGGCCTGCAAGGCCTTTTTGCTCACACCGATGCCCGCTGGCAGACCCTGCGCAACTGGGGCATGAATGCGGTGCAGGGCAGTGGCTTGATCAAATCCTGGCTAACGCGCCGGGCCATGGGCTGAAGACCCGAAGGAACACCATGAAAACCCTGGTCACCCAATTTCTGCGCCGCGCAGGCCTGACCACCGCCCTGCTGCTGCCCCTGCTGGCGCTGGCGCAAACCCCGGCGCAGGAAGCGGCGATCCGCAAAAACCTGGTCGAGCGCTTGCCCGGCCTGCCCAAGATCGACGAAATTCGCCGCACACCCATGAACGGCCTGTTCGAAGTGCGCATGGGCAACGAGATCGTCTATACCGATGCCGACGGCTCGCACCTGATTCAGGGCCAGCTGGTCGATACCCGCAGCCGCCGCGACCTGACCCAGGAGCGCCAGGACAAGCTCAATGCGATTGCCTTCGACAGCCTGCCGCTCAAGGACGCCATCACCATCGTGCGCGGCAATGGCAAGCGCAAGCTGGCCCTGTTTGAAGACCCCAACTGCGGCTATTGCAAGCGCTTCGAGCGCGACCTGCAAAAAGTCAGCGACATCACCATCTACCTGTTTCTGATGCCCATCCTGGGCGCTGAATCGACCGAGCAGTCGCGCAATGTCTGGTGCAGCAAGGACAAGGCCAAGGCCTGGAGCGATCTGATGACGGCCGACAAGCCGGTGCCGCCCTCCTCCCCAGGCTGCGACACCAGCGCCTTGACCCGCAATGTGGAATACGGCCGCAAGATGCGCATCACTGGCACGCCCACCCTGATCTTTGCCAATGGCAATCGGGTACCGGGCGCGATCAGCGCGGCCCAGGTCGAAAAACTGCTGGCTGAGGCGCAGACGCCCTGAGTCGCCACGGGCCTGCTTGGACCTGAGCGCTTGCGCCGGCCGGTCCACTGCCCCGGCCTGCGGTATTCTTCTCGCATGCCTAAAACCGCCCCCCGCGTCCCGCCCGAAGCCTGTGTCTACCGCGTCGAGGTGGCCGACCTTCAGGCCCACCTGTTTCGCGTCACCCTCAGCGTGCCCCAGCCGGCCGCCGAGCAGGCGCTGAGTCTGCCGGTCTGGATCCCGGGCAGCTATATGGTGCGGGAGTTTTCGGGCCAGTTGCAGGGCCTGCAAGCCAGGCAAGGCCGGCGTCGGCTCAAGCTCAAGCAGCTCGATAAGTGCAGCTGGCAAGTGGCCAACCGAGCCGACCAGATGCTGGAAATCAGCTACGCGGTCTATGCCAACGACCCTTCGGTGCGCACCGCCATGCTCGGCCATGAGCGTGGCTTTTTCAATGCCACCAGCCTGTGCCTGCGGGTGCACGGACAGGACCACCTGCCCCAGGTGCTTGAGATCGCCGCTGCGCGCGGGCACAGCGACTGGACGCTGGCCACCGCACTGACACCCCTGAAAACCGACCGCCGCGGCTTTGGGCAATACCTGGCCAGCGATTACGACGAACTGGCCGACTGCCCGGTGACTTTCGGACGGCTCTGGAGCGGGCAGTTCAAAGCCGGCGGCGTGCCCCATCGCTTTGTGGTCAGTGGCGCGCCACCCCACTTCGACGGCCAGCGCCTGCTCGAGGACACGCAAAAAATCTGCGAAGAGCAGATTCGCTTCTGGCAGGGTCGGGGCAAGCCGCCCTTCAAAAACTATGTCTTCATGCTGCACGCGGTCAGCGACGGCTATGGCGGGCTGGAACACCGCAACAGCACCGCGCTGATCTGTGGCCGCAGAGATTTGCCCAGCCAGGGCGCTGCTCAGGTCAGCGAGGGCTACACCACCTTGCGCGGCCTGATCAGCCATGAATACTTTCACACCTGGAACGTCAAGCGCCTGCGGCCGGCCGAGTTCGAGCGCTACGACTACAGCCGCGAAAACTACACCGAGCTGCTGTGGTTCTTTGAGGGCTTTACCAGCTATTACGACGACCTGCTGCTGCGCCGCTGCGGCCTGCTGGACAACGCCGGCTACCTCAAACTGCTGGGCAAGACCGTCAACCAGGTGCTGCAGACCCCTGGCCGACAGGTGCAGTCAGTGGCGCAGGCGAGTATGGACGCCTGGGTCAAGTACTACCGGCAGCATGAGAACACGCCCAACGCCACCGTGAGCTACTACACCAAGGGCGCGCTGGTGGCCCTGTGCCTGGACCTGTCGCTGCGCTCGGGCTCGCCAGCCAGCGACCTCGATGCAGTGATGCGTGGCCTGTGGCAGCGCTGCAAGGGCGGAGCGATGCACCAGGCCGATGTGCTGGCGCAATTGCAGGACAGCAGCGGGCGGTCCTACAGCGCCGAGCTGCAGCACTGGGTGCACAGCACGCAGGATCTGCCGCTGCAAGAGCTGCTGCAGGCCCACGGCGTGGCAGTGCTCAAAGACAAGGACGCCTGGGCCCAGCGCCTGGGCCTGCGGGTTGATGAAAGCCAGGGCGTCAAAGTCAAGACGGTCCTGCACGGCGGGCCGGCCCATGCGGCCGGCCTGAGCGCCGGCGACGAATGGCTGGGCCTTGAAATCCCCGGTGGACAGGGCTGGCGGCTGCGCAAGTTAGACGACCTGCCCCTGTACGCCCGAGCCGGCGACAAAATCACCGCACTGGTGGCGCGCGACGAGCAACTGCTGCGGTTGCCCCTGCGCATGCCCGAGCCCGGCGTCACTTGGCGCCTGGCGGTGCAAGATGCTGCCCTGCTCGATCGCTGGCTCGCAGGTGACAAGCCAGCCGCGGCTTAAGGCGCAGCGACCGAAAATACACCCCTTTCAGACCCGACCTCCCACAAAAAGGCCCAACCATGAGCACCCAATACGAAACCATCCAAGTCAGCACCGAAGGACCCGAGGGCCAACAGGTCGGCATCGTCCGCCTGAACCGCCCCAAGCAACTCAACGCCCTGAACGACCAGCTGATGGACGAGCTCGGCGCAGCCCTGCACGCCTTCGAAGCCGACGATGGCATTGGCTGCATGATCGTCACCGGCAGTGAAAAAGCTTTTGCCGCTGGCGCCGACATCGGCGCCATGGCCTCAATGACCTTTGCCCAGGCTTACGGCCGCAATTTCATCAGCCGCAACTGGGAAAAAATCGGCGATGTGCGCAAACCGGTGATTGCCGCCGTTAGCGGCTTTGCCCTGGGCGGCGGCTGTGAGTTGGCCATGATGTGCGACTTCATCATTGCCGCCGACAACGCCCGCTTCGGCCAGCCCGAAATCAAGCTGGGCATCATCCCCGGCGCCGGCGGTACCCAGCGCCTGCCGCGCGCGGTGGGTAAATCCAAGGCCATGGACCTGGCCCTGACCGGCCGCATGATGGATGCCGCCGAGGCCGAACGCGCTGGCCTGGTCAGCCGCGTGGTGCCGCTGGACAAGCTGATGGACGAGGCCCTGGGCGCAGCCCTGCAAATTGCCCAGTTCGGCCGCCTGGCAGTGATGGCCACCAAGGAATCGGTCAACCGGGCCTTCGAAGGCCCGCTCAGCGAAGGCCTGAACTTCGAGCGCCGCCTGTTTCACAGCCTGTTTTCCACCGAAGACCAAAAAGAGGGCATGGACGCCTTCGTCAACAAGCGCCCAGCCAACTTTAAACACCGTTGATCAAAATCGCTATAATCTGCGCCCTGCGGTGATATAGCTCAGTTGGTTAGAGCGCAGCATTCATAATGCTGATGTCGGTGGTTCAAGTCCACCTATCACCACCACATACAAGGGCCCGGAACACATCCGGGCCCTTTTTTATGTCCGCGGTCATAGCCAGCCGGAAGTAGGTCGCCAGGGCCAGGGGCGAGGGTCGGGCCCGGCGGTAGGCGTCCACATGGGCCCAAGCGGTCAGAGTCCTGACCCCGGTAGCGGGCTGCGTGTATAGTGCGGCGCTTCTCGCCAACAGTACCGCTTGCGATACTTGTGCCTTGAAGCGAGCGCAAAATCGCTGACCCCTTTCCCCCAGCCTCTGGACACACACCATGAACCGCTGCGAACCGAACCCCTCCCCCCGCCGAGCTGCCGTATGAGCAAGAAGGTCTATATCAAGACCTTCGGCTGCCAGATGAATGAGTACGACTCGGGCAAGATGTCCGACGTGCTCAATGCAGCCCAAGGCTACGAAGCCACCCAGGACCCCGAAGAGGCCGACCTGATTCTTTTCAACACCTGCTCAGTGCGCGAGAAGGCGCAAGAAAAGGTGTTTTCGGATTTAGGGCGCGTCAAGCACCTCAAGGCCAAAGGCGTGCTCATTGGCGTCGGCGGCTGCGTGGCCAGCCAGGAGGGGTCCGAGATCATCGCCAGGGCGCCCTATGTGGACGTGGTGTTCGGCCCGCAAACCCTGCACCGGCTGCCGCAGCTGCTCGATGCGCGGCGCGCGCAGGGCCGGCCGCAGGTGGACATCCGCTTTCCGGAGATCGAGAAATTCGACCATCTGCCGCCCGCGCGCAAGGACGGTCCTGCTGCTTTCGTCTCCATCATGGAAGGCTGCTCCAAGTTCTGCAGCTACTGCGTGGTGCCTTACACCCGAGGCGACGAGGTCTCGCGGCCACTCGATAGCGTGCTGATCGAGGTGGCCGAGCTGGCCGATCAGGGCGTGCGCGAAGTCACGCTGCTGGGCCAAAACGTCAATGCCTATCGCGGCGCCATGGGCGAGAGCGCCGAGATCGCCGACTTTGCCACGCTCATTGAATATGTGGCCGAGATTCCGGGCATTGAACGCATCCGCTACACCACCAGCCACCCCAATGAGTTCACCCAGCGGCTGATCGACGTTTATGCCAAGGTGCCCAAGCTGGTCAATCACCTGCACCTGCCGGTGCAGCACGGCAGCGACCGCATCCTGATGGCCATGAAGCGCGGCTACACCGCCTTGCAGTACAAGAGCACGGTGCGTAAGCTGCGTGCGATTCGGCCCGATCTGGCCATGAGCAGCGACTTCATCGTCGGCTTTCCGGGCGAGACTGACGAGGACTTCGACAAGCTGATGCGGCTGGTCGACGAGGTGGGCTACGACACCTCGTTTTCCTTCATCTTCAGCCCACGGCCGGGCACGCCGGCTGCCAATTTGCACGATGACACGCCGCACAGTGTCAAACAGGCGCGCCTGGCGCGGCTGCAGGCCACCCTGGACGAGCAGGTGCGCGCCATCAGCGCCAGCCGCGCCGGCACGGTGCAGCGCATCCTGGTCGAAGGCAGCTCGCGCAAGAACAAGCAGGAACTGATGGGCCGCACCGAATGCAACCGGGTGGTCAACTTTGAAGGTCATCCGCGCCTGATCGGCCAGATGATCGATGTGCAGGTCACCGAGGCCATGCAGCGGGCCCTGCGCGGGCGGGTGCTTGAGGCGGCGGCTGTCTAGCCTACAGAGCTAGAAGCGGGCTAAACCGATCGCTCAGAACTTGGGCATGCCCGGCATGCCCTTCATGCCGGCCATACCCTTCATGCCGCCCATGCGCTTGAGCATCTTCATCATGCCGCCGCCCTGCATTTTTTTCATCATGCCCTGCATCTGCTCGAACTCATTGAGCAGACGGTTGACGTCCTGGACCTGAACGCCGGCGCCCAGGGCGATGCGTTTTTTGCGGGTGGCCTTGATCAGCTCAGGCTTGGCGCGCTCTTTGGGCGTCATGCTGTGGATGATGCCTTGCTTGCGCGCGATGTCTTTTTCGACCTTGCCCAGGTCCATATCGGCGGCCTTGGCCGACAGCTGCGAGGGCAGCTTGTCCATCAGGCTCGACAGTCCGCCCATCTGTTTCATTTGCTGGATCTGGGCCAGAAAATCGTTGAGGTCAAAACCGGCGCCGCTCTTGACCTTGGCAGCTAGCTTTTGCGCCGCTTCCATGTCGACGCCGGCGCTGACCTGCTCGACCAGGGCCAGGATATCGCCCATGCCCAGAATGCGACCGGCATGGCGCTCAGCGTCGAACACCTCCAGGCCGTCGATCTTTTCGGAGACGCCGGCGAACTTGATCGGCGCGCCGGTGATCTGCCGCACCGACAGCGCTGCACCGCCGCGTGAATCGCCATCGAGCTTGGTCAGCACAATACCGGTCAGCGGCAGCGCCTCGCTGAAGGCCTTGGCGGTGTTGATCGCGTCCTGACCCTGCATGGCATCGACCACAAACAAGGTCTCGACCGGCTTGAGCTGGGCATGCAGTGCCTTGATCTCGTCCATCAGCGCTTGGTCGATGGCCAGACGGCCGGCGGTATCGACCAGCAGCACATCAAAATAGTGACTGCGGGCATACTCCAGCGCGGCCCGGGCGATGTCCACCGGCTTTTGATCGGCGCGGCTTTCAAACCACTGGGCGCCGGCCTGGGCGGTCACCATCTTGAGCTGTTCGATGGCGGCCGGACGGTAGACGTCTCCGGAGACCGTCAGCACCTTCTTCTTGCGCTTTTCAATCAAGTGCTTGGCCAGCTTGGCCGTCGTGGTGGTCTTGCCCGCACCTTGCAGGCCGGCCATGAGGATCACCGCTGGCGGCTGCACCGCCAAATTGATGTCGGCCACGCCCTCGCCCATGGTGGCGGCCAGCTCGCGGTTGACGATGCCCACCAGCGCCTGTCCCGGCGAGAGCGAACCCAACACCTCCTGGCCCAGGGCTTTTTCCTTGACCCGGGCGATGAAGTCACGCACCACGGGCAGCGCCACGTCGGCCTCGAGCAGGGCCATGCGCACCTCGCGCAGCATGTCCTGCACATTAGACTCGGTGATGCGCGCCTGGCCACGCAATTGCTTGACCAGACGGGTGAGTTTGTCGCTAAGGGCTGAGGCCATGGCTGGCGGCGCAAGGGCAAGCTCGGCGCCGAGGTGGGTGGAAGGCTAAACTGTGCACATGATTCTAGCCTTGAGCCCCGCCTGGGCTTATGTGATTGCAACCGCGGCCGCTCTGGCCTATTTGGTGCTGGCTATCGCGAGCAAGCGCCTGGGCAAGGGCCCCAGCCGGGCCATTTTTGTGTTCGCCTGGCTGTTGCACGCGCTGAGCCTGGCCGAGGGCCTGTTCGGGCAGCCCCCGCGCTTTGGCTTTGCGCCGGCCCTGTCGATGACGGTCTGGCTGGTGCTGGCGGTCATTGCGATTGAAAACGAGTTGCTGCCCCAGCTGGGCTCGGGCTCCCCTCTGTCAGGGGTGGGGACGGTGGCAGTGCTGCTGCCCCAACATTTCCCGGGCGTGAGCTACGAGACCATAGCCTCGGCCTGGCTGCCCCTGCACTGGGCTTTGGGCATCGCCTCCTACGGCCTGTTTACCGCGGCAGTGTTGCACGGCTGGCTGATGGCCCGCTCTGAAAAACGGCTGCGGGAGATGGCCGACCTCGACCGCGGCATGCCGCTGCTCACGCTCGAACGCCTGACCTTTCGCTTTGTGCAAGCGGGATTTGTGCTGCTGACCGCCAGCTTACTGGCTGGTTGGTACTTTGCCGAAACCGTCTATGCCGGCCGGATGCACGAGGCTCTGAACCACAAGACGGTGTTCTCGGTGCTGGCCTGGTTCATCTTTGCCGGCCTGCTGATCGGCCGCCGACTGCGGGGCTGGCGCGGCCGGCGGGCGGTGCGCGTGCTCTATTTAGGAGCGGGCCTGCTGCTGCTCGGTTATTTGGGCTCGCGCTTCGTACTGGAAGTCATCCTGCAAAGAGGCTGACGGCGCATGAAATACCTGTTGCTGATCGCGCTGGCCCTGCTCGCCCTGTGGTGGTGGCGCTCGCTCGCACGGCGTGGCACCCGAAGAAGCCAGGCGCCCAAGCAGCCGCCGGCTCCACCGCCGCCCCAGGACATGATTGCCTGCCGCCACTGCGGCGTGCATCTTCCTGGCGCTGATGCGATCGCAGGTGGCGAGGGCAGCTACTGCAGCGCAGCCCACCGGCAGGCGGCAGAGGGACAGTGAGCGGAAAACCCAACACCGGTGTGCAGACCGGGCTCTGGCATGAGGGCTGGTACCGCTATGCGCACCGACTGGACTCGCCCAACTTCGGTGCGCGACCCGCGGGGCTAGCGATAGACCTGATCGTCATTCACGCCATCAGCTTGCCGCCCGGCCAGTTTGGCCAGGGCCACGTACAGGAGCTGTTCACCAATCAGCTGGACTGGCAGGCCCACCCTTACTTTGAGTCCATCCGCGGCCTGCAGGTTTCGGCCCACTTCTTCATCGGCCGCGACGGCGCGCTCTGGCAATTCGTGGCCAGCCCCGATCGGGCTTGGCATGCCGGACAGTCGCACTACCTGGGCCGCGACAACTGCAACGACTACTCCATAGGCATAGAGCTCGAAGGCGTGGACGACGGGCCATTTGAAGCCGCACAGTATGAAACCCTGAGCAGCCTGTGCGCCGCGATCTTGCAGGCTCATCCCATCAAGCAGCTGGCCGGGCATGAACATGTGGCGCCCGGGCGCAAGCGGGACCCTGGCCCGGGCTTTGACTGGCCCCGCCTGCAAAAGGCGTTGGGCTTGCCTGATCGCTATTTCCCAAAAAATTCTCCTAGATAAAACCCGGACAGGCGAGCCGGCAAGGCGACTTTGGCCAAGCACCTTCCCAAGGTACGATACGCCTGCCTCATGCCACTGACCTGACCATGAAAGCCAAGCGTTATGCGGTCTGGCGGGCCGAATCACGCCGCGATCGGCATGAATCAAGGCTTGCGCTGCGTGAGTTCACATTTTTAAACGCTTGCGCCGGCAGTCTGGATCTGCGCGAGGCTCCGACCCCTTAATCCGCGTGTCGACCGACCCGTTCAACAGCCTGGCGCCCGACAAGGGCCTGGATTGCAAAAACACTACATATAGTGCTTGAATTCCCTCTGGGCCCTAGGTATAGTGCTTAGGCGCTGTACAAACACCCCCGGTCGATGTCCGCCCCACCCCCGATGTTTCAGATCGCTGCGATCCCGGCCTGTGCCCATGGGCGCGAGCTCGGCACACTTTTTTTGGATTCATTTTTTTACGTTCATCCTGTACGCAGGGTGCAAGATCAGCATCCCTGGATAGTCAGGCAGCCCAAGTCCCTTAGGGCACCCCACAAGAATTGAAAACAGTCAGAGGACACATGCAAATCGCCACCCAAGCTCCCCTCACCGGATCCAGCAACCCCGGCTTGAGCACGCCGATCGACAGCCCCCAGGCCTCGGTCTACGCCAGCTACCAGATCATTCGCCGCAACGGCGCCGTGGTGCCCTTCGAGCCCAACAAGATCGCCGTGGCCATGATGAAGGCCTTTCTGGCAGTGCATGGCACCCAGGGCGCCGCTTCGGCCAGCGTGCGCGAGACGGTCGACCAACTGACCCAGGCGGTGATCCGCGCACTGATGCGCTCGCGCCCGGGCGGCGGCACCTTTCATATAGAAGACGTGCAGGACCATGTCGAGCTTGGCCTGATGCGCGGCGGCCATCACGAAATCGCCCGTGCTTATGTGCTCTACCGTGAAAAGCGTACCCAGGAAAGGGCTCGCCAGGCCAGCCCGGCCGCTGTTGCTCAGCCCACCCTGTATGTCACCGACCGCGGCCAACGCGTCGCGCTCGACATTGAAGGCCTGCACCGCCTGATCCAAGAATCCTGCGCCGGCCTCGGCACCGACGTCAAGCCCGAGCCCATCGTTGCCGAGACCAAACGCAACCTGTACGACGGCGTTCCGATCGACGAGGTCTACAAGGCAGCCATCATGGCCGCGCGTACCCTCATCGAAAAAGACCCCGACTACACCTACGTCACCTCGCGCCTGCTGATGCACACCATCCGCCGCGAGATTCTGGGTGAAGAGGTCAAGCAAGAAGAGATGGCCAGCCGCTACCCGGATTACTTTCCGCAGTTCATCGCCAAGGGCGTGAAAAACGAGTTGCTCGACGAGCGGCTGCAGCAGTTCGACCTGGCCCGCCTGGGCGCCGCGCTCAAGCCCGAGCGCGACCTGCAGTTTGACTACCTGGGCCTGCAGACCCTGTATGACCGCTACTTCCTGCATGTGCGCAAGGCCCGCATCGAGCTGCCGCAGGCCTTTTTCATGCGGGTGGCCATGGGCCTGTCGCTCAATGAAATCGACCGCGAGGCGCGCGCCATTGAGTTCTACGAGTTGCTGTCGTCCTTCGACTTCATGTCGAGCACGCCCACCCTGTTCAACAGCGGAACGCTGCGCTCGCAGCTGTCGAGCTGCTACCTGACCACGGTGCCCGACGACCTGGACGGCATCTATGAGTCCATCAAGGAAAACGCGCTGCTGTCCAAGTTTGCTGGCGGCCTGGGCAACGACTGGACCCGGGTGCGCGCCCTGGGCTCGCACATCAAGGGCACCAACGGCGAATCGCAGGGCGTGGTGCCTTTCCTGAAGGTGGTCAACGACACTGCCGTGGCGGTCAACCAAGGCGGCAAGCGCAAGGGCGCGGTCTGTACTTATCTGGAAACCTGGCACCTGGACATTGAAGAGTTCCTGGAGCTGCGCAAGAACACCGGCGATGACCGCCGCCGTACCCACGATATGAACACGGCCAATTGGATCCCCGACCTGTTCATGCGCAGGGTCATGGAAAAAGGCCAGTGGACCCTGTTCTCGCCCTCCGACTGCCCGGACCTGCACGACCTCTATGGCGAGGCCTTTGAGAAAGCCTATGTGGCTTATGAGGCCAAGGCCGAGCGGGGCGAGATCAAGCCCAGCCGCAAAGTGGGAGCCACCGACCTGTGGCGCAAGATGCTGTCCATGCTGTTCGAGACCGGCCACCCCTGGGTGACCTTCAAGGACGCCTGCAATGTGCGCTCGCCCCAACAACACGTGGGCGTGGTGCATTCGTCCAATCTGTGTACCGAGATCACGCTCAACACCAGCGACACCGAAACCGCGGTCTGCAACCTGGGCTCGGTCAATCTGGTGCGTCACCTCAAGGACGGCCAGGTCGACCAGGACAAGCTCAAGAAGACCATCACCACCGCGATGCGCATGCTCGACAACGTGATCGACATCAACTACTACGCGGTCAAGAAGGCACGGGATTCCAATATGCGTCACCGTCCGGTGGGGCTGGGCATCATGGCCTTCCAGGACAGCCTGTATGAGTTGCGCATCCCCTATGGCAGCGAGCAGGCCGTCGCGTTCGCGGACCAGTCCATGGAAGCGGTTTGCTACCACGCCTACTGGGCCTCGACCGAACTGGCGCGCGAGCGTGGCAAATACTCGAGCTACAAGGGCTCCCTGTGGGACCGCGGCATCCTGCCGCCCGACACCCTGGACCTGCTGGCGCGCGAGCGCGGCGGCTATCTGGAAGTCGACCGCTCCAGCACCCTGGACTGGGACGCGCTGCGCAAGAAGATCGCCCAGGACGGCATGCGCAATTCCAACTGCGTGGCCATCGCCCCGACCGCGACGATCTCCAACATCATCGGGGTAGATGCCTGCATCGAGCCCAGCTTTGGCAATCTGTCGGTCAAGTCCAATCTCTCGGGCGAATTCACCGTGATCAACAGCTACCTGGTGCGTGACCTCAAGCGCCTGGGACTGTGGGACGATGTGATGGTGGTCGACCTCAAGCATTTCGACGGTTCGCTGCGCCCCATCGACCGGGTACCCCAAGAGATCAAGGCCCTGTACGCCACCGCCTTCGAGATCGAACCACAGTGGATCGTTGAGGCTGCGGCCCGCCGCCAGAAGTGGATCGATCAGGCGCAGTCGCTCAACATCTATATGTCCGGCGCTTCGGGCAAAAAACTCGACGACACCTACAAGCTGGCCTGGCTGCGCGGTTTGAAGACCACCTACTACCTGCGCACCATGGCGGCCACGCACGCCGAGAAGTCCACCGTGCAAGCCGGTCAGCTCAACGCGGTGTCCTCAGGCTCGCCCACGGCCGCTGCTGCCGCAGCGACCAGCGCAGCCAGTGCGATCGAGGCCGCTGCTGCTGCAGCGCGTGCACAGATGGACAGCACACCGGCCACCGACATCAAGTTCTGCGCGATTGATGACCCTGGCTGCGAAGCGTGTCAGTAAGGCAGCATCGGCGCGACTGTGCGCTGATGCCGCTGATGTGCGGCATCCCAGGCCGCAGTAAGCCGACTTGTCGCGATGCAATTGAGCAACAGGTTTTTGGTGCCGAGCAAAAGATTTAGTTTTCTTTATTCGCGTACCTTTCTACAA
>JBILDR010000200.1:0-6210 GCA_044352515.1 Polaromonas sp.
GGCCCAGGTCGAAGTCGAGCTCGCATTCGCCCGAGACGGCCGAGGCCAGGTGAAAAACCCCGTCAAAGCCACTGGCCAGCAGATCGCCTTGCTCCAGCAGCGGGCCGGCGTGGCTTTTGACGCGGGCGTCGGCCAGCAAATCGGCCGGCGCAGCAAACAGGTCGGTGATGACCAATTCCTTGACGCTCTGGCCGGCCAACTGGCCGCGCCTGAGAATTTCGCGGGCCAGTCGGCCGCCTAAAAAGCCGGCGCCGCCGGTAATCAGTATGCGCATGGTGGGTTCAGTGGTTGTCTTTGGGAACAAAAGCGCCGCGCTGGCCGACCAGGAAATCCAGGTCGGCGCCTTGATCGGCCTGCAGCACATGGTCGATGTACAGCTTCCAGTAGCCGGACTTGAGCGGCGGCTCGGGCGGCTGCCAGCGGGCCAGCCGCGCCTGCAACTCATCGTCGCTGATGAGCAATTGCAACCGCCGCGCGGGCACGTTGAGCTCGATCATGTCGCCGTTTTGGACCACCGCCAGCGGGCCGCCGGCGGCCGCTTCCGGCGAGGTATGCAGCACCACCGTGCCGTAGGCGGTGCCGCTCATTCGGGCGTCGCTGATGCGCACCATGTCTGTGATGCCTTTGCGCAGTACTTTGGGCGGCAGCGGCATATTGCCCACCTCAGCCATGCCTGGGTAGCCTTTGGGGCCACAGTTCTTGAGCACCAGGATGCAGTGTTCATCGACGTCCAGGCTTTCGTCGTCGATGCGGCGGTGGAAATCGTCGCTGTCTTCGAACACCACCGCCCGGCCGGTGTGCACCATCAGCGTCGGAGTGGCGGCGCTGGGCTTGATGACCGCGCCACGCGGCGCCAGATTGCCGCGCAGGATGGCGATGCCCGCTTTTTCTTTGAAGGGCTGCTCAAAGGTTTTGATCACCCGGGGGTCGTGGTTGACTGCACTGGCAATGTTTTCGGCCACCGTCTGGCCGCTGACGGTCACGATGTCGGTGTGCAGCAGGTGGGCGATCTCCTTCATCACCACCGGCAGGCCGCCGGCATAGCAAAAGTCCTCCATCAGGTGTTGACCCGAAGGCTGCAAGTTGAGCAGGCAGGGCAGCTCGCTGCCCAGGCGTTCGAAGTCATCGACCGTCAGCTTCAGTCCCAGCCGCCCGGCAATCGCAATCAGGTGGATCACCGCATTGGTCGAGCCGCCTATGGCCGCCAGTGTGCGGATGGCGTTTTCAAAGGCCGGTCGGGTGAGCACCTGGCTGATGGTCTGGTCGGTGTGAACCATCTCGACGATGCGCCGGCCGGCCTGGCGGGCCAGCACATTGCGCCGGCCGTCGACCGCCGGATAGGCGGCGTTGCCCGGCAGGCCTATGCCCAGGGCCTCGACCATGCTGGCCATGGTGCTGGCGGTGCCCATGGTCATGCAGTGGCCGTGGCTGCGGTGCATGCAGCTCTCAGCCTCGAAAAAATCCTGCAGCTTGAGGGTGCCGGCGCGCACCTGTTCGCTCATGCTCCAGACGCCGGTGCCCGAGCCCAGTTCCTGGCCACGCCATTTGCCGTTGAGCATGGGCCCGCCGGAGACACCGATGGTGGGCAGGCCCGCACTCGATGCCCCCATCAGCAGCGATGGGGTGGTCTTGTCGCAACCCATGAGCAGCACCACGCCGTCGATGGGATTGCCGCGTATCGACTCTTCCACATCCATGGATGCCAGATTGCGGTAGAGCATGGCGGTCGGCCGCAGCAAGGTCTCGCCCAGCGACATGACCGGAAACTCCAGCGGAAAGCCGCCGGCCTCATAAACGCCAATCTTGACCTGCTCGGCCAGCGTCCGGAAGTGTGAGTTGCAGGGCGTCAGTTCGCTGAAGGTGTTGCAGATGCCAATCACTGGACGGCCGTCGAACTGGTCGTGTGGCACGCCTTTGCCCTTGACCCAGCTGCGGTAAGCAAAACCGTCGCGGTCCTGGCGGCCGAACCATTGCTGCGAGCGAAGTTCCGAAGGCTTTTTGCGGGGGGGAGGGCTCATGGTGGGGCGGTCTGTGCTGGAGTTTTCAATCGTATGATGATAAGGAAATTCTTCTGATCTTGTAAACGCTCAGGCTGGAATTTTTTTGGCTCTCTTGGGCTTGGCAAGGGTTTTTCCGGATGGAGGGGAAGTGGGCCATTCATCATATGATTGCCTGAGCCGCTTTCCCTCCACATGGTCAAGAACATACACGGACATACGCTGGACAAGTTGGGCCAGGCCATTTTGGCCGGGCGCTACGAGGTCGGCGCCAGCCTGCCGCCCGAGCCGGTGTTGTGTGAGGAATTTGGCGTCAGCCGCACGGTGGTCAGAGAGGCCATCAAGTCGCTGGTTGCCAAGGGTCTCCTGGTCACCGGGCCCAAGCTCGGTACCCGGGTGCTGCCCGATGAGCACTGGAACTGGTTCGATCCCGAGGTGATTGCCTGGCAGGCCCAGGCTGGACTGAGCAGCGAGTTCGTGCGCGATTTGCAGGAGCTGCGCTTGGTGGTGGAACCTGCAGCGGTACGCATGGCGGCCGTCAAGGCCACCCCGCAAGACATCCTCAGGCTGGAGCAGGCCTACAGCGGCATGAAAGCCGCGGTCGAAGACGGCGGCGACTATGTGACCCATGACCTGCGCTTTCACCAGGGTCTGCTGCAGGCCTCGCACAACCGCATGCTGATGCAAATGGGCCGGGCCCTGAGCTCCTTGCTGCGCATGAGCTTTGAAATCTCTACCCGCATCATGAACGGACCACGCGATTCCCTGCCGCTGCACCGGGCGGTGCTGGATGCGGTGATTGCCCATGCCCCGGTCAAGGCCGAGCGGGCCTTGATGGTGCTGATTACAGCGGCCAACGACGACATCGACCATGTGCTGAGCACCCGCCGGCGCCTGCCTCGCGTGGCTGGCGCGCCCACCCGCCTGGTCAAGGCCTGAACAAGGACAAGCATGGCACGCGGTATTGATCTTTTCTTCAAGCTGCTGGAAGTGTTGGTGGTGGCTTGCCTGGTGGCCATGGTGATCATGGTGTTTGGTAATGTGGTACTGCGCTATGCGCTGAACTCGGGCATCCTGATCTCGGAGGAGATGTCGCGCTACTGTTTCATTTGGCTGACTTATATCGGCGCCATGGTGGCCATGCGCGAAAAGGGTCACCTGGGGGTCGATACCCTGGTGCTGCGTCTGCCGCTGGGCGGCAAGAAGCTGTGTTTTTTTCTCAGTGAGTCGCTGATGCTGTTGTGCAATTTGCTGTTCCTGCTGGGGACCTGGAAGATGCACGAACTTCAGGTGACCAATGTCTCGCCGGTGGTGGGCATTTCCATGATCTGGATTTACGGCATAGGCTATGTGGTGGGCGTGGTGATGTCGCTGATGAACCTGCACCAGCTCTTCCTGCTGCTCAGCGGGCAGCTCACCGAAAGTGATCTGGTGGTGGTGGTCGAATCGGAAGACAGCGCTACCTTGCCGGCCGAGCCGGCGCGGGAGCTTCGGCCATGACGGTAGCGGTCTTCATCCTCAGTCTGCTCGGTGCCATGGCACTGGGCATGCCGATTGCCTATTCGCTCTTGGTGTGTGCGCTGGCGCTGATGGCTTATATGGCCGCAACCGGCGGCCTGCCCGAATTTGACAGCCAGATCCTGGCCCAGCGCTTTGTCGATGGCGCGGACAATTTCCCGCTGCTGGCGGTTCCTTTTTTCCTGCTGGCGGGTGAATTCATGAATGCCGGTGGCTTGAGCCGGCGCATCGTCAACTTGGCCATGGCCTGGGTCGGTCACTTCCGTGGCGGGCTGGGCTATGTGGCGGTGATAGCGGCCATCATCATGGCCTCGCTGTCGGGCTCGGCGGTGGCCGACACCGCCGCTTTGGCCGCCTTGCTGATTCCCATGATGCGCAAGGCCGGCTACGACGTGGGGCGCTCTGCCGGTTTGATTGCGGCCGGCGGCATCATCGCGCCGGTGATTCCGCCGTCCATCGGCTTCATCATCTTCGGCGTGGCCGCCAATGTGTCCATCACCAAGCTGTTTTTGGCTGGCATCGTGCCCGGCATCATGATGGGCCTGGCCATAGGCATCGCCTGGTGGTGGGTGGCGCGGCGTGACCAGGTGCAGCCAGGTCCGCGAATGAATCTGCGCGAGCGACTGCAAGCCACCCGCGAGGGCATCTTGGCCCTGGCCCTGCCGGTGATCATCATCGGCGGCATGAAGTTTGGCGTGTTCACCCCGACAGAGGCGGCGGTGGTGGCGGCTGTCTACAGCTTTGTCATCGGTGCTTTCGTCTACCGAGAGCTGCGGTTTTCCGGGCTTTACAGCCTTATTTTGCGCGCCGGTAAGACCACTGCGGTGATCATGTTCTTGGTGGCTGCGGCCATGGTCAGCGCTTGGCTGATCACGGTGGCCAATATTCCGGCTGAGGTGGCCCGCATGATGGAGCCCTTGATGGGCAACAAGATGCTGCTGATGGTCGTGCTGATGCTGCTGGTGATTGTGGTCGGCACTGCGCTGGACTTCACCCCCACGGTGCTCATTCTTACCCCTGTGCTGATGCCCTTGGTCAGGCAGGCTGGTATTGATCCTGTGTACTTTGGCGTGCTCTTCATTATGAACAACGCCATTGGCCTGATCACCCCGCCGGTGGGTACCGTGCTCAATGTGGTTTGTGGCGTGGCCCGGATCAATATGGACCGCGCTTTCAAAGGCGTGCTGCCTTTCCTGCTGGCGCAGGTGGTGGTGCTGTTTTTGCTGGTGGCCTTTCCGCCCCTGGTGCTGGTGCCCATGAAATGGTTCATGAGCTGATTTTTTCACCCGTGTTTTTTTTTATAAAAGGAGACAAGTATGTTCAAACGCAGAAACCTCGTGACGCTGCTGGCCGGTGCGCTGCTCAGCACCAGTGCGGCCTTGGCCCAGTTTGCCGACCGCAATATCAAGTTCACCAACGGCGTCAATGAAGACCATCCAGTGGGGGTGGGGGTCAAGAAAATGCAGGAGGTGCTGGCGGCCAAGACCGGCGGCAAGATGAAGATCAGCGCGTTTTGGGGCGGCTCGGCCGGCGGCGATCTGCAGGCTTCGCAGGCGCTGCGCGCCGGCACCCAGGAGATGGTCTGTACCTCCAGCTCGCCCCTGGTGGGCATCGTCAAGGAACTGGGCGTTTTTGACCTGCCCTTCCTGTTTGCCAACGAGAGGGAAGCCGACGCGGTGCTTGACGGGCCCGCCGGGCGTTATTTCAATGCCAAGCTAGAGGCCGCTGGCCTGGTGAACCTGGCCTATTGGGAAAACGGCTTTCGCAATCTGACCAACAGCAAGCGCGCGGTCAACCGTCTGGAGGATTTCGAGGGCGTCAAGCTGCGCGTGATGCAGAACAACATCTTCCTTGACACCTTCAGGACCCTGGGCACCAACGCGGTTCCGATGGCTTTCCCCGAGGTGTTCACCGCTCTGGAAACCAAGACCATCGACGGCCAAGAAAATCCCTTCGTGACCATCGAGACCTCCAAATTCAACGAGGTGCAGAAGTTCCTTAGCGTCACCCGCCATGCTTACACACCCTTCCTGGTGCTCTACAGCAAGAAGCTGTGGGACCAGCTCAACCCGCAGGAGCAGGCGGTGCTGCGCGAGGCGGCTATGGAAGGCCAGAAAGCTCAGCGCGCTGCCAACCGCACGCTCAATGAAAAATCTCTGTCCAGCCTGCGCTCTAAAGGCATGCAAGTCAATGAGATTTCAACAGCCGAGCAAAACCGCATCCGCGCCAAGGTGGCCCCGGTGTATGACAAGCACAAGGACACGATAGGTGCTGAGGCGATCAAGGTGGTGCAGGACGAGTTGCGCAAGGCGCGCGGCGGCTGAGGCGACTGGCCTTCCAGGCTGGCCTGCGGCATATGCTGCATGCTGTGCCCGAGTCAGGGCTAGCGCCGGCTTGTGGGAGCGCCGGCTTGTGGGAGCGCCGCCCTCGGCGCGATGCGGCGACCGATCAAGCGCTGCATCGCTGCGAGGGCGCAGCTCCCACACTCCCCAGTCGGCTCTGCCCCGGGTCTGTCGAAATGATTAATAGCCTCGTCTTTGTGGGAGCGCCGCCCTCGGCGCGATGCGGCGACCGATCAAGCGCTGCATCGCTGCGAGGGCGCAGCTCCCACACTCTCAGTCGGCCCTGCCCCGGGCCTGTCGAAGTTGTTAAGAGCCTTGTCCTTATGGGAGCGCCGCCCTCGGCGCGATGCGGC
>JBILDR010000004.1:0-64634 GCA_044352515.1 Polaromonas sp.
CAGGTGCAGATCAACTGCAAGGCCCGCATGGCCCGGCTGACGCACATGAGCTACTTCAGTGGCGGCATGCTCAGTGGCAAGGAAGTCCAGAAACAGGGCATGCTGCGCGACTGGCACGAGATCGAGGCCGACTCGCCCATGGCCCGCATAGCCCGCCGGGTCTGTTGATCAGATCTGCCAAAACTTACTAAGCCTTGCGGGCTTTTTTCTTTGCTTTGGCCTTGCGCTTTTTCTTGTTGGCCGCCTTTTTGCTGTCGCTATCTGAGGCTTTGGCATCGCCAGGCTTGGCGGCGGGCGCTGCCGGTGCCGCTGCATTGCTTGGCGCTGCCGCTGGCGCCGCCGGTGCCCCGGGTGCTGCTGGTGCTGCTGGTGCTGTGGGAGCGGTAGCGGGAGCCTGGGCAAAGGCGCTCAAGGTCGCCAAGCCGAGAGCGGCGGCGAGGATACGAACAGAGGACATGGTCAGATCGGTAGAACAAAAGAGTGCATCTTAGGGCAATCCCGAGCGGCGGAGCCTTTTACTGCCCACCTTCCCCGGGGCCCACACAGCCGCATATTCCTCAGGGTTGATAAGGGTGTGGGCGCCTTGCCGTGATCGGCCCGGTTTTAAAATCCGTGCGCTCATCGCATAGGCTCCGCCTTGCGGCTCTTGTTTTATTGACCCAGGAACCTGCCATGTTGCTTACTTTGGTCATCGTCTATCTGCTCGCCACCATTGTCTTGGGCTTGTATGCGGCCAAGCGCGTCAAGACCACCGCCGACTTTGCCATCGCGGGCCGCCATCTGCCGCTGGTGATGATCGTCACCACCACTTTTGCGACCTGGTTCGGCTCAGAGACGGTCTTGGGCATTCCGGCCAAGTTCATGTCCGGCGGCCTCAATGGCGTGGTCGAAGACCCCTTTGGTGCGGGATCCTGCCTGATCCTGGTCGGCATTTTTTTCGCGGCCAAGCTCTACCGTATGACCCTGCTGACCATCAGCGACTATTACCGTGAGCGCTACGGCCGCACAGTGGAGGTGGCCTGCTCGCTGATCATCATGGTCAGTTATCTGGGTTGGGTGTCGGCCCAGGTTACCGCGCTGGGCCTGGTGTTCAACCTGCTCTCGGGCGGTGCGATCAGCCTGCCAGTGGGCATGACCATCGGCGTGGTCTCCATCCTGGCCTACACCTTGTTTGGCGGCATGTGGTCGGTGGCGGTGACCGACTTTGTGCAGATGATCGTCCTCGTGGTGGGCTTGAGCGTTATTGCTGTGTTTGCCAGCGGCATGGCTGGCGGGGCGGACAAGGTCATCAGCCTGGCCACCAGCCAGGACCTGTTTCGCTTTCTGCCTGAGCCCAGCTTCAAGGATATCGTGTTTTTCATTGCGGCCGCTATCACCATCATGCTGGGCTCGATTCCCCAGCAAGACGTTTTTCAGCGCGTCATGTCGGCCAACAGCGAGCGCGCGGCTACCCGCGGCCCGGTGATCGGCGGCGTGTTCTACATCCTGTTTGCCTTTGTGCCCATGTTCTTGGTGGCCAGTGCGCTGATCATCATGCCCGAGCGTACGGCCGAACTGCTCAAGGACGACCCGCAAAAAGTGCTGCCCACCCTGGTGATGGAGACCATGCCGTTTGCCATGCAGGTGCTGTTCTTCGGTGCACTGCTGTCAGCCATCAAGTCCACCGCATCGGCCACCTTGCTGGCGCCCAGTGTGACCTTCACCGAAAACATCTGGCGCCAGTTCCGCCCGCGCACCAGCGACAAAAACGAGCTGCGCACCATGCGCATCACCGTTCTGGTGTTCAGCCTGTTCGTGCTGGCCTATGCCATCAAAAGCCAGGGCACCTCGATTTATGAAATGGTCTCGGGCGCCTACCAGGTCACCTTGGTTGGCGCCTTCGTGCCCCTGGTCTTCGGGCTGTACTGGAAACGCGCCAGTACGCAAGGAGCGATCTTTTCCATCGTCCTGGGCATCCTGACCTGGGTGGTGTTTCTGGCCACGCCGGCCGGTGAAGAGTTCCCCGCGCAGCTTGCAGGCGTGCTGGCGGGATTGATGGGCATGGTCCTGGGCTCGCTGGGGCCGCAAGCCATTGCCAATCGCCATGCTGCGCACCTGAGTCACCCCGGGCTTTGAAGCTTGCCGGCTCGCGCTCAAGCATTCAGGGAGGACGTCGGCAAGAGCGATTCAGGAGTGCTCTTTGCTACAATTGCGCCCTTCGTCTGCAGCCTAGTTTGCTGCGAGTTTCGGGGTGTAGCTTAGCTTGGTAGAGCGCTACGTTCGGGACGTAGAGGCCGGAGGTTCGAATCCTCTCACCCCGACCATGGATTCATGAAAGCCCACCGATCTGTCAAGGTTGGTGGGCTTTGCTCTTATGGCGCTATTTGCTGGAGCCTGGGTCAGGGACTGATCGCTCTCGCACTTTTTCCGCAATCCGTTTGGCCAGGCGCGACTCATGAATAGGCCAGGTACTCCCTTGACCGCGGCCTCAAGGGCGGCATGCATTCCTGTGCGCCCCAATCGTCAGTGCCGGCGGCACTCAGACCCGATCAGACCCGATCGTTCACTTGTGCGGCTCTGCGGTGAGCCTCCAGCTCTTCCTCGACAGCTTGGCGATTGCGGTGACCGATGGGGCCGTCTTGCAAGGCCCGCGCGATGCCTGCCGTGGCGGCCAGCGCGCCGACGTAAATCAGCGGCGCCGCCGGAGGAAACAGCACGCCCAGGGCTACGGCGCCGGCCATGCCAAGTAGCCCGGCTGTGACTTTGGCAATGCGAGTAAACCAGCTGCTCGACTTCTTCACGCCCGCGCTCTCTGCCGCCTCGATACCCTCTTTGGCCCTGCGTTGGGCCCCGTCCTGACCCATCACAGGCGAGCCCATCGCGCGCGGCATGGTCATCGAGGCTCTTAGACCGATGGCCGAGTCCGAACGCTGAGCTTGCTCGGCCCGTGGCTGCAAGCCTCCAACCTTCTCCTCGATTTGCGCGGATAGCTCAATCCAGGGCGTACCCGCGGGCTGATCTTCGATGACTTTGGCCGATTGGCACCACCGGACCAGCGTCTCGGGCTCAAGGTCGTCAGCAGAGATCGGCTCCTTGAGCCTGGCGATGACTTGACGCAATTGACGGACGGCCTGTTGGCGTTGATTGTCGATGGGCTCTTGACCGTCTTGTTGAATCTTTTGCAACGCTTCAGGCTCCTCGGGCCGTGGAAGGTCACTCTGCAGATCCTGTATGCCCTTGTCCATCGTCCTGACCAGATGCTCGCGCAAGATCAGTGCCTGAAGCGCCTTCGTACCTTGTGATTCGGTGCTGAGCAATTGCACTTGGCGTGGCGTCTGCTGGCTCGGGACATGGACCCATCTTGCTGCTGCCAGTTCGGCTTGAACCTGAACTGCCGTATTGCGCAGGCCTTGCACCGCCCTGAGTTGCCGATCGGACATGGGTAAGGCAGCGTTGCGCGAACTCTGTTCATGTCCTATACCTTCGAGCAGAGTCCGGTCAGGCACTTCGCCCCATTTGTTGCCCTCTTCGATCTCTCGATCGCCGGCGATCCTGTCCCAGCAGGCTTGCCGCAGCAGCTCTAACTCGTCGGTGGTCAGGGTCTTCAAGGCTGCATCGAGGTTGTCTTGCACTTCGAAAGTTGCCCGGTCCGTGGGTAATTGCTGGCGCACCTGCTCCAGTGCTTTGGCCTCAGAAAACAACTTGACCAAGTCAAGCGTTCTTTCGCTGGCGCTAAGGGTCACCGTGTCCAAGTTGCCGTGGAAAGCCGGCATAGCGTTGGGGCCGGCCGAATAGACCTTGAGCCTGTCAGCGGCAGCAGCGCTCGCATTGACCCCGAACAGCTTGCGCAGGCCCTTGGGCTGATTGAACAATACCCCCCGGTTGGCGATCTCATAGAACTTGCCCTTTTCATCAAATGAAATCAGCAATGTTTTGGCTGACATCCCTGCTTGTTCAGCGTCTGTGAGGGGGCGGCCTTTGTCGACGCTGTCGATCAGCCCGTCGACGTGCTCTTGCATTTGGGGCTTCCACTTGGAAAGCCCTGATTCGTCCTTCATCAAGTCTGGAGGCACCTTGCTGGCATCAGGCCTGACGAACACTTCTGATGGCATATTGCTGCCCAGGCCGCCGTCCTGGTAGAAATGACCGTCTGGGCCTTGGACGCCCTTGAAGATGATCGGTATGGACATCGACATGCGCGCCGTCTCGCCGATGGGCCAGTCGGGGTGATTGTCGGCTCCGATATGTTTGGTTCGGTTTTCAGTGGTATCGAAAACCGCAAGGGTCAGGTTTTTGAAGCGTTCTGGCCTGATCCCAGCCAGCAATTGCAGGTGCCTAAAGGTCACGGGCGTACTCACGGGTGCCGAGGCCAGATCACGCAACTCCTGTTGGTCTTTGGGGCTCAACGCATTCAAGTCGGGCGGTGGATCTTCACCGAGCAATTCCTTGATGGAATCTTTGATTGACTCATCGATGAGCGAGACGATGGCCGAGGCTTCAAAGTAACCCTTCCCGAACTGAGTGTCTACAGCGTTATCCTTTCGTCGGAACATTTCCAGCGGGGACCTTGAGCTACTGACCTTGGCGAACGTCTCGGCGCTCAGGCCGCCTGCGATCAGCGAAGCAGTTAAGGCTCCAGCCGAGGTGCCGGCCACATGGCGCAATTGCTTGATGACCCCCTGGCTCTCCAGTGCCCTGACCTGACCGATGTATCCGATGCCCTTGGTGCCGCCGCCACGCAAGGCGAGATTTTCCAGTGAGGGGGCTGGTCTGATGATGGTCACTTTCCCCTTGTTGTCAAACAGCTGCGGCGCCCTGTCCAGATCGTCACTAAACTTTGCTCGAGTCTCCAATAGATATTTTTCGGCTTCTATCGATGCCTTCAAAATCTCCTTGCGCATGCCTGTGGCGTCCACGAGCTCACCTCTTGGAAAGTGACCCACGGCAATCTGTTTGATGCGTTGGAGCGCTTCTTGTTTGAACGAATCCATGGTGGGACCAGCAGGGCCCCAGAATCGGCTTGGGATTTCCTGCGCTATACGGTCCAACTCGCCTGCGTAGTGAGCGAAGAAATCCACTCGCAGCTGCATTTGGGTTTGCTCGCGCGTCATCACCTCCAACTTGACGGCGTTGGCGGCTTTGTTGGCTGGCTGACCACTGATCCCAGCTGCCTGCATGCGCTCTGTTTTTAGACTTGCGCTGCGCGCCCTATCTGCGTTGAGAAGCGACTTCGATTTCGTGTGGACGTATTGATGCTCCTGGCTGCGGTTGGTCGAGCGTATGTCGGAATTGGGGGGCGCGTAGCCCGCGTAGTTAACGGCTTGCTGCCAGTTTGAGAGGCCTCGGGCCTGGGTCAAGTTTGGCGCTAGTGTTTGGATGGTTGCCATTGTTTCAAGCCCCTGGGTAGGTTCAAGCAGCCCGCCAGACTCACCGAAAGACCAAGGTGTCGGGCACCCAGCCCGAGCTCAAGGCTTGCTCGATGAGCGTCTCGCTGGCTTGTTGCCTGAGCCGTAACAAGCTGCGCACCGCATCAGCCAGTTTGGGCAGGCGGGTGAGATCTTGCTCAGCGGTGGCCGGTGACAAGGTGGCCAACAACCTTAGGTTGTGGCGCCCATCGAGTCCCAGGCAGCAACCATGAGGATGCAGCAGGCCGTTCAGGCTTGCCAAGGTGGGTCCGAGGCTTGATCCCGGCAGGCCCAGACGTGGCCCCAAGTCCTGCAAGACCGCCGTGGCCATGCCTGGTTGGTCGTCTTCGGGCCACGCATGGCTGTAAACCAGGCCCGCTGGGTCGACCCATTGCCCGGTGTCCTGGGTCCGCGAGGCCAGCGCTTGCGCCCACTGCCCGGGCGTCCACTGTAAGTCCAGCATCCTGTCGATGTCGAGCCAATCATCCGGGCTCGGCGGCAGCATCTGCATCCCATCCGTGCGCTGGTCGGGCTCAATTGCGAAGAGGGTATGAAAGGCAAGCGCCCAAGCCGCAAAGTCAGCAAAGCCGCCCAAGCCGCGATCATTGGGCAGCAGCCAGACCTGCCATTGGAGTCGACCTGACACGGTTATAACCGGGACGATAGGACAGGCGCTGGCCCTCAGCCAACGCGCGGCCAAGGTGGCCCGTTCGGCAGCCGTATGAAGCAGCAACTTGTCCAGTTCGAGGTGTTTTTGGTCTTCGGATGCGCTTTGCAGGGCAACCATAAAGCGGCCGCCGGGCTCGTCCCAGGCGACAGACACATCGAGCCACAAATCGTCGCCCAGACTCAGTTCGAGTGTGAGCCCCTGATCATCTTGAGCTGTGTACTCGGGCACCTGAGCGCCCACCAGGCCCAGGCACTGAAGCAAGAACTCTTGCCGTCCCATGGTCACAATTTCGCCAGTGCGGCTTGAGCCATCTGGCCGACCTCGCTGGCGTTACTCGGCAAGCTGCTCAGGGCCTTGGCGGCCTCGAAAGCCTCTCGCGCGTCGTCGACGAGTCCTGCTGCGGCCAAGCATTCACCCATACGAAACGCACAGGCTGCGTCACTGGCGTCGAGCACGTAGGCTACACCATAGTGACGCATCGCATCAGCAATCTGACCAGCATCCTGCAGGCACAAACCCAGGCCAAAGTGAAAGCGCTGCTCCAGCGGAGCGGCTTGGACCAAAGCTTCGAACTGCACTGCGGCCTGGTCTATTCGCCCGCGGGCCAGGTGTTCACAGGCTTGCTCGTAGCTCTCAAGCAGCGCAACTGCGTCGGGCTCTGGCGCCGAAGGCCTCAACCCGAGGGCCTGACGCAATTGGCTCAGAGCGTCCTGCTCAGCGCGCACTCCCACCACAGGCCTTGCTTCGTCGGCTTTCATGGCTAGCCGCCTTCGGTCAGGGCCATCAGCTTACTCAGGCGCGCTGGTTCAGCAGATCGGTCGGGATGTGCTCCGCTTGGTCGGACCCGCCATCGGGCGCGGCCAAGCGTTCCAACACCACCACCCACTTGACGGCCAGATCGGCGAATCCCTCCAGCGCCTTTGCGAGAGCCCCAGAGTCTGGCAATTCGGACGGCGCCCATCTGCGGGCCAAGAAAACATCGCGGCCGTAGCGTTCCATTGAAAGGGTGGCTCCCCCTGTATCGCGCCAAAACAGGTTGGAAGCCAACAATTCTTCAGCCAGCTCGGCCTTGCCTTCCGGGGCTTTACCCAGGAGTGCTGCCAGCACAACCGCCTCATCGTCATCGATCGACAGGCTGATCGGGGGTGAGTTTTCCAGATTCAGCACGGCCAGATCTTCATCATCTGCCAGCAGGGTGGGAAGCCCCAGTTGCTCGCCAAGCTCGGCGACCAGTTCACGTGTGTTTTGGCTCATTGATCTACTTTCCTCTCTTCACCTTGAGAATACGCGTCTTCCTGCGAGTCGGTATCCGACGCATCAGGTCCCACACCGATCTCGCCTTCCAGCCTGCTAAGCTTGGGTTCGATGATTCTTTTAATAATGTCTCGCGCCATGCGTGCGCGGATTCCGTCACCCTTTTGGCTCCCGGCTGACAGATCGCCAGGTTTGATATCGCGAGATACGCCATCGCGCAGCGCCTCATCCATTTGTCGGTCAATCTCCACCAGCGACTGCCCCTCTACCAAGCGCCGGGTGAAGTCATGGGTAAATGCGAAACAGTCGTTAGCGCCTTGCTGTTTGGCGTTGGAGAGCATCTGCACACCTGTGTCGGGATTCCAGTCTTCCCCAAATACAGCACGGCCCATGTCTTTTATCGATTGCTGCAAGCCTTGCGCATTGGCGTAGTTGCGTTCTGCCGCACGCGGACTTTCGCCCTTGGCGTCGAGGTAGAGCACTTGCTTGTTTTTCAGGTCTAGCGCCAGCAGTACCGAGTGATCTTCGTGCAGTGAAAACCTCTTCCCCATCAGCGACAAGGGAATGGCGACGATGCTGGTCTGGTGGGGCTTTTTCAACTGTGCCTTCACAGCTGCGTTATCGACTAGCTTTTCTCGGACGGTTTCCAGGACCTCCTTGGTGGTCATTCGCTCTTGCTGGACCGACTCTATGGCTGATATGTCCGGGTCCAGAAGGAAGTGATCTGATCCATAGTTATTGTGCTGCACGTACAGGGCTTTGAGCCCGAGATCGACCACACTTCCTAGGGCAGATCGCCCCAGATTGAGAATTTCCCGGGTGCGCGCAATCTGTTCTTTCAATTCTGAAATATCCATAGCATGCGGAGGCAGGCGGGGCATGTCCGACTCAAGTAAATCGTCGGCAGGGGCTGATACTTCTTCTGCAGTTGGTACATCGTTGGCCTTCACCTGACCCTCTGAGCGGCGTTGGATCTGGGTAAGCCTTTCGTCGAGTTGCCCAACTTCCTGGTCGAGGATGCCGATTTGATTGTTGTTTTGGCGGCCCAACAACTTCTGGCTCAGCGTATGCGCGCCCCGCAGCACAAGCGATTGGCTCAAATTGGTCACACCGTTAGCTGGCAGCGACTTTAGGTTCCATTTGTCGCCAGACACCCAGACCTTTTGGATCTCTTCCAAAATCGCGTGGGCTTTGGATCTTGTTAGCCGCTGATTGCTCGAGTAGGTGGAAAAGGCTTTGTCGATGACATCACCACCTTCCCAATGGTCCAATCTTGGGTCTGAACCCATGCGCAGAGCCACAGCTGCCTTGAATGCGTTCCACTGCTTGGGGTTTTCAACATGGCGCGTCCACCGCCCAAAGGTGAGCGTGTTGAGCAGACGGCGGACAAAAGTTTCTCCCGTGGTGGGGCGCCGCAAGGTAATGGGAGCTCCCCCGCCTTCTCCAACAGCCGGACGCTCGGATCCGGACTTGGAGAAATAAACACGCGTATTCAGGCTGACGCCGGTATTGAACTGCAGATTCACAGGCATGGCTGTACCCCTCGGTTGGTTCAGATATTTAATTATGAGGCCAAGGTCGGCTTACCAGCCGTCCCTGCCCGGTTTGCCCGATGGCGGCCTCCTGGGCATGTTGAGCGCATACGAGGGCCTTGATCGGAAACCAGATGCTCTAAGGTCGAAGACTCGAACTTCGACCACCCTTGCAGACCCTCGGCCGAAAGACTTGGCCGGGTGTTCCAGCCTATGCCAGGATGCGAGCAGGACGCCCTATGGCTCAGCTCGAGGACGGTGTCGGTCAGTGTCCCCGCTCCAGGCGTCCGCCGGACTTGCGCTTCGACTCTGACCGAGTCATATCCGGTACGCCGTCTGTGCGGCGCCCGCCGCATTTTCAGGAGAGAAGTCTTTTGTACTCATTTCCGAGCTGCTCGGTGGTCCCAGCGTTGTCCAGATGCCCGTGTCCGGTGGCCTTGAGGGTGACTTTGTCTGCGCCCAGACGGTCGATGAGGCCCTGGCCCATTTTCTCAGCGCCGGGTCCTAGCGCCTCGGCGTCATAGGTCACCAGCATGGGCGGTGCCGCCTCGGGCTTGAGAGCCTTGACCTTGGCCTGGCAGTCCATCGGACCTGCCCCCCATCGGCCGATCTGACCCGCCAGAGACCCGGTCACGCCGCCCCCTGAATGTGCCTTGGCGGCGTTGAAGACGCTGGTCATGGGCCTGTCGTAGACCACGGCCTTGAGGTTCAGGCCTTGCCGCTGCGCCGATTCCTGGATCTTGGCTGCTACTGTAGCTCCCATGGAGTAGCCATGGACCACGATTTGCTCGGGCTTGAAGCCCATCTTGAGCAGTTCATTGAACATCGCATGGCCATCTTTGTAGACGCTGTCCTTGCTGGGTAAGCCGCCATCGCTGTCGCCGTAGCCACGATAGTTCACGCTCATGACATTGGCCTCAGGCTGGCCGTGCGAGTACATCTTCGCCAGTTCATGGCCCTGGTCCTGAGCGCAGCCGCCTGAGCCCGTCAAAAGGAGGACGACCGGGCGGGAGACGTCGGGCTCACCCGCAGGCCCGCCCGAGCTTGCAGGTGAGAAGAAGTTGCCGCGCATGGCCTGGCCTGAAGATGTGGTGACGGTCACTTCGTTCGCATTACCCATCTCTCGAATCTTTGTGTTGGCCAAGGTCCGCGCGTCTTCGTCTTTGCGAGCTGCCTCTTGTCCGAATACACAGGTACGCATCAGGGGCGCGTTGACCGCACGGTTGAGCAGTACGGCTCCCCCGATGACGGAACCTAGCACCGTCAGAGCGATTCCTCCGGTCAGTACGCCAGCGGCAATCAGTCCGCCAGCGAGCAACGCCTTGCCCAGCAGGCTCAGGCCTGACTTGAGTGCGCTCGAGCGGGGGACCAACTGTGCTGGTGCTTGGGCACTGGGCTTGAGTTGACCCATGCGCCCGCCATCCGGCGGTGAGGTCTTCAACTGCGCGCGGATGTGCCCACCCCTGTCGACGGTGGTTTGCGCGCGTTCGGACAGTCGGCCTGCGGGCTTGAACTGTGCACCAGGCAGTTCCTTGTAGAGCTCTGAGACCCCACTGAACGAGCCGCTTCTTTGTACGCCGTTCATAGTCTTAGACGAAATTCGCTGGTATGGGCTCCCGCCTCGGCTCAGGAAGCCCTAGCAAGTATTCTCCCAATTCATCCGCTTCCTGCGTCTCCATGGGGGTCTGCAGGGCCTGCAGCGCTGGGCCGTCTGCGAACTTTCTGGACCAGCCCTCTACCAACAGGAGAAAATTGTTGAGATGTCCCTCCAAGACATCTTCGTCGAGATGCTCCAAGGGCACCTGATGCACCAGTGTCACCAAATCTTCGCTCGGGTGCATGGCAAAGTGAGCGCCTAGCAGGTCAGGGTGGGTTAGGTTGGCGCTGAGCAGGGCGCGCCAGAATTCGCTGACTTTGTCTTGCGCCACGATCGCCGGCACAGAGGCCAAGGGTGCATAGATCCGCAGGCATGCGGCCGACTCCAGATACTCAAGACATACCGTGGTGTCTTGATAGTCCAGTGCCTGGGTCCCCTGTTCGTCAAGCTCGAGTTTTTCAACGCCGCAGCGGGCGGCGACGTTGCTGAGCATTAGGTTGAGTGCTGACAATGGGTTCATGGGGTCCTCTGCTCCATCCGCGCGGGGCCTGGCGAAGCTCGCACGCGCAAGCTGGGGTTACGGGGTGAATGGCCAGGTTAATTCTACGTAGCAGCGCACTGGCCGCAAGCTGCGCTCAGCCTGGAGCCTGTTTCCTGATGGTCAACACGCGCCAACAGTGATGCGCCATGATCCCGATGGTCAAGGCCTGAATGGCCACAGCGACCATGATCAAGGGGCGCTCTACGAGGGAGGTGTCGACGATGGTGTTGGGGATTTCGACGAGCTTGATGGCGACTTCGGAAAACAGCCCCAGCACCACCAGCCAGACGCCTGCGTGGTGGGCCGTTTTGTCCAAGGCCTGTTCGAACACTTCATAGCCTTTTCCGATCAAGCCGGCCATCTCGCGGAAGGATTCGCGCTCTTCCAGCGCAACGCCATAGCCGATCAGCACGACAGCCAGCCCCTCGATCACTTCGATCAATTCATGCTCAAGGGTTTTCCAGTCCATCTTGCTTGAACCGGAGAACAAGTCGGCGACGTCATCGCCTATCATCTTCTGATGGTCCCATCACTGCATACCTTGGCTCGCTGCCTCTCCAGCGTTCAGGCTACCTTTGTCGGCTTGGCTTTGACGTTCTCGGCGCCAGTACTTATTGCTCAGACAACTTCGAGTAAGGTGGATGTGCCCGTCCTGGGTTCGAAATGTAATGAGCGGGTCAAGGATGTCAGCACGGTCCGTGGCGAGTTGCGGGTGCCGGCTGTGAGCAGTGGGCCGCTGCCTGCGGTTGTTCTGCTGCACAGTAACGCTGGCGTGGTTGGGGTCGGCGATTTTTACGCCCGTGCGCTCAATGCTGCGGGCATCGCCACGCTGGAGCTGGACTCCTATGGCAGCCGTGGCGTGCGCAATGGCAATGACCGGACAGCGCCCGTGCTGTGCGACCGGCTTCAAGATGCCTGGGGGGCCTTGGTTTTTCTGGCCCAAGATGGTCGGTTCAATCCTCGGCAAATTGGTGTGGCCGGCTTTTCCAGCGGCGGTGCTGTTGCGATCATGGCGGGCATGGGCGTCAGACCGCCACGCCTGCCGCGTGACGGCCTTGCCTTGCCCAAAGATCGGGTCTTTGCAGCGCATTTCGCGCTGTACCCAGGCTGCGCCAACATCATGGACGATCCCCAGCGCATCCGTTCATGGATCAACCCCGGCCGCCCGCAAAACTGGGGCAGTACGGGCAAGCCCATTCACATCACCTCTGGCACCCGGGACGATTTTGATCTCGACCCCAAGGTCGATTGCCTGCGCATGGCCCAGGAGTTTCCTGACATCGCCGGTCAACTGACGGTGCGACTGGTGGAAGGGGCCACGCATGCCTTTGATTGGACCCACCCACCGCCCCCCGCTTACAGCCCATTTGCCAAGGCGCAAAGCGGCGCCATGGTGACCATGAGCTACTCGGCCCAGGAAGCAGAAACGGCTCGAACAGAAATGGTTCAGTTTTTTCTGAGTAAGCTGAAATAGCCGGTTGAAGGCTCGCCCCGTTCACCCATAAGTCAAAGCCGGCCTGCTGGCTTGGTTGGCGCTGGGCCTGTCTGCCGCCGAGGGCCGCTCATGGGGAATGCTATGGTGTGGCCTCGAAACAAGGAGACGAAGATGCGTCAGATCTGGGCCCTCTTCGCCCTGATGGTGTTGCCGGCGGCCTCATGGGCTCAGACCAGGGTGTTGGCAGAGGTCTGCGCCGATCCTCCCCACCAGAAGTCCTGCATCAGTGCGCAAGGCGCGCTGTCCCTGGCTCTGTCTGGCGCTCGACAAAGTCCGTCAGAAGTCATCCTGGGTCAGAATAAGACCGCAGGCTTGGTCCACCTTCAGCGCCTGTCCTTGACCGGGGCCGAATCGCTGGCGCTGGGCATCACTGAAGTGGTGGAAATAGACGCCGCCACCGGCACTCGACCTGACTGCCGCGCCTGCGTGCCCAAGATGATCATCTCGGTCTTGGAGTTTGCCCAGGGTCGTTGGAAGCTCGCCGCGCAATCGAAGGAGCTGGGCGGGCTTGGCGGCGTAGGGCAGCTTCGGATCGATCTGAAGACGGTCGACCTCGGGAGCCGCCGCCTGCTGATCGCCATGGCGGCTGGCTTTACCGGACAGGGGGTGACGGAAACAGGCAACGCCTATTTTCTCGCCAGCCTGGAGCCTGTGGGCCGCCTGAGCCGCTCGGTCATCGACCTCGGATTCATCAACACCGGCTCTTATTCCTGCGGCAGCGGCCTGGGCCAAGAGGAATGGATCATCGCAACTGAGGTACTGGTTCTGCGCCGCAAGGACTCGATGCCCGAGTTCCTGACCGTCAGGACCGACCTTGCGTGCAAAGGTGACAAGGCTGCGCACAGCAGCGCGCCGCTCGTGTACCGGGTCAACGTCAGAACGCTAAAGATAGAGCGGGCTCGCTGAGCCCTCCCTGAACCCTCGCTGGCCCAGCTTTGCGCAGTGCACGGCTTGCTTAAAGGCAAGTAAGGACGCGGAGTGCTCTGCTAGGATCTGCGGCTGCCACTTTCACCCGACAAGGAGACACGATGTTGCGCCCATGGATTTGCAGTGGAGTTTTGTTTCTTCAACTCGGCCTTGCTTGGGCGCAGAGCTACCCCACCAAGCCCATACGTTGGGTGGTGCCCAGCACGCCCGGCGATGGGTCGGACATCGTCGGCCGCTTGCTGGCTGAGCGGATCTCCCGCGATCTCGGTCAGCCGGTGGTGATCGAGAACCGGCCCGGCGCGGGGGGTGTGCTCGGTTCGGATGCAGTGGCCAAGTCGCCGGCCGACGGCTACACCATGATCGTGGGCAATGCCGGCTCTCACGGTGTCAATGGCGGCATCTATCCCAAGTTGCCCTATGACATCGTGCGCGATTTCGTTCCTGTGGCCATGATCTGCACCGCGCCCAATGTGATGGTGCTCACACCCGGCATCAAGGCCTCCAGCGTCAACGAGTTCATTGCCTATGCCAAGGGCAATGCAGGTCAGCTCAATTACGCCTCCGGGGGTGTTGGCAGTTCTGCCCATTTGTCGGCCGAGCTGTTCAAGAGCCTGAGCGGCATCGACATGGCCCATATTCCCTACAAGGGCTCCGCGCCGGCGGTGGCGGCGGTGCTCGCCGGTGAGTCCCAGGTGATGATAGGCAACCTGCCGCCCTGGGCTGCGCAGATCAAGGCAGGCAAGGTCAAGGCCTTGGCGGTGACCACCGCACGGCGCCACCACAGCCTGCCCGATGTGCCGGCACTGGCCGAGTTTCTGCCTGGCTTTGAAACCGTGGCCTGGTTCGGCGTGCTGGCTCCTGCCGGCACCCCCCAAGCCATCGTCGAGCGCATCAACGGCGTGATCAATCAGGCGCTGGAGCAGCCTGAGATCAAGGCCAGGCTGGCCCTGAGCTCTTGTGATCCGGCTGGCACCACCCCGCAGGCTTTTGCCGCACGGGTCAGTGGCGATGTGGCACGCTGGAAGAAGCTGGCGGCTGAAAGAAACATTCGCGCCGAGTAGGCCTGCGCGGGCGGGCCTGGCTCAGCGATTGAGCAGGGATTCAATGCCCGGCGGCACCGCTTGGTAGGGGTGGGCGGCTAGCAAGGACGCATCGAGTTGCTGCACCGATGCCGCGGCCAAAGGCTGCTGTAGACAGCCCTGCCTGATCTGCAGGTCCACCCCAGTGCTGACCGTGTCGCTCAACTCGCTTTCTTCGAACTGCAATTCCAGCATCTCACACACGGGCGCGGCCAGGCCGACCTGCAGACTCTGCCAGGTGCACACTGGCCCGGTCGGGTTGTGGGGGGAAAAGCCGACGCCATGCTCGGCCGCCCGCTGCGCGATGCGCAGCATCTCCCAAGGCCCGCCGCAGTACTTCACGTCAGGCATCACCACATCGTAGAGGGCCTCGTCGAACAGGGTCTGAAAGGCGGCCAGCCCCACCTGGGTTTCAGCGGCCGCCAGTTGCACGCCCATGGCATTGGCTGCGCTACGGATGCGCCGGATCGCATTCCAGTTGGCATGGGTTTCGGCAAGCGGGCATTCAAACCAACGCAGGCCCACTGGCTGCAAATCGCGCAGGGTCTGCAGGGCGTGTTCTTCGTCAAAGCGCCAGTGGCAGTCGACCATGAGCTCGGCCTGTGGGCCGATCGCATCGCGCAAGGCCAGCAGGCAGTCGATGCCGTGGTGTATGCGCGCTTGCCCATCGGCAGTCGCGCACATAGCAGGAGTCAGCCCATCAAAAGGCGCTGCCTTGAAGCGCTGGAAGCCCTGGGCCTGCGCGCGTCGGGCGGTGGCTGCAAAACCGGCGGGGCTTCGATCGACGGTCGCCCGGTTGATGTTGGCATACAGGGGCAGTTGCTCACGCTGCGCGGTGCCGAGCAGCGCATAGGGGGCCAGGCCAGCGTGCTGCGCCTGCAGGCTGAGCAGGGCCTGCAACAACGCGCTGGCTACCGCAGCGCCAAGCAGGCCGCTCACGGGTCCGGGCCAGGCTTGCGCCTCCTGGACGGCCTGATGAAGGTCCAGCCCGAGCCAGGACGAACGCTGCTGCGCCGTCAAGGCATCGAGTGCCGGCTCCCAGCCGTTGAGCGAGCCTTCACCCCAGCCGATGGCGCCGCTGGAATCGCGTACCGACAGGAACCACCAATTGGTCTTGTTCGACACATGCAGCACATGGCTGCTGATGTCGCGCAGGGTGGGTAACTTACTTTGCTCTTGCATATCAGGGGGACTTGGCGGGCGGCGCCGACACCTCGATCAGGATCTCGTTGCGGCGAAACATGGGCGGGGTCCAGGGCGGGTCGTAACGCGCCAGTTGGGGGGCGCTGGTCGGAGACAGGGCCTGCTGCCGGGCCCATTGCGCGGCCTCCTGCGTTTTGGACGCTACCCGCGATTCGGTGGTGAATCCGGAAAATTTGTGAGCCACAAACCACTGGGGCGGTAGCTCGCGCAGTTGCACCGCGGGGTTGCGCGGCTTGGGTATGCTGGCCAGGGTGTACTGGCTGGGCATGACAAAGTGCATCCGCCAGGGCCCCGACTCAGGCAGTCCGGCCTGTGCTTGCAGGGTGACCGGTGCTGTCATGGCGATCTTGGCCGACTGGGGCTCCATGGTGACCGGTGCCGTCATAGCGATCTTGGCTGAGCCCTCGCTGGTCTGGTTGTTGCCGAAGATGAAGTCGGCCAGCAGCTGAAAGCCCTTGCGGGAGGCCTGGTCCATATCCCCCTCGACCACCGTCTGCGCGACCAGCAGCGCCTGATAACGCCTGAGCTCAAAGTCGCCTTGAGCGCTGATGACTTCGTAGCGGGGCTCTTCAACGGCCATGGCCAGGCTGCTCATCAAGAGCAGGGCTAAAAGTCCAAACCTGTGCAGCAGTTTGTAGAGCATCGAATTTCTCCGGGCCGACTAAGCAATGCATGAGCGCGTGTATGGGGGCGGCAATGCGTCATGCTACAACCATTCCACTGCCGAGCACGGTATGGGGGACAGACCCTGCGCGTCACCGCCTTGCTGCGGCGCTGGCGGGCTGAAACAGGATGGCCAGGCCTCAGTCGTTCTTCATACGCGCCGCCTTGGCCACGGTGCCCAGGCGCGCGCGTTCGGCGTTCACCAACTCACCGAATAAGGCTCGCGTGCCGCCGATAGCTTCTATGCCGTCACCGAGGCTACGCTCAAATTGCGCAAGCCACGCTCAATTTGCTCGCGCCGCTGCAAGGGGGGCAGGCTGTCGGCTTGCAGCACCACCTCCTTGATTTGATGCGCCAGGCTGAGCAGTAACTGGCTATCGTCTGCACCTGGCGCAGCGGGTTGACGCAGCACCACATTGCAGGTCCAGGTCGGTACCTGCTGCTCGACCGCCGCCGGGCTCGCCAGCGCCTGTTCGATGCCGCGTGCCAGGTGGCGGCGCAGCAGCATCACCCCCCGGTCCGAGCTGCCTCGGTGCTCCAGAGCGTGGACCGCGATGGGACGCTGCGAGACCTCGGCCTCCCAGTCGCCGGTGTTGCGCTGCATCTCTTCGTAGCTGCGGTGCCGGGTCTGGCCATAGATGTCGATCTGCTCGAACCCCACCTGATCCGGCTTGCCTATGCCCTTGACCTCCAGCGCGTCGCTGAAATGGCGCAGACCGAAGATCCAGCAATGGGTGTCGTCGATAGGCACGGTCCAGCGGGTGGCACCGACCCGCTCGAAGAATTTTTCTTGCTGGCCGTCTTCCCAGAAACCGGCAACCTGGCCGAAGTTTGGAAAGCCCACTTCATTAAAGCGTATCCAGACGTTCTGGCCGATGCGCCGTGAGGTCAGGTAGCAAACCCGGTCGCCGTGCTCGAACCAGTCGGTGGCCGGCATCTCGCCCCAGGCTTCGGTCAGTTGGATCTCGCCCATGCGGCTGTGCAAGAAGACCGCATGCAGGGGATCCATCAGGTTCTCATGCACCTGCAGCCAGTTGCAGTCGTGCGACAGGGCATAAGGCCGGTATTGAACATCGGGCAGGTTGAAGGTGTCGTAGTCGGGGAAGGCCGGCATCTGCTCGGGATGCCCCAGGTAGGCAAAGACCAGGCCGTGCCGCTCTATCGTTGGGTAGGCGCCTTGCCGCACTTTGCGCAACAGTGGACTGTCGGGCGGCTCGGCCGGCGCGTTCAAGAGCTGGCCGTCGATGCCGTAGTGCCAGCCGTGGTAGCAGCAGACGATGCCGCAATCGGTGATGCGGCCAAACTCCAGTGAGGCGCCGCGGTGGCAGCAGTGCAGGTGCAGCAAGGCACTCTGGCCGGCTTTGGTGCGCAGCGCCACCAGATCTTGGCCGAGGATGCGCACCTTGACCGGCAGGTCCTGCAACTGAGACGACAGGCACACCGGCTGCCAGTGGCGCCGCATCGCCTCGCCCATGGGCGTGCCCGGCCCGGTGTGGGTCAGCAGGCTGTCTTCGGCCGGAACCTCGCGCTGCAGATAGCCCTCGAAGCGGCCTTTCGGTGCTTGTATGCTCATGGTGTGGCTTCCTACAGGCCGAGATAGGCCGACTTGATGGCGGGGTCCTGCATGACCTCTTGGCTCGCACCCTGCATCACGATGCGGCCAGTCTCGAGCACATAGGCCCGCTGCGAGATGCGCAGCGCCAGATCCACCCGCTGCTCGACCAGCAGGACTGCCATGCCGCCGGCGTTGAGCTGCACGATGATGTCGGCCAGGGTATCGACCACGATGGGTGCCAGCCCGAGCGAAGGCTCGTCGAGCATGAGCAGGCGCGGCCTCGACATCAGGCCGCGGGCAATGGCCAGCATCTGCTGCTGCCCGCCCGAGAGCGTGCCGGCTTTTTGATCGCGCCTTTCCCTGAGGATGGGGAACAAGCCCAGCACCCACTCCAGCGTCTGCTCAAAGGGGGCTCCCTGCTCGGGCGCGCGCAGCGCGCCCAATTCCAGGTGTTCCCACACGCTCATGTCCTTGAACAGCAGCCGGCCTTCGGGTACATGGGCCAGGCCCAGCGCCAGAATCTGGTGGGGCGCCAGAGCGTCGATGCGCTGGCCCTCAAAAACAATCTGACCGCTGCGCGGACGCAGCAGGCCTGAAATCGTCTTGAGCGTGGTGGACTTGCCGGCGCCGTTGCCACCGACCAGGGTGACGATCTCACCGGCGCCCACCGTCAGGCTGATGCCCTGCAGCGCGACGCGGTGGCCGTAGGCCACGCTCAGATCCTGCAACTCAAGCATCCACCTTCTCCCTGCCCAGGTAGACCCGGATCACCTCGGGGTTGTTGACCACCTCTGCCGGCCGGCCTTCGGCGATCTTGCGGCCGCTGTCGAGCACGATCACCCGGTCGCACACGCCCATCACCACTTTCATGTGATGCTCGACGAGCAATACAGTGATACCGCGCTCGCGGATGCGCTGGATCATTTGCACCAGCTTGGCACCTTCGTCCGGGTTCATGCCCGCTGCCGGTTCGTCGAGCAGCAGCAGGTGCGGCCCGCTGGCCAGCGCGATGGCGATTTCCAGCTTGCGCTGCTCGCCATAGGGCAGGGCGTGGGCCAGCATCTCGCTGCGGTGGGCCAGGCCAACAAAGTCGAGGATTTCCAGGGCCATGGCCTGCACCTGCGCCTCCTCTTGGCGCCAGGCTGACCGGCGTAAAAAGGCGCCCAGCCAGCCCTGCTGCTGGCGCACATAGCGGCCGGTGCGGATGTTGTCGAGCACGTTTAAGTGAGGGAACAGGCTGGTGATCTGGAAGGTGCGGGCCACGCCCAGCCTGGCCATCTCGTGGCTGGCCAGCGGCGTGCAGTCGCGCCCTCCAAAGACGATGCGGCCTTCGCTGGGCGGCATCAGGCCGGCCACCATATTGAAGAGGGTGGTCTTACCCGCGCCGTTGGGGCCGATCAGGCCGACCACCTCGCCAGCGGCCACTGAAAAACTCACGTCCTGTACCGCCACCAGTCCGCCAAAGCGCCGGCTCAGGCCTTGGACCTGCAGCAAGTTGGTGTTCTCGCTCATGAGCGCCCCCTGCGCTGCAGCAGGCGCTGCCACAGGCTGACCAGCCCGCCGGGCAGGAACAGCACACAGCCGATCAGCAGGGCGGCAAACACCACCATGCGCCAGGAGCCGACCGCGCGCAGCCATTCCAGCAAGACGATGTAGACCAGGGCGCCCACGATCGGACCCAGGGTGGTGCCCTTGCCGCCGACGATGACCATGATCACCAGCGCCGACATATAGGTCAGCGACATCAGTTCGGGGGTGATGACGCGCAGGTAGTGACCATAGAGCGAGCCGCCCACGCCGGCCATGGCGGTGGCCACGGTAAAGGCCATCCACTTGGTGCGAAAGGTATCGATGCCTATGGACTGGGCCAGTTCGGGGTTTTCGCGCACCGCCACATAAGCCCGGCCGGTACGGCTTTTCTCCAGGGCGCGGCAGGCATAGATGCCCAGCACCAGAAAACCCAGCGCCAAGAAATACATGTTCTGGGCCAGGGCGAAATCCAGGCCCAGGCTGTCGATGCGAAAGGCCGGGATTTGCGATATGCCCATGGGGCCGCGGGTGACGTCAACCCAGTAGTTGGTGATGGTCTGCAAGATGGCGCCAAAGCCCAGGGTGAGGATGGCAAACTGCGGCCCGACGATGCGCAGCGCCACAAAGCCAATCACCAGCCCGAACAGCCCGGCCACCACGCCGGCCAATACCGGCCCCCACCAGACGGGCAGGCCCAGGTTCATCACCAGCAGGGCCGAGGTGTAGGCGCCGATGCCAAAGAAGGCGGCGTGGCCGAAGCTGAGCTCGCCCAGATAGCCAATGATGATGTTCAGGCTCAACGCCAGCAGGCTGTAAATAGCCCACAGGGTCATCATGTGCAAGATGAAGTCGTTGCCGACCACCAGTGGCGCCAGCAGCGCGCCCAGCAGGGCCAGGCCCCAGGCCCAGTTGCGAGAGGGTTGGCTTGTCATTTGCGCATGGGGGGCGGGTTGAACAGGCCGTTGGGCCGCCAGAGCAGGACCACGATGATGATCGCGTAGCCAATGGCGTCCTTGAAGCCCATGGAGATATAGCCACCGCCCAGCGATTCGGCCACGCCCAGGATCAGTCCGCCAAACAGTGCGCCGGTGACGCTGCCCAGGCCGCCCATGACCACCACAATGAAGCCTTTGAGCACTGCCCAATCGCCGACGGTGGGAAAGAGCATGGCGGTCGGCCCGACCAGGGCACCGGCCAGAGCCGCCAGCGCGCAGGCCAGGGCAAAGGTGTAGGCATGCACAAAGCGCGTGTTGATGCCGGTCAGCGCCGCGCCGGCGGGCTCTTGCGCGGTGGCCTGCATCATCTTGCCCATGCGGGTGTAGCGGATGAACCAATAGACCGCGGCAATCAGCACGCTGGCCACCAGGATCACGCCCACCCGCTGCTGGGTGACGGTGATGTCGCCGAGGTTAATCATCTCGTCGGAATAGGGGGTGTCCATGTATTTCGGATCGGCGCCGAAGACGGCTTCGGCCAGATTGGTCATCAGCAGCGCCAGTCCCAGGCTGGACAGCAAGATGGTGAACTCATGCTCTTTTTTCAGCGGTTCAAAGAAGAACCGGTTGGCCGCGATGCCCGCTGCTGCCACCAGCACGGTGGCCAGCAGCAGCGAGGGGACGTAGCCCAGGCCCAGGACCTTGAGGCAGTAATAGGTGGCGTAGGCGCCAAGCATGTAGAACTCGCCATGGGCAAAGTTGACGATGCGCAGCACGCCGAAGACCAGGGTCAGGCCCATGGCAATGAGCACATAGCCCATGCCATTGGCCAGCCCGTTGATCACTTGTTGAAGAAAAACCATGCAAAAGCCTCAAAGGGCGCGCCCCGGTGGCGCGCCCGTGTGGGGAGTATCAGTTGTTGACGGCGATGATCTTCTTGTCCTTGACCTGCACCAGATAGATGCTTTGCATGGCCTGGCCCTTGTCGCTGAAGTTCACATCGCCCAGCAGGGTGTTCCACCTCTGGCCACGGATGGCCGCGGAGATCTTGTCGTAGGCGCGCGGGTCGCCGGCTTTTTCAATCGCGCCTGCCAGCACTTCCACGGCTTGCGCGCCCAGCGAACCGATGAAGGAGGGCTCGTTCTTGAACATCTTGCCGTATTGCTCGATCCAGCGGCGCGACATCGGGCGCTGGCTTTCGGGCGAGAACAGCGAGATCGAGTAGACGCCTTCGAGCGCCGGGCCCGAGAGCTCAACCAGCTTGGGGTTCATATTGCCGGCCGACGCAATGATGGTCCCACGGTGGCCGCTTTGACGCAGCTGGCGGTAGATGGTGGCGCCTTGCGAGGTGTTGATCGCCGAGACATAGATGGCATCCGGGCTTTGGCTGCGCAGCTTGGTCAGCGCGGTGCTGAAGTCGGTGTCAGTACGGTTGTAGAACTCGTTGCCCTTGACCTCGATGTTGCAGGCGCTGAGCAGCTTTCTGTAGTTGTCGACCTCCAGGCGGCCGTAGTCGTCATTGATGGTGATGAAGGCCACCGACTTGGGCTTGATGTTCTCGCAGATGAAGCGGGCATAGCGGTCCGACATCATGGTCGATGTGGCGTTGAGCCTGAACAGCAGGTTGTGCCCTTCTTCTGTGACCTTGGGATGTTGCGCCGAGGTGACCATGTGGATGATCTTGTCGCGGGTGACCTCTTTCTGGCCCAGTGCCACCGCGCTGAACCAGCCGCCGACGATCAGGTCGACCTTGTCTTGCTCGATGGCGCGCTTGGCGGCCGACACGCCTTCTTCGGGCGATCCCTTGTCGTCATAGGTCACCAGCTGCAGCTGCCGCCCGCCCAGCACGCCGCCATTGGCATTGATGATGGCCACCATGGCCTGCATGCCTTCCAGGGCGAGCTGGCCGTCAAAGGCGCCCGCGCCCGACAGCGGGTTGATGGCGGCAATGCGCACCGGTGGCTTGGCCTGGGCCCAGGCACCGGCCGTGCCCAGCGCCAGCGTGGCGCACAGCAGGGTTTTGACCCAGTGTCGTTTGCTTGTAATCATGGTTTTGTCTCCTATCGGGTTGAGGTTGCGGGTGAAAAAAAGATACGTTTATTGCACAGGCTCGAAGCTGTAAGCCGCTGCCTTGCGGCGAATGCATCCAGCATGCGGCGCGCCGAAGTGGGCTGGAAAGAGCAGGGCCTGGCGCTCGGCGCAAAACTCGAGCAGGCGATGCCGGCTGTGGCGGGCGGTCTGCGCGTCTTCACAAAAGCGGCTGTTCCAGTCGGGCCGGTAGACCTGCAGGGGTTGATGCAAGGCGTCGCCGGGAAATACCGCGCATTGCTGTCCGTCGTCGAGCACCACCATCATCTGGCCGGCGGTGTGCCCGGGCAGGCTCTGCAGGCTCAGGCCGGGCAGCACGGTGCTGATGTCGTCGGCCAGCTCGCTCAGGCCGGCGTCGACCACCGGCTGCACGCTGTCGGCGATCACCGGCAGGTTTTCGGGCAGCTTGGCGCTGCCTTGCCCCTGCGCGCTCCAGTGGGCCCATTCGGCCGCGCCCCAGATATAGCGTGCGCGTGGGAAGGTCGGCACCCATCGCCCGCCTTCAAGACGGGTGTTCCAGCCCACATGGTCCACATGCAGATGGGTATTGATGACCAGGGTGACATCTTCTGGCGCCACCCCGGCTGCACGCAGGCGCTCCAGATAGGGATGTTGCAACTGGTGGAAGCGCTCGAACAAGGGCAGGGCGCGGGTCTTGAGGTTGCCGCAGCCGGTGTCGATCAGGATGGTGTGTTGCTCGCTTTGCAGCAGCCAGGAATGCATGCTCGACATCAGCCGCTCGCTGCCCGCGTGCCAGAAGCCCTCGGTCTTGAGCTGCGGATGCGACTGCAGCACCTGCGCGTCGAAGTCCGGAAACAAAAACTCAGGCCGAAAGCCCGGCGTGAGCATTTCTTCAATGCGGGTGATGGTGTAGGGCCCGATGCGCGCCACGCTGGTGTTGGCCGCTGTCATGGCGCGGCGGTGGGCTCGAGCTCGTGGGCCAGGGCGCAGCGGCGCAGGGTGCGGCGCTCGCTGGGGTCAAAGTCGGGCCTGGCATGCTGCAGCAGCAGGTTGTCCCAGATCACCAGGTCGCCCTCGGCCCAATGGTGCTCGTAAACAAAGGCGGGATCGCTCAGGGCCTGATTGACTTCGTCAATCACGGCGCTGCTGCGCTCTTGCGCTAGGCCGACGATATCGGTGGCGGTGGCCTGGCTGATCATCACGATGCGTTGATCCGACCAGGGGTGCTGCGCGATGGCTGGATGCACATGACTGACAGTGATCTTTTCCACTTTGGCATCGACGCCCTGGCCGTAGTCCACATCGCCGTAGTGGAACTGGTGGCGGACCTGGCTGCTTTTTAGCAAGTCAACGGTGGCCGGCGAAAGCCTGTCGAGCACCCGGCCGGTGTGGGTAAACAGGGTATGACCGCCGCGCTGCGCCACCTCCACGCCGTAGAGCATGATGGCCTTCATCGGATAGGGGTAGTAGCACTGGTCGGAATGGAAGAGCAGCTCGCCCTTGCCGAAGGTGCCGTCGGTGCGGGTGTTGGATACGTAAGTGATATCGCTGCTGGTCTTTTGCACCGGCCCTTGGCGAGAAAAGCGGCCAAAGTAGCGCGCCAGTCGGGCCTGCTGTCCATCGTCCAGGTGCTGATGGCGAAACAGCAAAAGGCCGTGGGTGTGCAGCAGTCGCCTGAGTTCAGCGATCAACTCGTCGGGCAGCGCTTGGGAGACATCGAGTCCTTCGATGGCCAGGCCCAACTCGGGCGACAGTGCGGTGTGTTTGAGCATCCCTCTTTATTTATAAATATCTTTGCGTCTGCCTCTGACGCTGGGCGCATTCTAGGAAGGCACCTTCGAGACCCTCATGGGGTAAACACTAGAGATGGTCAACTAGGCGTCGTTCAGAATTCCCTCAGACCAAAGGAGGAGCGATCTTGGGATCGACCATTACCGAAAAAATTCTCGCCCGCGCCAGCGGCCAGGCCTTGGTGCGACCGGGAGACAACCTGCGGGTGCGTCCCGACTTCGTGGTCTCCTATGACTTTCCCGGTTATACCGACGTCATCTTCAAGCAGATGAAGGAAGAGTTCGGCATGAGCGGGGTGCGCGACCCCAGCCGCTATGCCCTGTTCATCGACCACATGGTGCCGGCCATCACCCCGCAGGAAGAAGACCTGCACCAAAACACCCGCGACTGGGGGCGGCTCAACCAGGTGCCGGTCTATGAGCGCAAGGGCATAGGCCATCAGGTGGCCAGCGAGCTCGGCTATGCCACGCCGGGTGCGTTTGTGGTGCATTTTGACGGACACATATCGCAACTGGGTACTTTCGGCACCCTTGCCATCGGTGTGCGTCGACACCTGGTCGAAGCCTTCGTCAACGAGAACATTCGCTTGGCGGTGCCGGCCACCACCCGGGTCGATCTGGTCGGGCAGTTGCAGCCGGGCGTCATGGCCCGCGATGTGTTTCACCACATCGTGCGCGTGCTGGGCGCCGCCGGCTGCCGGGCGCAGGTGCTTGAGCTCGGCGGCTCGGTGATCGATCAGATGAGCATAGACGGCCGTCAGACCATCACCTGCCTGGCCATGTTCACCGGCGCGGTCACCGCCATCATCAACCCGGATGAGCTGACGCTGGGCTACAGCAGCTCGCGTTCGCGCATTGCGCTCGATCCGGTGTGGTCCGATGCTGATGCGGTTTACGCCCAAAGGCATGTGATCGACGTCTCTGCGCTTGAGCCGGTGGTGGTGGTGCCGCCCAGCCCGGCCCATACCCGCGACCTTAAGGACTACATCGGCACCGAGGTGCAGGTGGGTTATCTGGGCTCTTGCGCCTCGGGCCGCATCGAAGACCTGCGCGCGGCGGCGCAGGTGCTGCGCGGGCGTTCGGTGCGCGAGGGCTTTCAGCTGCATGTGGTGCCCACCAGCCAGGAGATCATGCGGCAGGCTGCGGCCGAGGGCTTGATCACCGATTTGGTGGCTGCCGGCGCTTTTGTTTCATCGCCATCCTGCGACTACTGCTTTGGCCGTATTGGTGTCATGTCGGCGGGGCAAAAGGCGGTCTCGACCGGTACCCTTAACGTGTCTGGCCGCATGGGCAGCACCGATTCGCAGATCTACATCGTCAACGCCGCGGCTGTCGCTGCTGCGGCCATTGAGGGGGCGATCGCCGATCCGCGCCCCTATCTGAGGTAAGCCCATGCAGATGCCCCAGGTGCGCGGCCGTGTGGCCTACATCTTCGAAGAGGCCGACTTCGATGTGGACCAGATCATCGGCGTCAAGAACATCAAGCTCAAGGATCCGGCCGAACTCGCTGCGGTGGCCATGAAGGAGCAGGACCCCGATTTCGCCAAGAAGGTACAGGTCGGCGATGTGCTGGTGGGCGGCGTCAACTTTGGCTACGGACACCCGCATTACCCGCCGCTCATCGGCATGCGCCACCTGGGCATACGCGGCCTGATTGCCGAGAGCTTTTCGCCCGGCTACTGGCGCGGCGAGGTGGCCCAGGGTTTCCCGCAGGTGGCTTGCCCCGGCATCTTGAAGGCGATCAGCCGTTGGGACGAACTTGAAATTGACTGGCAAGCCGGCTGTGTGCGCAATCACAGCCGCGGCACCAGCCTGCCTTTTGAGCCGCTGTCCGAAAGTGACAGCCTCATGATTGCTGCCGGTGGCATCATCGGATATTTGAAAGCCACCCAAAGTGAGGACAAGCATGGTTCCTGATCGAAGCCCTTTTGCCAAAGCCCTGCGCGCCGGTCAAACCGTCTGGACTGCCGGTGTGTATGACGCCCTGTCGGCCAAGGTGGCCGAGAACGCCGGCTTTGCCGCGGTCATGACCTCGGGCTATGCGGTGTCGGCCTCGCTGCTGGGCGAGCCCGATGTCGAGATCTACACCATGACCGAGAACCTGTCGGTGGTGCAAAACGTCACAGCAGCGCTGAAGATCCCTGTCATCGCCGATACCGATACCGGCTATGGCAACGCCATCAACGTGATGCGCACCGTGCGCGAGTTTGAGCGCGCGGGTGTGAGTGCGGTCATTTTTGAAGACCAGGAAGTGCCCAAGCGCTGCCCTTGTGTGGCCTCCGTCATCGAGATCCTGCCGCCCGAGGAAAGCGCGGCCAAGATCCGTGCGGCGGTCTATGCCCGGCAAGACCCTGACCTCATCATCGTTGCCCGCACCGATGCCCTGACCGAAGAAGAGGCGATCGTCCGCGCCAAGATGTATGTCGAGGCCGGCGCAGACCTGATCCAGCCCATCAGCCGCTGCTTCAAGGATTTCGCGGGCCTCAAGCGTCTGCGCGAAGCCTGCGGTCGGCCGCTGTCGCTGCAACTGTTGGGTTGGCTAGAGACCGACCTGAGCCCCCAGCAGGTGCAGGAAGTTGCTGGCTTGGCTGTACACCCGCTGGTAGGGCTGTTGACGGCTTACAGAGCCCTGCAAGCGAACTTCGCCCATCTGGCCCAACACCACCAGACGGCCAAGCTTCCCCAGGCGGTGGCGCAGATGGACGAATTCAAGGATTTCATTGGCTTTCCCGAGGTGGAGGCGCTTCAGACGGCCTTCATGACGGGGCGGCCGGTGGCCAAGGCCTGAGCGCTTGGAGGGCTGGAGCCGGCAAGGACTCGGTGTAATACCTAGGTATTCATTAGGGTGTCTGGTGTGATCATCAGGCATGGTCACTTCCACCGCCCTGGACGCTGCCCGCAGTGAGCTGCAGGCTTTGCTCAGGGCTGGTGCTGCCGACGAGGGCTCGGTGGTGCGCCTGCTCGATCGGCTGCTGCTGCTGGCCTATGAACTCAGGGCTTCCGACCTGCACTTCGAGCCTTACGAGGGCAGCTTTCGCGTCCGCATTCGTATCGACGGCCAATTGCGGCCTTGCTTGGCGCCGCCGCTGGCCTTGCGCGACCGGCTGGTCTCGCGCATCAAGGTCTTGGCCAAGCTCGACATCGCAGAAAAGCGGCTGCCGCAAGATGGCCGGCTGAGTTTGAGCCTGCCGGGTGCAGCCGCGGCCGACTTTCGGGTCAGCAGCCTGCCAACCGTGCATGGCGAAAAGCTGGTGCTGCGCCTGATTGACGCCGCGCCGGCGCAGCTGGCGCTCGACGCCCTGGGCTCTGACAGCGCCCAGCAAGCCACGCTGCTGCAGGCCTTGGCCCGCCCCCATGGCATGGTGTTGGTCACCGGGCCGACTGGCTCGGGCAAGACGCTGTCCATGTACAGCTGCCTGCAGTGGCTCAACCGCCCTGGCATCAATATCTGCACCGCCGAAGACCCGGTCGAGATCATGTTGCCGGGCATCAACCAGGTCAGCATCAATGAAAAGGCGGGGCTGGACTTCGCCACCGCCCTGCGCGCTTTTTTGCGCCAGGATCCAGATGTGATCATGGTCGGCGAGATCCGCGACCTGGAGACAGCCGACATGGCGCTCAAGGCGGCGCAGACCGGGCATCTGGTGTTTTCCACCCTGCACACCAATGACGCGCCGAGCACCTTGCTGCGCCTGCGGCAGATGGGCGTGGCCGCACACAACATCGCCGCCAGTGTGGTGCTGATCACCGCGCAGCGCCTGTTGCGCCGACTGTGTACCCACTGCCGCCAGGCGGTTGAACGGCCCGAGGCGCTCTTGCGCGACGCGCACTGTCCGCCGCAGTGGCTGGCTGCCGACTGGCCGGTCTACCGGGCGCAGGGCTGCTCACTTTGTCATGGCGGCTATTTGGGGCGGGTGGGCGTGTTTGAAATCATGCCGGTCAGTACCGTCATGGCCGAGCTGATACTGCGCGAAGCGGGTACCGCCGAAATGGCGCGCCAGGCCGCAGCCGAAGGCGTGCTGGACCTGCGGCAGGCCGCTTGGGCCAAAGTTAAACTGGGCCAGACCAGTGTTGAAGAAGTCCTGGCCCACACCCATGCCTAGCGCACCTGCCGTATTTTTAAATTGCTGCGACCGGCCCTGTGCCGAGGGCAGGGCGTGAATCAACGCGCCTTGGCGCGGTCCGGGCCGCCGCGCGAGTCTGAGCAAACCTTCGATTGGTCGGCCCGTGACGCCGATGGCCGTTTGCAGCGCGGGCGCAGCCGCGCCAGCGGCGAAAACGCCTTGCGCGCCTTGCTTCGCCGTCAGGGCTTGCGGCCGCTGAATGTGCAGCTGGTGGAGCGGCGACGGCTGCGCAAGCTGAGCAGGGGCGATTTGGCCAACCTCACTCGGCAGCTGGCGGTCCTGCTGGGCGCCGGCCTGCCCCTGCTGCAGGCCCTGCAGATGCTCTCCCGCAGTCAGGCTCAGCCGGCGGTGCAGCAACTGCTCGCTCAGCTACACGCCGACCTCGAGCAGGGCCTGAGCCTGGCGGCGGCCATGCGCAGGCAGCGGCCGATTTTTAGCGAGCGTTATCTGGCTTTGGTCGAAGCCGGCGAGCTCTCGGGTCGGCTCGAGCAGCTGCTCGAGCGCCTGGCGCGGCATCTGGAGCAAACCGAAGCCCTGACGCGCCAGTTGCGCGCCGCGCTGCTTTATCCGGCGGTGGTGCTGGCCGTGGCGGCGGCGGTGCTGACCCTGATCATGGTGACGGTGGTGCCGGCCTTTGAAAGCACCTTCGCCTCTTTTGGCGCCCCGCTGCCCTGGGCCACCCAGTGGGTGATTGCAGGCAGCCGCTGGCTGTTGCAGTGGGGGCCTGCCTTGCTGCTGGGTTTGCTGGTCTTGGGCCTGGCGGCGCGGCAGGCTTGGGCCCGCAGCCCGCAGCTGGTGCAGCGCTTGGACGCCGCGGTGCTCGAGCTGCCACTGTGGGGCGCCATGCTGCGGCAGGCCGCTCAGGTGCGCTGGAGTCGCACCCTGGCCACCTTGCTGGGCGCCGGCCTGCCACTGGCCGAGGCCTTGCAGGCGGTGCGTGGAGCCAGTGGCTACCTGGCCTATGCGCAGGCCACGCAGCAGGTGCGCGACGAGGTTTTGCGCGGCAGCAGCCTGCATGCGGCGTTGGCGCCGTCATTGCTGTTTTCACCCCTGCTGCGTCAGATGTGCGCGGTGGGCGAGGCGGCGGGCACGCTGGAGCAATTGCTCGAAAAGGCAGCGGAGTTTCAGGAGAGCGAGCTGGCTGAGCGGCTGGAGCGGCTCACCCGGCTGATCGAGCCGGCCACCATCGTGGTCATGGGCATGCTGGTCGGCGGCCTGGTGCTGGCGCTGTACCTGCCGGTCTTCCAAATGGGGCAGATCGTCTGATGGCCGATACCGCGCTGTTGCTGGGGGCCGCCTTGCTGGGCCTGTGTGTGGGCGGTTTTCTGAACCTGGTGATCTACCGGCTGCCGCGCATGATGGAGCAGCAGTGGGCGCAGGACGTGGCCCAATGGCAGACGGAGCAGACGCAGCGGGCCGAGTGGGCTGGGCAGACTGAGCTGGATCGGCCGGCAGAGCCCTTGCCGCAAGGCTTGCTGGGCGCGCCCGATCACGCGCCCGCTCACACGCTGTCTCAGCTGCTGCGCCCCCGCCCGCACTGCCCGGCCTGCGGCCATGTGCTGTCGTGGTGGGAGCTGATGCCGGTGCTCGGCTATGTGCTGCTGCGCGGGCGATGCCGCTCTTGCGCCCGTCCGATAGGCTGGCGTGACCCGGTGGTGGAACTGGTCTGCGCCGCGCTGTTTGCCGCCTGCGCCTGGCGCTGGGGTCTGAGTGCGTCAACCTTGGCCTGGGCCGGCTACGCGGCCTGCCTGCTGGCACTGGCTTGCATCGATGCGGACACGCAGCTGCTGCCCGACGACCTCACGCAGCCCTTGCTGTGGGCCGGGCTGATTGGCGCGGCCCTGGGCTGGACGGCCGTGGGCCTGAACGATGCGCTGTGGGGCGCGGTGGCCGGCTATGGGCTGCTGTGGTCGGTCAACCGGGGCTTTGGGCTGTTGACGGGCAAGCAGGGCATGGGCCAGGGCGACTTCAAACTCCTGGCGGCGCTCGGTGCCTGGTTGGGCTGGCAGGCCTTGTTGCCCTTGGTGCTGCTGTCGTCGGGCGCGGGGGCGCTGATTGGCCTAGCACGGCGCTTGCATGGCAGCCTGGCCCAGGGCGAGCCCCTGGCCTTCGGACCCTATCTGGCCCTGGCTGGGCTGATACTCTTGTTTTTTCCGCATTGGGGGGGCGCATGGTGGGGGCTGTGAATCAAGCCAGCTCGGCTCGAGCCTGGCGGCTGGGGCTGACCGGCGGCATCGGCAGCGGCAAGAGCACGGTGGCGGCCATGCTCGAGCGCCTGGGCGCAGTGGTGGTCGATGCCGACGCGATTTCCCGCTCGCTGACGCTCTCTGGCGGCCTGGCCATGCCGGCCATCGCCCGTGAATTCGGCCCTGCGTATGTCAGGCCGGACGGGGCCATGGACCGCGACGCGATGCGCGAGCTTGCGTTCAGCGACCCGGCTGCGCGCCGGCGGCTCGAAGCGATTGTTCATCCACTGATCAGCCAGGAGACGGCGCGGCGAGCTGCAGAGGCGCAGGCGGCGGGCGCGCGCTGCGTGGTGTTTGACGTGCCCCTGTTGGTGGAGTCGGGCCGCTGGCGCTCGCAGGTCGATGCGGTGATGGTGGTCGACTGCAGCGTCCAGACGCAGATCGAGCGGGTGATGGCGCGCAGTGGCTGGGCCCGCGAGGCGGTGCAAAAGGTTGTGGCGCAGCAAGCCAGCCGCGCCGCCCGTTTGGGCGCCGCCGACGTGGTCCTGTGCAATGAGGGCCTTACCTTCGAGGCGCTGCAGGCCGAGGTTCGACAGGTGTGGCAACACTTCGGGCTATGATCGTTGTCCATACCCCTTGTCGTCTTGAGCCGATGCCGCTGTGATTGTTTACGAATACCCCTTCAACGAGCGCATTCGGACCTATCTGCGGCTGCAGCATTTGTTTTTCAGGCTTGGCGATCTGGTCGGGCGCAGCAGCCCCACCGACCACCACTTTGCAATCACCACGCTGTTCGAGATCATGGAGGTGGGCGCTCGCGCCGATCTCAAGACCGATGTGCTCAAGGACCTGGAAAAGCAAAAGCACTTGCTGCTCGCCTACCGGGGCAATCCATCGATTTCGGAGCAGGCGCTTGAGCAGGTGATCGCCCAGCTCGATGCATGCTTTAACACGCTCAAGGAGCTGCCGGGCAAGACTGGGCAGGCGCTCACCGAGGTCGACTGGCTGATGAGTTTGCGCAGCCGGGTGGGCATACCCGGCGGCACCTGCGAATTTGACCTGCCGGTCTACCATGCCTGGCGCCATCGCAGCGTCGAAGAGCGCCGTGCTGACCTGCAGCGCTGGATTGCCGGACTCTTGCCTCTGGCCGAATCGGTGGGCCTGCTTCTCAAGCTGCTGCGCGATGCGGGCACACCGCAAAAGGTGATGGCCACCGGCGGGCATTTTCAGCAAAGCCTGCCCCAGGGCCGCTCTTATCAGTTGATGCGCCTGCGCATAGACCCTAGGCTGGGCCTGTTTCCCGAGATCAGTGCCAATCGGCTTGTTGTTTCCGTGCGCTTGATGACCATACTTGACGGTCAGCGGGTGCAATCGTCTACCGACGATGCACAATTGGAAATCACGCTCTGTTCCTGATGGCCCGGCTCGCGGGCCCCTATCTTCATGAGCTCTGATACCTACCCAACCGGCACCGTGCGCACCGTTGTCTGCCCCGCTTGCGGCGGCAAAAGCATTTATGGGCCGGACAACCCGAGCCGCCCTTTTTGTTCGGCGCGTTGCAAGGCCATGGATTTCGGTGCCTGGGCCAGCGAAAGTTTTCGCATGCCCGCCGAAGCCCCGCCCGATGGGGCAGAGACTGGCCCTTTGCAATAAGGCAGACCATGCGCGGCGCTGTGCAGGTTTTGTTCTTGGCGCTGAGCCTGCCGCTGGCAGCGCAGCAGTTACCGGCAGCCCCTACAGGTCCGGGCGCTCAAGCCAGCACTGGCCAGGCCAGCCCCGGCCAGCGTGAGGCGGGGGCTCAGGGCAGCGATGCCAAGAAACCCGCCCAGAAAAAAACAAACCGTCCACCCAAGGTGCTTTCATCGCCCGGCTCGGGCGAGACGCGAGCCGAGCGTACCGCTCGCCTCAGGCGCGAATGCAAGGGCATGCCCAATGCGGGCGCCTGTACCGGCATGACCGACTGAGCCCGTACTGGGCGCAGCCATGAAAAAGGCCGCGCGGTGCTGGCCACGCGGCCCTGGCGGCAAGGCCCTGGCTTAACCCGCCTGGCCCTTGATGATCTGCTGCAGTTCGCCGCTCTCGTACATTTCCATCATGATGTCCGAGCCGCCGACGAATTCGCCCTTCACATAGAGCTGCGGAATGGTGGGCCAGTTGCTGTATTCCTTGATGCCCTGACGTATGCCCTCGTCCTCGAGCACATTGACCGTCTCGGGCCGGCTGACGCCGCAGGCCTTGAGGATCTGGATGGCCCGGCCCGAAAACCCGCACATCGGGAATTGGGCGGTGCCTTTCATGAAGAGAACGACGTCGCTGGATTTGACGATCTGGTCGATGCGTTGATGGGTGTCGGTCATGGTCTGCCCTCCGAAAACGTAGTGTTGCGATTATCAGCCCTGCCCGATTCCCCCAGCCGAGTCAGGGGGAGCCGTGCTCAGCCGGGCACCGCTGCAGCGCTCAATACCGGCCAGATCCAGCCGGCTTTGCGGCTCGCTCAAGCCGGCCGCGCCCAGCAGAGCGCGTACCGCTTCGGCCTGGTCATAGCCGTGCTCGAGCAGCAGCCAGCCGCCTTCGGCCAAGCGCGCCGGGGCCTGGGCGATCAGCGTGCGCAGGGCGTCAAGCCCCTGCGGGCCTGAGCTCAAGGCCATGCGCGGCTCATGGCGCAGGGCCGGCAGGTGCGGGTCGCCCTCGGCAATATAGGGCGGGTTGCTCACAATCAGGTCGAAAGGCCCGCCTGCCTGCGCCAGCCAGTCGCCCGCTTGCCAGGCCACGGCCAGCCCAAGGGCCAAGCCATTGGATTGCGCCACCTGCAAAGCCGCTTGGCTGGCATCGACAGCGCTCATCTGCCAGCCGGGTCTGGCCTGCTTGAGCGCCAGGGCGATGGCGCCACTGCCAGTACCTAGATCAACCACCCGGGCTGCAGGTGGCAGGTTCAGGGACAGCGCCCACTCGACCAGCGTTTCTGTCTCGGGGCGCGGCACCAGCACCCGGGCATCGACCTGGAGCTTGAGGCCGAAAAATTCCTTTTCGCCGCAAACATAGGCCACCGGCTCACCGGCCAGGCGGCGCTCGCACAGGCCTGTAAAACGGGTCGCCGCTTCAGGCTCTAGCGCGTCGCGGTCGTGGGCGATCAGCCAGGCCCGCTGGTGTGGCCGCGCCAGGGCGTGCAGCAGCAACAACTGCGCGTCCAGGCGCGTCAGGCCCGACCGCTCGGCCAGGGCGAGCGCCTCGGCCAGCGTCATGGCGCTGCGGCCTCGAGTTCGGCCAACTGCTCTGCACCGCGGGCCACTTGCAGCGCGCTGATCACTTCGCCGAGCTGGCCCTCCATGATCAGACCGAGCTTGTAGAGCGTCAGGCCGATGCGGTGATCGGTGAGCCGGCCCTGCGGAAAGTTGTAGGTGCGGATGCGGTCACTGCGGTCGCCGCTGCCGATCAGGCCCTTGCGCAGAGCGGCGTCCTTGGCGGCCCGTTCGCTGCGCTCTTTTTCCTGGATGCGGGCCGACAGCACCTGCAAGGCCTTGGCCTTGTTGCGGTGCTGGCTGCGGTCGTCCTGGCATTCGGCCACGATGCCGGTGGGCAGGTGGGTGATGCGCACGGCGGAGTCGGTTTTGTTGATGTGCTGGCCGCCCGCGCCCGAGGCGCGGTAGGTGTCGATGCGCAACTCGGCCGGGTTGATTTGCACCGCTACGGCTTCATCGGGCTCGGCCAGCACGGCCACCGTGCAGGCACTGGTGTGTATGCGGCCCTGGGCCTCGGTGGCCGGCACCCTTTGCACCCGGTGTCCGCCCGACTCAAAGCGCAGCTTGCCGAAGACGCCCACGCCTTGCGCATCGGGCGCGCCTTCGATCCGCAGCACCACCTCCTTGTAGCCGCCGAGCTCAGAGGGCGACTGGCTGATGAGCTCGCAGCGCCAGCCGCAGCCCTCCGCATAGCGGGTGTACATGCGCAGCAAGTCGCCGGCGAACAGGGCCGACTCGTCGCCGCCGGTGCCGGCGCGAATTTCCATGAAGGCCGGCCGGGTATCGTCTGGGTCCTTGGGGACCAGCATGAGCTGCAGCGCCTGGTCCAGGTGGGCGATATCGGCCTGCGCCGCCGCGACTTCTTCTTCAGCCAACTCGCGCATTTCGGGCTCGGCCAGCAGGGCCTGTGCCTGGGCCAAGTCGTCTTCGCGTTGGCGCAGGCGCCGGTATTGGGCGCTGAGCGCGCTGACTTCGGCATGTTCGCGGGTGAGCTTGCGAAAGCGGTCCATGTCGCTGACCACATCGGGGGCCGACAGCAGCGCGTCGAGCTCATCGAAGCGCAGCAACTGGCGCTCTAGGGTCTGGCGAAGAAAGTCTTTCATGGGGGCGGCATTAAACCGGGTCGAAAAATCAGATCGGGGGAGGGCGCAGCCCCTGGTGGGCTGCCGGGAAGCTGGCCTGCACAAGGCAGTGCCCGCAGGATGCGCCCAGGGCGAGGGCGATGCGGGCGGCGCTAGAGCCCGTTGGGGTCGCGTGGCGCCTGGCCGCGCAGGAACATGCGGCTGACGGTCTGGGCGGTGCTGTCGAGCTGGTCGGCCTGGCTGCCGTGCAGCTCGGCCATGGCGCCGTGCAGCATTTTTTGCGTCAGCCCACGCGAGAGGGTCTCGAGCACCGCCTCGACCGACTCGCCCTTGGCCAGCAGCTTGCGCGCCCGCGCCAGTTCGACCGCCCGCCACTGGTCGGCCTGGGCATTGAGTTGCTGAATCAGGGGCACGGTGGCGCGCTGCTTCATCCAGTGCAGGAAGTTTTGCACGCCTTCGTCAATGATCACCTCGGCCTCGGCCACGGCCGCCTGCCGGTTGTCCTTGCCGGTCTGCACCACCCGGGCCAGATCGTCGACGGTGTAGAGGTAGACGTCCTGCAGTTGTTTGACTTCGGGCTCGATGTCGCGCGGCACCGCCAGATCGACCATGAACATGGGCCGGCGCCGGCGTTGCTTGAGGGCCCGCTCGACCGCGCCCAGGCCGATGATGGGCAGGGTGCTGGCGGTGCAGCTGATGACCGCGTCAAATTCGCCCAGACGCTGGGGCAGCTCTGACAGGGGCATGACCTCGGCGCCAAAACGGCTGGCCAGCCTCTCACCGCGCTCGAGCGTGCGGTTGGCAATGGCCATGGCCTTGGGGTTTTTGGCGGCAAAGTGGGTCACCGCCAGATCGATCATTTCGCCGGCACCGACAAACAGCACCCGAATCTCGCCCAGGTCTTCAAAGATCTGACTGGCCAGCCGCACCGCCGCCGCCGCCATGCTGATGCTGTGCGAACCGACCTCGGTGCTGGTGCGCACTTCCTTGGCCACCGCAAACGAGCGCTGGAACAGCTGGTGCAAGGTGGTGCCCATGGCACCGGCCTCGTCGGCCGCCCGCACCGCGTCTTTCATCTGACCCAGGATTTGCGGCTCGCCCAGCACCATCGAGTCCAGCCCGCTGGCCACCCGGAAAGCGTGGCGGGCGGCGTCGCCGTCCTGCAAGGTGTAGGTGTGGTCGCGCAGCGACTCCGGGGATACTCCGCCACTGCGGGCCAGCCAGTCCAGGGTGTGATCGACCTCGGCCCGCTCGCCCGCACAGTAAATTTCTGTGCGGTTACAGGTGGACAGCAAGGTCGCTTCAGGCTGGCGCTGAAACGCCGCCCGCAGGCCCTGCAGGGTCGGCGCCACCTGGTCGATGGCAAAGGCAAAGCGACCGCGCAGGTCGAGCGGTGCCGTGTGATGGTTCAGCCCAAGGGCCCAGACTGGCATGGCGGAATTATAAATTTACCCTTGTGGTCGGCAATCATGTCATCGCCGGGTGTCAATTTAAATTGACATCTTGATTTCAGTCTTGAGGGTTTACCCTTGGATTTATGGGGGCGGCAGGCATTTTCCAGGCTGCTGTCGTCACGGCCGTCCGGCGGCCCTGTGTTGATGACTGCTAGAGTCTGGCCTGCCTCAGCCGCCCGCCTGATGACTTTCTACCTGTTCTTCACTCACCTCCTGAACTGGCTAGCGCCTGCCGCTGGGCTGGCTTGGCTGATGGCAGTGCTTGCGCCGCGCTGGCCTTTGCTGCGGGGGGCTAGGCCCTGGGTGGTCGGCTGGCCAGCTCGTTTTTTATGGGGCTTTGGGCTCAATGCGCTGGTGCTGCTGGTCGGACTGCTGCTGGGGGCCACCGGCAAGATGTACACCTATGGTGCTTTGCTGACCGCCTCGGCCTTGGCTCAGTTTGTCATGCTCGGGCTGTGGCGGCGTTGAGGCCATCGCCTTGAGCCATGTCCGGTCTCTGCCCCGAGGGGCGGCAGTGCCACGGGGTGCTGCGGTAACATGCCCAATTGCCCGCCAATCCCGGTCCTCAAGGCCGGTTTGACTGCTGCGCCCTATCCCTGGATCTGCTGATGAACGCCCCCACCTCGCCCCATATTCTGCAAGCGCTGGAAGGCCCTGCGGGGCTGGTCGAGGGCGGCGAAGGCGCCCGTATCCGCGAAATTCCGTACAACTACACCTCGTTTTCGGACCGCGAGGTGGTGATGCGGGTGCTCGGTGTTTCCGCCTGGGAGCTTCTCAACCGGCTGCGCGATGAGCGCCGCACCGGCCGCTCGGCCCGCATGCTCTATGAGGTGCTGGGCGACATCTGGGTGGTTCAGCGCAATCCCTATTTGCAGGACGATCTGCTCGACAACCCAGGCCGCCGGCGTTTGCTGGTCGAAGCGCTGGAGCACCGTCTTGGCGAGGTGCAGAAGCGGCGCACCCCGGACGCGGATGTTGGCCGCGACCGTATTGTTGGCCAACTTCTGGACTTAGCCGGTACTGCCGTCAGCCGCTTCGCCCAGGGTTTTGAGGAGGTGGCCCAGCTGCGCCGGCAGACCGAGCGCAAGCTGCGCAAGTACACCGCCAAGGACAACATCAAGTTTGACGGCCTCTCGCGCGTCTCGCATGTCACCGACGCCACCGACTGGCGGGTCGAGTACCCCTTTGTGGTGCTGACCCCCGATACCGAGACCGAGATGGCCGGCTTGGTCAAGGGCTGTATTGAACTGGGCCTGACCATCGTGCCGCGCGGCGGCGGCACCGGCTACACCGGCGGCGCGATTCCCCTGAGCTGGAAGTCGGCGGTGATCAACACCGAAAAGCTCGAGGCCATGACCGAGGTGGAGTCGATAGCGCTGCCTGGGCTAGCACAGTCGGTGCCCACCATCTGGACCGAGGCCGGCGTGGTCACCCAGCGGGTGGCCGATGCGGCCGAGCGGGCTGGCTTTGTATTTGCGGTGGATCCCACCTCGGCCGAGGCGTCGTGCATAGGCGGCAATATCGCCATGAATGCCGGCGGCAAAAAGGCGGTGCTCTGGGGTACCGCCCTGGACAACCTCGCTTCCTGGCGCATGGTCACCCCTGACGCGAAGTGGTTGGAGGTGGTGCGCATCGGCCACAACCTGGGCAAGATCCACGACGCCGATATGGCCAGCTTTGAGCTGCGCTACTTCGAGGCCGACGGCAAGACACCGATCCGCACCGATCGCCTGGATATACCTGGGCCGTCTTTTCGCAAGGCGGGCCTGGGCAAGGACGTGACCGACAAATTCCTCTCGGGGCTGCCGGGGGTGCAAAAGGAAGGTTGCGACGGGCTGATCACCAGCGCGCGCTGGGTGGTGCACCGCATGCCGGTCCACACCCGTACCGTCTGTCTGGAGTTTTTCGGCAATGCCAAGGACGCGGTGCCCAGCATTGTCGAGATCAAGGACTATATGTTTGCGCTGCAAAAGCGCAGCCAGCAGGAGGCGGCCTCGCCGGTGCTGCTGGCCGGGCTCGAGCACCTGGACGACCGTTACCTCAAGGCGGTGGGCTACACCACCAAGTCCAAGCGGGGTGGCTTGCCCAAGATGGTGCTGATCGGTGACATCGCCGGTGACGATGCCGACGCGGTGGCGCGGGCCACATCGGAAGTGGTGCGCATCGCCAACTCGCGCAGCGGCGAGGGCTTTGTCGCGGTCAGCGCCGAGGCGCGCAAGAAATTCTGGCTGGACCGCAAGCGCACCGCCGCCATCAGCCGCCACACCAATGCCTTCAAGATCAACGAGGATGTGGTCATCCCGCTGCCGCGCATGGCCGAGTACACCGACGGCATTGAGCGCATCAACATCGAGCTGTCGCTGAAGAACAAGATCAAGCTGTGCGACGAGTTGGAAGCATTTTTCGAGCGCGGCAGCCTGCCCTTAGGTCAGGCCGACGATGCCGGCGAATTGGCGCCAGCCGAGCTGCTGGAAGACCGGGTCGCGCAGGCCCTGGCCTTGGTGCGGCAGGTGCGCGGCCAGTGGGCGCATTGGCTGGCCGAGGTCGGTCCGCTGTTCGCGCAACTGCAAGACCACAGCCTGCGGGCGAGCTGGAAGACGCAGCTGCGCGCCCCGCTGCAGGACCTTTTTTGCGGCGCTGCCTTTGCGCCCATCTTGCAGCAGTGCCTGGACATTCACCAGCGGGTGCTCAAGGGCCGGGTCTGGGCGGCGCTGCACATGCATGCCGGGGACGGCAATGTGCACACCAATTTGCCGGTCAACAGCGACGACTACGAAATGCTGCATGCCGCACACGAGGCGGTGGCACGCATCATGGCGCTGGCCCGCTCGCTCGACGGCGTGGTCTCCGGGGAGCATGGCATCGGCATCACCAAGCTTGCGTTTCTCAGCGACGCCGAACTTGCGCCTTTTGCCGACTACAAGAAGCGGGTTGACCCTGAGGGCCGCTTCAACAAGGGCAAGCTGCTGCGCGACGACAGCCTGCCGGCCGACCTGACCAATGCCTACACCCCGAGCTTCGGCTTGATGGGCCATGAGTCGCTGATCATGCAGCAGTCGGACATCGGCGCGATTGCGGGCTCGGTCAAGGACTGCCTGCGCTGCGGCAAGTGCAAGCCGGTGTGCTCAACCCACGTGCCCCGGGCCAATTTGCTCTACAGCCCGCGCAACAAGATCCTGGCCACCTCCTTGCTGGTCGAGGCTTTTCTTTATGAAGAGCAGACCCGGCGCGGCATCTCGATCAAGCACTGGCAGGAATTCGAGGATGTGGCCGACCATTGCACCGTCTGCCACAAGTGCCTGTCGCCCTGCCCGGTGAACATCGACTTTGGCGAGGTGTCGATGAACATGCGCAACTTGCTGCGCAAGATGGGACAAAAGACTTTCCGGCCTGGCAATGCAGCGGCGATGTTCTTCCTCAACGCCACCCAGCCTGAAACCATCAAGCTCATGCGCAGCGCCATGGTCGGGGTGGGCTTTAAGGTACAGCGTCTGGCCAATGATTTGCTGCGCAGCGTCGCACGCCGGCAGACGGCCAAGCCGCCGGCCACCGTGGGTGCCGCTCCGATCAAGCAGCAGGTGATTCACTTCATCAACAAGAAAATGCCGGGCGGCCTGCCCAAGAAGACGGCGCGCGCCCTGCTCGACATCGAGAACCAGGACTACGTGCCCATCATCCGCAATCCGGGCAGCACCAGCAGCGAGAGTGAGGCGGTGTTTTACTTCCCAGGCTGCGGTTCGGAGCGGCTGTTCTCCCAGGTGGGCCTGGCCACCCAGGCCATGCTCTGGCATGCCGGCGTGCAGACAGTGCTGCCGCCGGGCTATCTGTGCTGCGGTTATCCGCAAAAAGGCAGCGGCCAGTTCGACAAGGCCGACAAGATCATCACCGACAACCGGGTGCTGTTCCACCGCGTGGCCAACACGCTCAACTACCTGGACATCAAGACGGTGGTGGTGTCCTGTGGCACCTGCTATGACCAGCTGCAGGGCTATGAGTTCGACAAGATCTTCCCGGGCTGCCGCATTATTGACATCCATGAGTTTTTGCTGGAAAAAGGCATCACGCTGCAAGCTCAGCAGGGCTACCTCTACCACGACCCCTGCCACAGCCCCATGAAGCTGCAGGAGCCGATGAAGACCGTCAAGGCCTTGGTTGGCCCCAATGTGCTCAAGAGCGATCGTTGCTGCGGTGAGTCGGGCACGCTGGGCGTGACTCGCCCCGATATCTCGACCCAGGTGCGTTTTCGCAAGGAAGAAGAGCTGCTCAAGGGAGAGGCTGCGCTGCGCGCCAATGGCTCGCTCGCGGCCGACGGCCCGCTCAAGATCCTGACCAGCTGCCCCAGCTGCTTGCAGGGCTTGTCGCGCTACGGCAACGACCTCAACAACGGCCTGCTGGAGGCCGACTACATCGTGGTGGAAATGGCCCAGCAGATTTTGGGCCCCGACTGGTTGCCCACCTATGTCGAGGCCGCCAACCGTGGCGGTATCGAGCGGGTATTGGTTTGAGAACGGCTTGTTTCTTGAACGTGCATTGACCTTCCTCCATCGAAGACCATGGCCGGCCTGGAACCCAACTCACCCACGCCCACCGCGCTGACGGTACATGGGCAGTCGCGGCAGCTGGAGATCAGTTTTTCCGACGGCGCGCGCTTTCGAATTCCTTTTGAGCTCTTGCGCATCTACTCGCCTTCGGCCCAGGTGCAGGGCCATGGCCCGGGCCAGGAAGTACTGCAGACCGGCAAGCGCGAGGTCCGCATCGAAGACATCGAGCCGGTGGGGCACTATGCGGTCAAGCCGCGTTTTTCAGACGGCCACGACAGTGGCCTCTACACCTGGCCTTATCTGTATGCCCTGGGCCGCGATCAGCAGCAACTGTGGAGCAACTACCTGCAGCGACTGCAGGCGGCCGGGGTGGACCGGGACGCGCCCATGGGCGGTGCCCGCGGGCAGTCTGGTGGATCCTGCGGCGGGCATTGACTCAGGCGTGGGAAGTTGCTGCGACAGCCCTCGAGCCGCTGCGCGCTCCCTACAATGAAGGCAACCCTGAAAGTCAGCCCATGAGCACCACGCATTTTGGTTTTGAGACGGTCGACGAGCGCGAAAAGGCCCGTCGGGTGCGCGGCGTTTTTGACTCGGTGGCGTCCAACTACGATCTGATGAACGACCTGATGTCGGGTGGGCTGCATCGGGCTTGGAAGGCCTATGCGGTGATGGTGGCCGACGTCAGACCCGGCATGTCAGTGCTCGATATTGCCGGCGGTACCGGCGATCTGGCCCTGGCTTTTGCACCCAAGGTCGGCCCGCAGGGGTGGGTGGTGCATACCGATATCAATGCGGCCATGCTCAGCGAAGGACGCAACCGGCTGCTCGACGCGGGCGTAGTCCTGCCCACGGCGGTCTGCGACGCCGAGTCCCTGCCTTTTTCCGACGCTCAGTTTGACCGGGTGACGGTGGCCTTTGGCCTGCGCAACATGACGCACAAGGATCAGGCCCTGGCTGAGATGCACAGGGTGCTCAAGCCCGGCGGACGTTTGTTGGTGTTGGAGTTTTCCCGGGTGGCGCCGCCGCTGGAAAAGCTCTATGACTGGTATTCCTTCAAGGTCTTGCCCCGGTTGGGCCGCTTCGTTGCCCGCGACGAAGCGAGCTATCGCTACCTGGCCGAATCGATACGCATGCACCCGGACCAGGAAGCGCTCAAGGCCCTGATGCAACAAGGCGGTTTTGGCCATGTGGATTACCACAACCTCACTGGCGGCATGGTTGCCTTGCATGTTGGAATGAAGTGTTGAAACAATAGGGGCATTCGGGATGAACAAAAGTCTCGAGGCTCCTTCGGTCATACTAAAAGATCTTTGAAGAGGAACACATCATGAAAATCTGGTCTGCCTTGATGGCTGGTGTCTTAACCTTGACTTTGGCTCTGGCTGGCACCGATGCTCAGGCCAAGCGCCTGGCGGGTGGTAAATCGGTGGGTAAGCAGTCGTCCAACGTGACGCAGCGTGACGCAGCGGCACCGGCGGCTCAGCCGGCGTCCCCGTCTGCGCCTGCGGCCGCACCGGCTGCGGCGGCGCCCAAGAAGCCTTGGGGCGCGATGCTCGGTGGCTTGGCTGCCGGTTTGGGTTTGGCTTGGTTGGCGCACAGCCTGGGCATGGGCGAAGGCCTGGCGCAGTTCATGATGTTTGCCCTCATCGCGCTGGCCGTGATGGTGGTGGTCGGTCTGGTCATGCGCAAGCTGCGCAGCTCGCGTCAGGCTCAGGGGCAAGCCGCTCCCTTCGCTTGGCAGGGCGCAGGCGCTGCCACCGCACCGGCACAGTACAGCCCGAACAATGTGGGCAATGACGCCTCGGCCCGCCCCTGGGAGCGTCCTGGCACCGCCTTTGACAGCTCGGCCGCCGCCGGTAGCACCGGTTCGATGATTGGCTCTGCGCTGACCGGCCCGCAGTCGTCCTGGGGTGTGCCCGCCGACTTTGATGTGGCCGGCTTCCTGGCGGCAGCCAAGACCAATTTCGTTTCGCTGCAAGGCGCCTGGGACCGTTCCGACATTGGGGCGCTGCGCGCCATGATGACCGACGACATGCTCACCCAAATTCAGGCCCAGTTGGCCGATCGCGAGAGCCATACCGGCGGCGTGGTCAACCAGACCGAAGTGCTCTCTTTGGACGCCAAGCTCCTGGGCATCGAGGAACTCGAAGACGCCTACATGGCCAGCGTCGAGTTCTCCGGCATGATCCGCGAAGACCAATCGGCCGGGCCCAGCCCCTTCCGCGAGGTCTGGAACATGACCAAGCCGCGCCACACTGCAGGTGGCTGGCTGGTGGCGGGCGTGCAGGCCTTGCAGTAAATGCGCCAATGCGCCGGCCTGCTGCTGCAGGTTGGCGCAGCGGTTTTGGCTTACCGCTTGCCGATAGAGCCCTCGCGCTTGGGTTCTGAAGGGTGAGGGCAGGCACAGACAGCCACAGACGGGTTTATCCGTCAAAATCGGGGACGTATGAATAACACGTCCCCTTTCTTTTGGCTGGAATCCCTGGTCCAGGGCGCTGCGGATCGCCTGCAGCCGCCGCAGTGGCTGGCCGACGAGGCGCAGTTGCGTCTACTTCTTCTGGTTAACCATATTCTTTTGCAGGAGCCCGAGGCCTACGGCCGTCTGGCACGCAGGCAAGGCGCCGTGATGGAGCTGCGCTGGAGCCGTATCCAATTGCAGTGGCGCATTACGCCGGCGGGTCTGTTCGAGCGCGCTAGCGCTGAGCGCGCGCCCGATCTGCTGCTCTCGCTCGATGGTCAGAGCCCGGCGCATTGTCTGCGTCTGCTGCTGCAGGGCGAGCGTCCGCCGGTACAAATCGAGGGCGATGTGCAACTGGCCGCCGAGATGGCCTGGCTGGCCGATAACCTGCGCTGGGATGTCGAGGACGATCTGGCCCGGGTGCTGGGTGACGTGCCTGCTCATGCCCTGGCCGATGCGGGCCGTCGCTTGCTGCAGGCCTTGCGGCCCTTTATGGCTCGGGCTGCAAGCGGCCAGTCTGGCGCTGGCAGCGTCGGGGCCAGCGCATGAGCCGGCTGTTTCGCGGGTTTTTTATCGTCTGGATCGTTCTTCGCTACGGTCTGGACGAGTTGCTGCTGTCGAGCTTGCGGCGGCCTGGCCTGCGCCACCTGATTCGCATCGTTTCGATCGGCCGTGATCTGAGCGCCCCGCGTGGCGAGCGCCTGCGCATGGCGCTGGAGAGCCTGGGGCCGATCTTCGTCAAGTTCGGCCAGGTGCTGTCGACCCGTCGGGACTTGTTGCCGGCCGATCTGGCCGATCAACTGGCGCGCTTGCAGGACCGGGTACCGCCTTTTGAATCGGCGCTGGCCGTGGGCATTATCGAAAAGTCCTTCGGCCGTCCCCTCGACCAGATTTTCGCGTCCTTCGAACGCGTGCCGGTAGCCAGCGCCTCGATCGCCCAGGTCCACTTTGCCACCTTGCCGGGTGGGCGCGAGGTGGCGGTCAAGGTGCTGCGCCCGGGCATGCTGGGCGTCATCGAAAAAGACCTGGCCCTGATGCACATGATGGCCGGCTGGGTCGAGCGACTGTCGGCCGACGGCAAGCGGCTCAAGCCGCGCGAGGTGGTGGCCGAGTTTGACACCTATCTGCACGACGAGCTCGACCTGCTGCGCGAGGCCTCGAACGCCGCGCAGCTGCGCCGCAATATGCAGGGCATGAACCTGGTGCTGATTCCGGAGATGGTGTGGGACTACTGCACCCCGGATGTGCTGGTGATGGAGCGCATGAAAGGCGTGCCGATCAACCAGGTGCAGCGTCTGCGCGAGGCCGGGGTTGACATCAAGAAGCTGGCCAGAGACGGCGTGACGATTTTCTTCACCCAGGTGTTTCGCGACGGGTTTTTCCATGCCGACATGCACCCGGGCAATATCCAGGTCAGCCTGGAGCCGGACACCTTTGGGCGCTATATCTCCTTGGACTTTGGCATCGTGGGCACGCTCACCGAGGTGGACAAGGAATACCTGGCGCAAAACTTCACCGCCTTCTTCCGGCGCGACTACAAGCGGGTCGCCGAGCTGCACCTGGAGTCTGGCTGGGTACCGGCTGGTACCCGGGTCGATGCGCTGGAGGCGGCGATACGCTCGGTCTGCGAGCCTTACTTTGACCGGCCGCTCAAGGAAATTTCCCTGGGTCTGGTGCTGATGCGCCTGTTTCAGACCTCGCGGCGCTTTCAGGTGGAGATACAGCCGCAGCTGGTCTTGCTGCAAAAGACCCTGCTCAACATCGAGGGCCTGGGGCGCGACCTGGATCCCGATCTGGACCTGTGGAGCACCGCCAAGCCCTTTCTGGAAAAGTGGATGGTCGAGCAGGTCGGCCCGGCCCGCTTGTGGGCGCAGCTCAAGGCAGAGGCGCCGATGTATGCCAAGCTGCTGCCCGCGCTGCCCCGCCTGCTGCACCAGTATCTGGGCCGGCCCGCCAACAACGCCCCGCGTGGCCTCGATGAACTCCTGGCCGAGCAGCGCCGCACCAACCGGCTCCTGCAAGGCCTGGTCTATGGTGCGGTCGGCTTTCTTCTGGGCCTGGTGGTCATGGCTTTCATTTCGGCCAGCGGCCACTTCTGACCGCTGGCGGTTTGGCAGAGGCCCCAGGCTTGGGCGCAGGCAGGCCCCTTGCCTATAATTGCAGGTTTTTCCCGGTCAAGCGGGGCTTGGCCGCCTGCAGGCCGTCTGCCCGGTTCAGGCCCTCATCCATTGGCACCAACGACATGCCTATCTACGCTTATAAATGCACGTCCTGCGGGCACAGCAAGGACGTTTTGCAAAAGATTTCGGATGAGCCTCTGAGCCAGTGTCCGCAGTGCGGCGCGGCCAGTTTTCAAAAGCAGGTCACTGCGGCAGGTTTTCAGCTCAAGGGCTCGGGCTGGTATGTGACCGATTTTCGGGGCGGATCCAGCGGGGCTGGGTCTGAGTCTGCGGGCGAGGACAAGTCTGACAAGCCGACCGCTGCGTCCCCCGCCGCCGAAGGCGCCAGCGCAGCGCCGACTGCAGCTCCCGCCGCCGCGCCTGCTACAGCACCTGCTCCCGCCGCAACGCCTGCGGCCAAGGCCGAGTGATGGCCTCCATTCGCCGCTGGCTGCTGGCCGGCTTGCTGGTTCTGGTGCCCCTGATCATCACGGTCTGGGTGCTCAACTGGGTGGTCGGCACGCTCGATCAGACATTGCAGATCCTGCCCGCGCAATGGCAGCCTGATCGGCTGCTGGGCATACACATCCCTGGCTTTGGCGTCTTACTGGCTCTGGTGATCGTGTTGCTCATTGGTGCCATCGCCAGCAACTTCATGGGCCGGCGCTTGTTGTCCTGGTGGAACGCGCTGCTCGGGCGCATTCCCATCGTGCGGTCCATTTATTCGAGTGTCAAACAGGTCTCTGACACCCTGTTTTCTGAAAACGGCAATGCCTTTCGCAAGGCTTTGCTGGTGCAGTGGCCCAGGCCCGGGGTGTGGACCATCGCGTTTCAGACCGGTACGCCCGGTGGCGACGTCCTGACCCATTTGGGCGATGAGTACCTGAGCGTCTATGTGCCCACCACGCCCAACCCGACTGGCGGCTATTTTGTGATGCTCAAGCGCAGCGACTGCGTCGAGTTGGCGATGACGGTCGATGAGGCGCTCACCTATGTCATTTCCATGGGTGTCGTGTCGCCTGCCCCTAGCAAGCCCCACTGAGTTTTTCCTGCGTCCTGAGGGCGCGTTTTTTCATTGCGAGTGTTTATGTCTAAGGTTCCCGGCGCTACTCAGATGCGATCCCACTACTGCGGTCTGGTGACCGAAGAACTGCTCGGCCAGAGCGTCAGCCTGTGCGGCTGGGTCAATCGTCGGCGCGACCATGGCGGCGTCATTTTTGTGGATCTGCGCGACCGGGAGGGCCCGGTTCAGGTGGTCTGTGATCCGGACCGCGAGCAGATGTTCAAGACTGCAGAAGGTCTGCGCAATGAGTACTGCGTGCAGGTCAAGGGCGTGGTCCGTCAGCGCCCGCAGGGCACCGAGAACGCCGGCCTCAAGAGCGGCAAGATCGAGGTGCTCTGCCATGAGCTGGTGGTGCTCAACCCCTCGGTCACCCCACCTTTTCAGCTCGACGACGACAACCTGTCGGAGACCACCCGCCTGACCCACCGGGTGCTTGATCTGCGCCGGCCCTATATGCAAAACAACCTGATGCTGCGTTATCGGGTGGCGATGCAGACCCGCCAGTTTTTGGATGCGCACGGTTTTGTCGACATCGAAACGCCCATGCTCACCAAGAGCACACCCGAGGGCGCGCGCGACTACCTGGTACCCAGCCGCGTCAACGAAGGGCAGTTTTTTGCGCTGCCGCAGTCGCCCCAGCTCTTCAAGCAGTTGCTCATGGTTGCCGGCTACGACCGCTACTACCAGATCACCAAATGTTTTCGCGATGAAGACCTGCGGGCCGACCGTCAGCCCGAGTTCACCCAGATCGATATCGAGACCTCCTTCATGGGGGAGCAAGACATTCGCGATCTCTTCGAGCGCATGATCGTCGACATCTTCAAGACGGTGATGCAGGTCGATCTGGGCACTTTCCCGGTCATGCCCTACAGCGAGGCCATGGCCCGCTTCGGTTCGGACAAGCCCGATTTGCGGATCGCCCTTGAGTTCACCGAGCTGACCGATGTGATGAAGGACGTGGACTTCAAGGTCTTCAGCGGCCCGGCCACCACCCCCGGCGGCCGTGTGGTGGCGCTGCGGGTGCCTGGCGGCGCTGAGATCAGCCGCGGTGAGATCGACGGCTATACCGAGTTCGTCAAGATTTATGGTGCCAAGGGCCTGGCCTGGATCAAGGTCAATGAGGTCAGCAAAGGCCGTGATGGCCTGCAAAGCCCCATCGTTAAGAATATCCACGATGCTGCGCTGGCGCAGATCCTGCAGCGCACCGGCGCGCAAAACGGCGACTTGATTTTCTTTGGCGCCGACAAGGCCAAGATCGTCAACGACAGCATAGGTGCCCTGCGCCTGAAGGTCGGCCTGGGCGAGTTTGGCAAAATGAGCGGCCTGTTTCAGGCCGGCTGGCGGCCGCTGTGGGTGGTGGACTTTCCGATGTTCGAGTTCGACGAGGAAGGCCAGCGCTGGAGCGCGGTGCACCATCCCTTCACCGCGCCCAAGGACGGTCATGAGGACTGGATGGACAGCGACCCTGGCCGCTGCGTGGCCAAAGCCTACGACATGGTCCTCAATGGCTGGGAGCTCGGCGGCGGTTCTGTGCGTATCCACCGCGCCGATGTGCAGAGCAAGGTGTTCGAGGCGCTCAAGATCGGCGCAGAAGAAGCCCAGCTCAAGTTCGGCTTCCTGCTCGATGCGCTGCAGTATGGCGCGCCGCCGCACGGCGGTCTGGCTTTCGGCCTGGACCGCCTGGTCACCCTGATGACCGGGGCCGAGTCCATCCGTGACGTGATTGCTTTCCCCAAGACCCAGCGCGCGCAGGACCTGCTCACCCATGCGCCCAGCCCGGTTGACGAAAAGCAGTTGCGCGAGTTGCACATCCGGCTGCGCAATCCGCAGCCGGCCTGAGGCCCGCTCTGCCTGGCGGGCCGGGCTCCCGCATCCAGTGGCATGAATTACAAGCGACCGATTTCGGTGCTGGTGGTGATACACACGCCCGCAGGTCAGGTGCTGCTGATCGAGCGGGCGCAGCAAGCCGGCTTCTGGCAGTCGGTCACCGGCTCGCAGGACGAGGGCGACGCCGATCTGCTGCATACCGCGCTGCGCGAGGTGCACGAAGAAACCGGCATCAGTGCCAGCCGCGAGCAGCTGCGCGATTGGCAGCTGAGCAATGTCTATGAGATCTACCCCACCTGGCGCCACCGCTACGCCCCGGGGGTGACCCACAACACCGAGCATGTGATGAGCTTGTGCGTGCCAGCGGGAACGCCCGTGGTGCTCTCGCCCGCTGAGCACACTGCCTTTGAGTGGCTTGATTGGCGCGAGGCGGCCGATGCCTGCTTTTCGCCCTCGAACGCGGAAGCCATCTTGATGCTGCCGCGCTTTTTTGCGCTACAGGCCGATGCCGACTGACCCGCAGGGCGCAGGCACAATGAAAAGGCTGGCCCGCCGCTTGGCGGCTCGCCGCCCCCATGACCAAGAGCGCCGCCGTGCCTGATGCCGTCTCCCACCCCACCAACTACCGCCTGCTTCAGGGCGGGCGGGAGCTTTTTCCGGCCCTGATCGAGGCCGTGGATGCGGCCCGTCAGAGCGTTCAGCTCGAAACCTATATCTTCGATGTTCACGGTGCGGGGGCTGTGGTGGCCCAGGCCCTGATGCGCGCAGCCGAGCGCGGCGTGAGGGTGCAGGTGCTGGTCGACGGTCTGGGCACTGCCGATCTGCCGGCGCCCTGGCTGGCGCAGCTGCAGCGCGCTGGCGTGCAGTGGCGGGTTTTTGCGCCGCTGGGGCGCTCCTGGGCTTATGCACGGCTGCTGTTCGCGCCGGCCCACTGGCGCAGGCTGCATCGCAAGTTGTGCGTGATTGATGAGCAGCTGCTTTTTTGCGGCGGCATCAATGTACTGGACGACCTTTACGACCCCAACCATGGCGCGCTGCAGGCGCCGCGCTTTGACTTTGCGGTGCGGCTTGAAGGCCCGGTGGTGTGGCAGGCGGCGCAGGCCATGGCTTTGCTTTGGACCCGCGTTGAGGTTGGCGACAGCGTGCGCCAGCGTCAGCTCGGCCGCGCCTGGGAGGTCTGGCGAGAATCCATGCAGCGCAGTCTGCATCCGGGCGAACGCGCCAAGCCGGGGGGACGTGCGCAGTTGCTGCTGCGTGACAACCTGCGGTTTCGCAATCGGATCGAGCGCGCCTACCGCAAGGCCATAGGGCAGGCCCGCGAAGAAATCCTGATCTCCAACGCCTACTTCCTGCCGGGCGGGCGCCTGCGGCGCGCGCTCATACGGGCGGTAGGTCGGGGTGTGCGGGTGCGCTTGCTGCTGCAAGGCCGGTATGAATACTTCATGCAGTACCACGCGGCGCGCTCGGTCTACCTGGACTTGCTGCAGGCGGGCGTCGAGGTGCATGAGTACGACACCAGTTTCCTGCATGCCAAGGTGGCGGTGATCGACGGCCGCTGGAGCACCGTGGGCTCGTCCAACCTCGACCCCCTGAGCCTGCTGCTGGCGCGCGAGGCCAATGTGGTGATCGAGGACGAGCGCTTTGCAGCCAGCTTGCGCGAACGCCTGGAACTGGCGATCACCAGCCATGGGCGCAGCGTGCAACTGCTGGAGTACAGCCGCCGGCCCTGGCGCGAGCGCATGATGAACAAGCTCGCTTACGCGTTGATGCGCCTGGCCCTGTTTGTGACCGGGCACCGCTACTGAGCTGCCATGCGCTTGAGCACCGATCTCATCGTGCAGCGGCCCGAGGGCCTGTATTGCCCGGCTGGCGACTTCTACATTGACCCCTGGCGGCCGGTGGCGCGGGCGGTCATCACCCATGCCCATGCCGATCATGCCCGCCGCGGTCACGGGCATTACCTGGCCGCCCGCAGCGCCGAGGGCCTGCTGCGCGCCCGCCTGGGCGCCATCAGCCTGATGGGCTTGGACTACGGGCAGCGCGTCGTCCACAACGGCGTGGGCCTGTCACTGCACCCGGCCGGCCATGTGCTGGGCTCGGCCCAGGTGCGGCTCGAATACGGTGGGCAGGTCTGGGTGGCCAGTGGCGATTACAAGGTCGCGGCCGACCGCACCTGCACGCCCTTTGAGCCGGTGCGCTGCGATGTGTTCATCACCGAGTCGACCTTTGGCCTGCCAATCTACCGCTGGGCCGATGACGAGCAGGTGTTCGCGGCCATCAATCGCTGGTGGGCGGCCAATGCGGCGCAAGACTGTGTCAGCGTGCTCATGGGCTACAGCCTGGGCAAGGCCCAGCGCCTGCTCAGCGGGCTGGATGAACAGATCGCGCCGATCTTGGTCCATCCGAGCATCGAAGCACTCAACGCCATCTACCGTGCAGCCGGGGTGAGCTTGCCGGCCACCGAGCCGCTGTCGCGCTGGACCAGCGCAGCGCAGGCCCGGCGCGAGGGCTGGGCCGGGGCGCTGGTGCTGGTGCCGCCCCAGGCGGTCACGCCGGCGCTTTTGCGGCGCCTGGGCAGTGCGTCCACCGCCTTTGCCAGCGGCTGGATGCAGCTGCGCGGGGCGCGCCGGCGCGCTGGCTGGGATACAGGCTTTGCCCTGAGCGACCATGCCGACTGGCCTGGCCTGCAGTCGGCCATTGCGGCCACCGGCGCGCAGCGGATCATCGTCACCCATGGCAGCGTCAGCGTGATGGTGCGCTATTTGCAGGAGCAGGGCTTGCAGGCCGAGGCTTTCGAGACCGAGTACGGCGCAGCTCATGAAGGCAACGAGGCTCAGGACGGCCATGACGGCCAGGGCAGTGTTGAGCGCCGCGCCGATCCCGAGCTTCACCAGGCTCAACCGCAAGCCGGGGACAGCCCGCCATGAAAGGCTTTGCCGCGCTGTTTGCCGAGCTCGACGCCAGCACTTCGACAGCGGCCAAGCTCGCCGCCTTGCAGGCTTACCTGGCCCAGGCCGATGCGGCCGATGCCGCCTGGGCGGTGTATTTTCTGGCCGGCGGCAAGCCCAGACGCCTGGTGCGCACTGGCTTGCTGCGTGAACTGGCGGCCGAGTTGGCCGACTTGCCGCAGTGGCTGTTCGAGGCCAGCTACCAGGCCGTCGGAGATCTGGCCGAGACCATCTCTCGGGTGCTGCCAGCAGCCGGGGCCGGCGATGAGGCCAGCCTGTCGCACTGGGTCAGCCAGCGGCTCTTGCCGCTGCGTGGCCTGAGCGAGAGCGAGCAGCGCCTGCGCATCGCCGAGCAATGGCAGCAGTTGGACCGGCAGGGCGTGTTCCTTTGGGTCAAGCTGGCCGGCGGCGGCTTTCGGGTCGGGGTGAGCCGGCTGCTGGTGCAGCGCGCGCTGGCTGCGCATGCCGGCCTGCCGCCCGGGCTGATGGCTCAGCGCATGATGGGCTATACCGACGGCAGCAGCCAGCCCGATGCCCAGGCCTATTTGGCTTTGATTGCGCCGGTACAAGAAGGCAGTGCTTCGCCGGCCGGGGCTGGTCAGCCCTATCCCTTTTTCCTGGCCCACGCCTTGCCCGCGCCGCCGGCCGAGGCGGCGCTGGGCCCGCTGTCCGATTGGCAGATTGAATGGAAGTACGACGGTATTCGTGCCCAGTTGGTGCGCCGCGCCGGTCAAAGCTGGCTGTGGTCGCGCGGTGAGGAGCTGATCAACGGGTCTTTTCCCGACGTTCTGGCGCAGGCCCAGAGCTTGCCCGAGGGCACGGTGCTCGATGGCGAGCTGCTGGTCTGGCAGGGCCAGGGGCCGGCGCCTTTTTCGGCCTTGCAGCAGCGGCTGGGGCGCAAGCGGGTGCCAGCGGCCCTTTTGGCCAGCGCGCCCGCGGTGTTTTTAGCCTATGACCTGCTTGAGCAGGGGGGGCAAGACCTGCGCGCTTGCAGCCTGCGCGAGCGTCGCGCTTGCCTGGAGCAGTTGCTGCAAGACGGCCAGGCGGTGCAAATCTCGCGCCTGCTCCAGGCCAGCCAATGGGCTGAGCTGGAGCCGCTGCGGCAAGGCTCGCGCGAGCTCGGCGTCGAGGGCCTGATGCTCAAGCAACGGGCTTCACGCTATGGCGCTGGCCGTGTCAAAGGCGAGGGCCTGTGGTTCAAATGGAAGAGCGAGCCCATGGTGGTCGATGGAGTACTGATCTATGCCCAGGCCGGTCACGGCCGGCGTGCCGGGCTGTTCAGCGACTACACCTTCGGCGTGTGGAACCGGCCGCCGGTCAGCGCGCAGGAGGCGCAGGCGGTGGTCGAGGCCATCGTCCGGCGCGAGGCTTTGCCGGCTCAAGCCGGCGTGCCGCTCTCTGAGCAGCCGCTGCAGTTGGTGGCCTTTGCCAAGGCCTACTCTGGGCTGAGCGACCGCGAGCTCAGCGCGGTCGATGCCCTCGTGGCGCGCACCACCGTCGACAAGTTCGGCCCGGTGCGCAGCGTGCGGCCCAGCCTGGTGTTTGAACTGGCGTTTGAGGGCATCGTGCGCAGCAGCCGCCACAAGAGCGGTATTGCGCTGCGTTTCCCGCGCATCGCCCGCCAGCGCCCGGACAAGCCCCTGCATGAGGCCGGCACCCTGGCCGATCTGCAAGCCCTGCTGCAGGCCGCCGCCGGGCCGACAGGCTCAGACGCCAAAGCTTGTTAACATCGCGCCTGCTCATGAAACCAACTTCCCATCCGGCTTCCGCGCATGGCGCAGACCAGGGTATTCCCCTTTCGGTCAAGATCCGTGAGCGCATCGTGGCAGCGCGCCGGCGCTTCAATGCCAATGACAACATCGCCGAGTTCATCGAACCGGGCGAACTCGATTGTCTGCTTGATGAGGTCGAGCTCAAGATGCGCGGTGTGCTCGAGAGCCTGGTGATCGATACCGAGCACGACCACAACACCCAGGACACCGCCCGGCGTGTGGCCAAGATGTACATCCAGGAGGTGTTCAAGGGCCGCTATGTCAAGGCGCCTTCGATCACCGAATTCCCCAATGCCGAGCACCTCAACGAGCTGATGATCGTCGGCCCGATCCGTGTGCGCAGCGCCTGCTCGCACCATTTCTGCCCGGTCATCGGTCAGGTCTGGATCGGCGTCATGCCCAATGAGCGCACCAATGTGATCGGTCTGTCCAAGTACGCGCGCCTGGCCGAATGGGTCATGGGGCGGCCGCAGATTCAGGAAGAGGCGGTGGTGCAGCTGGCCGACCTGATTCAGGAAAAGACGCAGCCCGACGGCCTGGCCATCGTCATGGAGGCCACCCACTTTTGCATGGGCTGGCGCGGCGTCAAGGATCTGGACAGCAAGATGATCAACTCGGTCATGCGCGGCGTCTTTCTCAAAGACCCCAATCTGCGCCGCGAGTTTTTGTCTCTGATCCCCAAAAAGACCTCCGAATGAGGCGGCCTGGCCGCTTCGATTCGATCACTACCAGGGCAATGCAATCATGTTGGTTCGTCTGATATACGCCAGCCGCGCAGCCGCCTCCGATGCCAGCGAGGCCACTGAGTCCATCCTGGCGCAGTCGCGCGCGCACAACCCGGCCAGCGGCATCACCGGCATCCTCTGCCACGGCGGCGGCATCTTCCTGCAGGCCCTCGAAGGTGGCCGGGCCCAGGTCAACGAGCTCTACGGCCATATCCAGCGCGACAAGCGCCACAAGGACGTGGTGTTGCTCAGTTACGAAGAGATCAATGAGCGCAGTTTTGGCGGCTGGACCATGGGTCTGGTGAATTTGGCCAAGCTCAATCCTTCGATCGTGCTCAAGTACTGCGAGCGGCCTGAGCTCGACCCCTATGCCATCTCGGGCAAGGTGGCCTTGGCCCTGCTGCTCGAACTCATGGCCACCGCCTCCATCATGGGGCGGGCCTAAAGCGCCCCAGGCCGGCTGGCCAGCGCCCGCCGCCCAACAGCCTTGTGAACATGCTGCTGGCCGGTTGCGATTTTTCGAGCAGTCCCACGCCACGCAAGCCGATCGTGTTTGCCACTGGTGGCTTGGACCGCGGTCGGGTGCACCTGCTCGGGCTGGAGCGCCTGCCCAGCCTTCAGGCCTATGCCCAGTGGCTGGCGCGGCCCCAGGCCTGGGTCTGCGGTTTTGACCTGCCCTTCGGCCTGCCGCGCGAATTGGTGGAGCAACTGGGCTGGCCGACCGACTGGCTGGCCTGCATACGCCACTACGCCGGTCTGAGCCGTCAAGACATCCGCCAAGCCTTCGCGGGTTTTTGCGACGCCCGGCCGGCCGGCAGCAAGTTTGCCCATCGGGCCACCGACAAGCCCGCCGGCTCCAGCCCGTCCATGAAATGGGTCAACCCGCCGGTGGCCTATATGCTGCACGCTGGCGTGGCACCGCTGATCGACGCCGGCGTTCAACTGCCCGGCTTGCATGGCGCCGAGGCGGCCCGACGCGCTGCGCCGCACAGTGCTGCTTGGCCGACGCGTGTCGGTTTGGAGGCCTACCCTGGCCTTTTGGCGCGGGAACTGCTCGGCCCTGGCGGTGAGCGCCGCAGCTACAAGAGCGATGACAAGGCCAAGCAGACTGCCGATCGCCTGATCGCCCGCAAGGACCTGATCACCGCCGCCGAGAACGGCCAAACCCGGCTGGGCCTGCGGCTCAAGCTCAGTCACGCGCAGCGCGATGCGCTGGTCGACGACGCCAGCGGCGACAGTCTGGACGCGGTGCTGTGCCTGATGCAGGCCGCCTGGGGCCAGAGTCAGCATGAGCAAGGCCATCCCTGTCATGGCCTGCCTGTGAACGTCGATCCGCTCGAAGGCTGGATCCTCACGGCCTGAAGCGGCTTGCGATGTTGGGACTCTTGCCTGGAACTGCGCTTGGCCATGCACGGTGGCGCCCCGCGGTGTGGCTGGGCTCAGGACTGCTGGCTTTGCTTGGCCTGTTGGACGCGGCCGCGACCCAGATCGAGACGGCCACCGTCACCTATGTCGCCGATGGCGACACCCTCTATGTACGCGGCATTGGCCAGGAGCAGCAGGCGGTGCGGCTGTTGGGCATCGATGCGCCCGAGATTTGCCAGGAGGGCGGCCCGACCTCGCGCCAGGCCTTGCAGTCGCTGTTGCTCGGCCAGAGCGTCACGGTGGCGCGGCAAGGCCAGGACACTTATGGGCGTGAGCTGGCCATCGTGTACTGGCAGGGTCAGGATGTAGGGCGCTGGATGGTCGGGCAGGGCCTGGCCTGGTCTTACCAATTTGGCCGCGATGCCGGACCTTACGCGCGGGAGCAAGCCGCGGCGCGTTCTGCCCGCCTGGGGCTGTTTGCCCAGGCCGATCCGCAACCGCCGCACCGCTTCCGGCGGCGCCATGGCAGTTGCAAGACCAGTCCTTGAACGGCCTCAGCCCGTGGCTGCGCCGGGGCGATCCGGCGCGGCTTGCCCGGTGCGCTTGGCCTGTGCGAGCCAGGCTGCCAGCAGCTCGGCCACAGGCATGGAGCGCGCTGCCGTCAGCGCCAGGGCTGTCAAGGGCAGCAGACGCCAGGGGCGCAGCAAAACCAGGGCTGCGCCTGCGCCCGCGGCCAGCGCGAGGGTACGGCCTGGGTAGGCGCGTGCGTAGCCCTGCAAGGCAGGGGCCACCAGTTCGAGCACCCCAGAGGCCGGGTGATCTTGCCACCAGCGGCGCAGCACCGCCCACAGGCTGTCTTGCGAGCCCTGACCGTCGGCTTGGACGCCGCTTTCGCGCTGCGGCGGCGCGTGGCGGCGTATCTGTGCGAGCAGGGCCAGGCGCGTGCGCGCCAGCCTGGCCTGGGCCTGCTCGACCGCTTGGGTGTATGCATCGGCCATCATGGCAGTTCCAGTGAGCGCAGCGCCGCCAGGTCTGCATCGAGCTGCGCCCGCAGTTGCGCATATGCCTGCCAGGGCCGGCGGCGGTTTTCCAGCAGCGCAGCGCCCAGCGCGAACAAGGCCAGTGCACCGGGTAGCAGCACCAGCACCGGGTGGTAGCGATCGAGCAGCAGCGCCAGCATCAGGGCTGTCCCTGCAAATACCAAGGCCAGTGCCCCGCAGCCGAGGATGACCAGCCACGCTAGGCTGCGGCCGATCACGGCCTGGCGCAGGGCCTGGGTCTGCAATTGCAGCAAGTCGGCATAGGCCAGCAGATGATCGGCGGCCAGGTCGGGACGCCGCAGCAAGGCGGCGTAAATCGGATGCAGCATGGATCGGTCAGCCTTTTCTTGGAAGGGTCAGGCTTGCAGCATCCATGGCCCGGCTTGGCGGCGCCATCGTCATCAAGGCGCTGTGGGTGTCGGTGGCCAGAGCTTCAGGAGGTAGGCGCCATGGGCCCTTTGGTGCCCTGCCGCCCCTAAAGCTTGTCAGCCTAAAACATGGTTGAGCTTTAAAAATAGTCTCAAATATGCCAATAATGGTCTCCGAGTGCAAAAGCATAAAAATAAGTCCTAAGGATGAGCTTTTGTCGATAAATTGATTCTTTAATAGTGCGGCGCGAAGGAAAAAAATGATCAGAATAGGTATCGTGGATGATCATGCGATCGTCCGATCGGGACTCAAGCAGTTCTTTTCGGACCAGGTCGATCTGCGGGTGGAGGGCGAGGCCGCCAGTGGCCGTGAGGCGATCGATCTGGTGCGCAAGGCCGAACTCGATGTGCTCTTGATGGACCTGTCCATGCCGGGGCAAAGCGGCATCGACGCGCTGGCCATGATCCGCGCCAAGGCGCCCGATGTGGGCATTCTCATTCTCAGCGGCTATCCCGAGGAGCACTATGCGGTCAATTTGATCCGGCAGGGCGCCAGCGGCTAGCTCAACAAGGAATGCGATCCGGCGGAGATCCTCAAGGCCATCCGCGTCATCGCCCTGGGCAAGCGCTACATCACACCGGCTGTGGCCGAGCTCCTGGCCCAGCAACTCAACCGGCCCAACGATGTGGCCTCGCACGAGCAATTGTCCGAGCGGGAATTTCAGGTCTTTCTCAAGCTGGCCAAGGGCGAGACAGCCGGCGACATTGCCCGCTCGCTGTCGCTGAGCGTCAAGACGGTGAGCACCTACCGCACCCGGGTGATGGAGAAGATGAGTCTGAACTCCAACAGCGATCTGACCTATTACGCGCTCAAGAACAAACTGATCGATTGATGAGTTGCGGTTCAAGCCAGATTTGCGCTTGGACCGGCTCAGATGTTTAGTCCCTGAAGAATGATTCGGGCGACAATTCTGAGGTGTTCAGGCATCCCAAAGGTTTGATTTGGCTGCCCATAGGCTCCTTTGTGCGCCTGTGGGCTGCCGCTCTGTTTTTCTTGAGCCTTGGTGCCTGGGCGCCGGCTTTTGCCGAGCCTTTGCAGGCCGATCAGCGCATGCGGGTCCTCGGCCCTGCCGAGTTGTCCCTGCTGCGTGATCCGACCGGCCAGCTTGGCTTGGAGCAGGTGCTTTCTGGCGCCATGGCAACGCAGTTTCAGCCGCTCGCTGGCCGTCTGAGGCTGGGCTATACGAATGATGTGATCTGGCTGCCCGCCTCCCTGGTCCTGAACTGATCCTGAGCTGACCCTGGCCGGACGGTAAGCGCCCTGAGTCGGCGCTGCAGACGCGGCCGACCCATTGGTACCATTATTGGCGTTAATGTAAGTATCCGTCAGGATTGGCAAATTTCAGCTACGAATGGCATGCTCGCAGCTCAAATGTTTAATCCTTCAAATGAGTCCAATGCTCAGCTTTGCCCATCTGTGCTATTGATCGAGGACGACCCGACCTTGGCCCAGGACCTGCAAGCCTATCTGGGCAGCGAAGGTTTCCAAGTGCGCTGGGTCAGTGGCATTCAGGCGGCCGAAGAGGCATTGCAGTCGAGTTTTGACCTGCTGGTCATCGACCTGAAACTGCCGGACGGCAACGGTGCTGATTTCTGCGCGCGCCTGCGACCGTATTCGCGCTCGGGCATTGTGATCTGCTCGGGCAACAGCGAGCGGGGGGTGCGGCTGGATATGCTGCGTGCTGGCGCAGACGCCTACTTGGTCAAGCCCATCGATCCCGAGGAATTGGTGGCTACCTTGACCAGCCTGCTGCGCCGACTCGCCCCAGCGCGGACCTCGCCCCTGCTGCCCAGCGCCGTGCCTTCGATGTGGCGGCTCGATCGGGTGCAGCAATTGCTTTTCGCTCCCTCAGGCGGGCCGGTCAGCTTGTCGCAGGCTGCGTGCCTGCTGCTGGCTCTTTTGTTCTCGCAGACCGATCGCTTCATTGGGCGGCAGGATTTGCTGGCCGCTTTTGCATCGAAGTCCATAGACATGACCGGCCCGCGGCTGGAGACCCTGGTCAGCCGCTTGCGCAACAAGGTCTACAGCGACAGTGGAGCTCGCCTGCCGATACGGGCTTGGTATGGCCGCGGCTATACCTTCACCGCACACGCCGACTTGATTTGAAGATGGCCGGGTCTATACGCTCGCACTGACGGTCTAGGCGCCGGCGCACACCTTGCAATGGGTATCGCGCCGCAGCGCTATTTCGCTCCATTGCATGCTGCGGCCATCGAGCATCAGCAGTCTGCCGGCCAGCGATGAGCCTATGCCCATCAAGCGTTTGAGCGCCTCGGCCGCCTGCATGCTGCCGACGATGCCCACCAGTGGCGCGAATACGCCCATGGTGGCGCAGCGCACCTCCTCTGGCGCAGCCTCGGGCGGGAACAGGCAGGCGTAGCAGGGGCCACCGGCGGCGCTGTCATAGACGCTGAGCTGCGCATCAAAGCCTATGGCCGCCCCCGATACCAGCGTCACCCGGTGCTGCACGCAGGCAAGGTTGATGGCCTGGCGGGTGGCAAAGTTGTCGGTGCAGTCGAGCACCACACTGGCCTGCGGCACCAGCCGGGCCAATACAGAGGCATCGGCTCGCTCGGTCACGCAATGCACCTGCACCTCGGGGTTGATCTCGCCGATCGATTGCGCCAGCGACTCGGCCTTGAACTGGCCGACCCGCTCCATGCGGTGGGCGATTTGTCGCTGCAAATTGGTGGCGTCGACCCGGTCGTGGTCCACCACGGTGATGCGCCCGACCCCGGCACTGCCCAGGTAAAGCCCGGCCGGCGAGCCCAGTCCGCCGGCACCGATGATGAGTGCATGCGCGTCCAGCAACTTCTGCTGGCCCTCTACGCCTATCTCATCGAGCAGGATATGGCGCGAATAGCGCAGCAGTTGTTCGTCGTTCATGCAGACCCGGCCACCTTCAAACCATGCCGGTGGATGCGTTCAGGCTCAGTTTTCCTTCTTGGCCTCGGCGCGCGTCGTCTGCGTCTTGCTCACCAATACAGGCCGGCCCTTGAGCTGGTTGATGGCCTGGGTCAGTTGGAAGTCCTTGTCGCTGCCGAACTCGGGCGGACGCCGCTGATCGGCTGGCTTGCGCGAGGCTTCCTCCAGCTTCTTGAGCGCCTCCTCGCGGGCCTTCTCCCGAGCGGGGTCCTTGGTTCCGGGTGAACCGGTACCTGACAGGTGCTTGTCCAGGTCGGCCTCGCGCGAGCGCAGGATGGCAAAGGGGCTGCCTTCGGCGGTTTCATCGACCAGCACGTCGGGCACGATGCCTTTGGCTTGGATGGACTTGCCGCTGGGGGTGAAGTAACGGGCGGTGGTGATCTTCAGGCCGGTGTCGGGGCCCAGCGGTCGCACCGTCTGCACCGAGCCCTTGCCGAAGGTCTGGCTGCCCATGATGGTGGCGCGCTTGTGGTCTTGCAGGGCGCCAGCGACGATCTCGCTGGCCGAGGCCGAGCCCTCGTTGACCAGCACCACCAGCGGCACGTTCTTGAGGGCGGCTGGCAGGCGCTTGAGCGGATCGGCGCCGCGGCGCACATAGTACTGAGGCGAGGCCTTGTAGGTGTACTTGCTTTCGGCCAACTGGCCGTTGGTCGAGACCACGGTCACATTTTCCGGCAGGAAGGCCGCCGAGATGGCCACAGCCGCGTCGAGCAAGCCGCCCGGATCGTTGCGCAGGTCGAGCACCAGGCCCTTGAGGTCGGGCTCTTGCTTGTAGAGGGTCTCCAGGCGGGAGACGAAGTCTTCGACGGTGCGCTCCTGGAACTGCGATACGCGCAGCCAGCCGAAGCCCGGCTCAATCAGCTTGGCCCGCACCGACTGCGTACGGATTTCCTCGCGCACGATGGTGACCGGGAAGGTGCGGTTTTCGTCCTTGCGGAAGATCGTGAGCAGCACCTTGGTGTTGGGCTCGCCGCGCATGCGCTTGACCGCCTCATTGAGCGTCAGTCCCTTGACGAAGGTGTCGTCGATCTTGGTGATCAGGTCATTGGGCTTGAGGCCGGCCCGGTCTGCGGGCGAGCCCTCGATGGGCGAGACCACCTTGACCAGACCTTCTTCCTGGCTGATTTCTATGCCCACGCCTACAAAGCGGCCGGTAGTACCTTCTCGGAACTCCTTGAAGGTCTTTTTGTCGAAATAGGCCGAGTGCGGGTCTAGGCTGGTGACCATGCCCGAAATGGCCTCGCTGATCAGCTTTTTCTCATCAACCGGCTCCACATAGTCGCTCTTGACCATGCTGAAAACCGCCGCCAGCTGCTGCAGTTCTTCCAGGGGCAAGGGTGAAAAATTATTGCGTGCAACTGCCTGCAATTGCACTGTGGTCAGTGCTCCTGCAACCGCTCCTAGGCTGATCCAACCCGCAATCTTGAGTTTCTGGCGCATACCGTCTCCGTGACCACGCGTGAGTCGGCATCAAACGGCCGCTTCATTGCGTAGAAAATGAGCATCAATATACACCCGTGCCGATGAGCCTGTGTAACTGGCGGGCTCAATATTGCAAGAGCTTGTAGGGCAATTTCCCGGGGCCGTCGCCCCAGGGCTGGCTTAGCCGCGCTGGCCCTGCGCCGCTACCGCTGCGGCCGCCTGGGCTGCAGCTTGGGCGTCGCCCAGGTAGCGGTGGCCCAGCGGACGCAGATCGGCATCGAGTTCGTAGACCAGCGGAATGCCGTTGGGGATGTTCAGGCCCACGATGTCCTGGTCGGAGACGCCGTCCAGGTATTTAATGAGGGCGCGGATGGAATTGCCGTGGGCGGCCACCACCACCCGCTTGCCGGCCTTGATGGCTGGCGCCATGGCCTCGTTCCAAAATGGAATGACCCGAGCCACCGTGTCCTTCAGGCATTCGGTCAGCGGCACCTGGCCGACCTCGAGCCGGGCGTAACGGCGGTCGCCGCGCTCGCTGCGCGGATCCTGGGGCTCGAGCGCCGGCGGTGGCGTGTCGTAGCTGCGGCGCCAGATCAGCACCTGCTCGTCACCATATTGGCGAGCCATGTCGGCCTTGTTCAGGCCCTGCAGCGCACCGTAGTGGCGCTCGTTAAGGCGCCAGCTGTGTACCACCGGCAGCCAGGTGCGGTCCATCTCGTCGAGCACATGCCACAGCGTGCGCGTGGCGCGCTTGAGCACGCTGGTATAGGCCAGGTCAAAGTCAAAGCCTTCAGCCTTGAGCAGGCGACCGGCCTCTTTGGCCTGCTGCAAGCCGGTGGGGGTGAGGTCCACGTCGGTCCAGCCGGTGAAGCGGTTTTCAAGGTTCCAGGTCGATTCGCCGTGGCGGATGAGCACGAGTTGATACATATTCGGAGGATGTGGGGGAGGATGCGGCGCCTGCAATGGGTCCGCGACAGACCCCGTTTCGGCACAAAAGGTGACGTCATTTTAGAATCGTGGGCTTTGCCGTTCCCGGCCCCCAAAGGATCTTTGTGAAATTCCTGCTCGACAACTGGATGCTGATCTCCGTGGCCTTGACTTCGGGCGCCTTGCTGGTGTGGCCGGTGATTGCTGGCGGCGCGCGCGCCGGCAGCCTCAGTCCTGCCAATGCGGTGCAGTTGATCAACCGCGAAAAAGCGGTGGTGATCGATGTGGGCGAGCCGCATGAATTTGCCGCCGGCCATGTGATCGGCGCCAAGAGCGTGCCTTTCGGCCAACTCGAGGATAAGTTGCCCGGCCTGGTCAAGAACAAGGCTTTGCCGGTCATCATGGTCTGCCCGGTCGGTGCCCGTGCTGCCCGCGCCGTGGGCGTTGCCAAAAAGCTGGGTTTCGAGCAAGCCCAATCCATTGCCGGCGGCCTCAAAGCTTGGCGCGATGCCGGCCTGCCGGTTGAAAAAGCCTGATTGAAGGCGGGTTGCGCGCGGCCCGCCCGCACGCCAGCATCGAGCTTGTGGCAAGCTCTGACCCGTTTTTCCCCTGGAGTGTTTATGCAAGCCGTCAAGATGTACACCACCGCCGTCTGCCCTTACTGCCAGCAGGCCAAGCAACTGCTCAAGCGCCGCGGCGTCGAGCAGGTGGAGGAAGTGCGCATCGACCAGATTCCTGGCGAGCGCGAGAAGATGATGGAAATGACCGGTCGGCGCACCGTGCCCCAGATTTTCATCGGCCAGACCCATGTGGGCGGCTGCGACGATCTGATGGCCCTCGATGCGCGAGGCGGCCTGCTGCCGCTGCTGCAGGGTCAGGTTCAGGTCTGAGCCTTCGCGCGCCGGCCAGCGCTTGCTGTAGCAAGCGGTGTGCAAGGCCTTTGATGGCGCCTCCTGTGAGGCCTGGCTACTGCCCTCGCGCTGCCTGACATAATGCCCGTTTTGCCGGGTCCCAGCCCCGGCTTTTGTTATCCAAACTCCCAGGACCACCTTCATGGCCGACACGCAAGCCGATCCCGTTTTCCAGATTCAACGCATCTACCTCAAGGAGCTGTCTCTGGAACAACCCAATTCCCCGGCCATCCTTCTTGAACAGGCTCAGCCGCAGGTCGACATTCAGCTGGCTGTGGGCTCCGAACAGGTTGCTGACGGCGTCTATGAGGCCAGTGTCACCGCCACGGTGCACACCAAGATCGGCGATAAAACAGTGTTTCTGGTCGAGGCCAAGCAAGCCGGAGTTTTTGAGATTCGCAATCTGCCGGCTGATCAGATGGGGCCGGTTCTGGGCATGGCCTGCCCGCAGATCGTCTACCCCTATTTGCGCGGCAACGTGGCAGACGCGGTTCAGCGCGCTGGCTTCCCGCCGGTGCATCTGGCTGAAATCAACTTCCAGGCGCTCTACCAGCAGCAGCTGGAGCAGGCCGGCACCCAAACCGCCTGAGCGCCGTCCCTGAGCCCGCCGCGCTCAGGGCAGTGCAATCTCAGCCCCGCCATGAAAGTTATCGTCATCGGCGCCGGTGCCTGGGGCACCGCCCTGGCCGCTAATGCGGCGGCCCAGGGCCGGCATCAGGTCAGCCTGTGGGCGCGCAATCCGGAGCGGTTGCAGGCCTTGCAGGCTCAGCGCAGCAACGCGGCTTATTTGCCCGGGGTGGAGCTGCCAGCGGCCTTGAGCTTCGTCGGTGGCGATGTGCAGGCTGCAGCGGCCGAGCAGGACCTGGTGGTGCTGGCGGGCCCAGTGGCGGCCGCACGCGGCCTGCTCAGTCAATTGGCCCATCTGCCCGTTCCTGTGGCTTGGCTTTCCAAAGGCTTTGAGTTGCCGCAAGCGGGCGCGCAGGAGCGCGGCCTGATGGTCCACGAGATTCAGGCCGAGGTTGCGCCGCAATTGAAGTGTGGCGTACTCAGCGGGCCCAGTTTTGCCCGCGAGGTGGCCCTGGGCCGGCCGACCGCGCTGGTGGCGGCCAGCCACCATGAAGCGGTGCGGCGTTCTCTGGTCGAGGCCTTTCACGGCCCGACCCTGAGGATTTACGCCAACGATGATTTGGTCGGCGCTGAAGTCGGCGGTGCGGTCAAAAACGTGCTGGCCATTGCCACCGGTTTTTGCGATGGACTGGCACTGGGCCTCAATGCCCGTGCGGCCTTGATCACCCGCGGCCTGGCCGAGATCACCCGCCTGGGCGTGGCTCTGGGTGCGCGCGCCGAAACCTTCACAGGCCTGTCGGGCCTGGGCGATCTGGTGCTCACGGCCACCGGCGACCTCAGCCGCAACCGCAAGGTGGGCCTGCTGCTGGCCCAAGGCCAGAGCCTGCAGCAGGCGCTGGCTTCGCTCGGTCATGTGGCCGAAGGCGTTTACTGCGCCCGCACCGTGGTGCAACGCGCCCGCGCTCTGGGCGTGGACATGCCGATCTCGCAGGCGGTGGTGGCCTTGCTCGATGGCCGCCTACAGCCTGAGCAAGCAGTGGCCATGCTCATGGGCCGTGAGCCTGCGCCCGAGTTGCGCTAGTCCTGCACTCCCACAAAAACCAGCTTTGTCTGGACAAGGGGGAGTGGGAGCTGCGCCCTCGCGGCGATGCGGCGGTGGATCAGACGCCGCAGCCCCTTTGAATGCAGTATCGCGCCGAGGGCGGCGGCGGTGGAGATAAGGCCGTATCGCGCCGAGGGCGGCGCTCCTACAAAAACCAGCTTTGT
>JBILDR010000040.1:0-19890 GCA_044352515.1 Polaromonas sp.
CGACCCAAGCCTATCCAGCCTATGCGATTGCTCATGCCTGTCTCCCTTGGAATTTTTAACGACTGCTAGTGTGTCGCAGCACCTTTGGCCCGACAAGAAAGCCAGCGGAAATCAGTTTTCCCTTTTTTAAAAAAGAGGCGGGGTTTGAGCGCTGAAAACCAGTGTTAATGAAAAAGCCAACGGAAACGGGCGGTAGACGCGTGGCGTGCAGGCCATGGCCTGCGGCCTGAGTGCGGCAGATGCATGCCGTCTTTAGGGACTGATTAGGGTTGCTTACAGCTCATTTTGGATGCCGCCAGTCTGGGGCTGGGGGCCTGGCCTGGCTTTACGCCTGAGCAGGGGCTTTGGCCACGATGCCGCTGAGTCCCAGTTCCATGAAGACGCTGTGCTCGTTGGCCTGGTAGCCGCCGAACGGACCCGACATGGCAAAGCCTTGGCTGAGGTACAGCTTGTGAGCCGGCTCAAAGGCAGGGTGCGTCCCGGTCTCAAGGCTGAGTTTGGTGTAGCCACGATGCTGCGCCACCGAGATGATGTGCACGAGCACGGCCCGACCCGCACCCCGACCGCGGGCAGCCGCAGGTGTGCGCATGGACTTGATCTCACCATGCGCAGGAGTGAGCTCCTTTAAGGCGCCACAGCCAAGAAGCAGCCCATCCTCCCAAACAGTCCAAAACGTGATGTCATCCGCTCTGAGCTTGTTCAGGTCCAGTGCGAACACCTGCTCAGGGGGCGAGAGCTCGTACATGTTCGCCAGGTGCTCTTCAAGCAGGGCATGAACCTGGGGACGAGACAGGTCGTCGACTTCGATGTGCATGGGGCGGTGTGATGGACTCACTAAGGCAAAAATTCAGCGGACGTACCGTGCGGGTTAGGCCGCGACGCGGGTGAGGGTGCGTGGCTCCAAAACCTCCAGCGCCTTCAGGATGGCCGGAACGGCAAGCAGCAGATCATCCATTCGATTGGTCTTTGCGAGTACAACCAAAATAGCAACTGGGAGGGTGACTGGGTTCTGCTGGAATTCCATCCCTTTGTAGTCGGTGAGCAGAACGTCAAATTCACCAGCTGCCAGTGCCACCAACTTTCCGTTCTTGATGCTCGCCCAGCCATGCTTTTGTACCGAGGTGTACCGTGGTGAAGCTGTGTCCCGTCAAGTGAAGACCCAGGCGCCATGGGACCGACTCATCAAGCAGTATGCGCATCGGCTTCCAAGTGGGACTTTGCGTCTTCAAGGACTTGAACCGCCAGTTCGCGGCTTACGGAGGGAAAGTCAACAAGGAAGACTTCAAGCGGGTCTCCCGCCTCCAGGTGCTCGAACAGAATGCGTACCGGAACCCGGGTTCCAGCAAAGACGGGTGTGCCGCCGAGGATCTCGGGGTCGGAGATGACGCGCGTTGCCTTCATGCTGCGCTCCTGGGTGTGATGAAGGATTCTAGGGCTGCGCGCACCCCATACTTTGCCTCTGCGGCCTAAGGTTCGAGCTGTGCGGGCGACGGCGGCATGGCTTGCTAGACAACATGCGCAGAATGGACCACAGACCCAGAGCTTGATGGCCAGCGTGATATGCCGTCGAAGCTCAGCTTGAGCGAGGGGTTGGACCGCACTGGGAGATTGCCCGACACCCTATGCCCAGGCCAGATTGATCTTCTTCTTTGAGGCTGCGCAATCGCGAAGGTAGAGGTTGATCAGGCTTTGGTAGGGGATGCCCGTCTCATCTGCAAGCGACTTGAAGTAAGTCACCGCGTCTTGATCCAGGCGGATGGTCACGGGCTTCTTCAGCTGCGCGGCATATGGATTTTTAAGTGCTGCGGTGAAGTCATATTCCTTGCGCATAGATCGCCTTCATGGGTAAGAGTTGCGCTCGTGGCCTTGCGCTTTGCGGGCTGAGATGATGCGGATGACATTGCCTTGCGATCGGTAGCAGTGGCAAACGACCAGCAGTCTCAGGCTGCTGCTCAAGCCAAGCAGGACAAATCGGTCTTCTTCTTCGGAGTGGTCCGGGTCGTCGATGAGCTTGGCGTTCTCATCGGCGAAGACCGTCTGCGCATCCTCAAAGCTCACACCGTGCCTGCGCAAGTTGGTGGCTGCCTTCTTGGGATCCCACTCGAATTTGAGCATTTGGTGAGTGTACGCACTCTGTACATACACTGCAATGCTTGCGCGAAAGGGTGTTTGTGCGGTCTAACCTTCGAGCTAACCGGCACATTGTGGTGTGCCGACATTGATCCCAGAATGAAATGGCGGGGTAAATGACGGCACGCCCCACTAAGCCAAGTCAAGCGATGGGTTACGCCGCAATTTAGCCACCAACCGGCGAGCAAATTTCGACCAAAGTCCCATCAGGGCAGCGAACATAGGAGACAACTTGACCCCATGGCTTTGTCTCAGGCTCTTTCAACTCGGTGGCACCAGCTGCCAGGGCTTTGGCGTGTGCCTCGACAACAGATGGCGTTACCAAAGCTATTTCAACACCAAGGGGTTTGCTGGACTCACTCGCAGCGACAAAACCCGCAGGAAAGTTCGTATTCCCAAGTTCGTGCGATGCAAAGGCGAGGGTGGTCTCGCCCGTTTCAAGTTCTCCATAATCACCCGACTCATGCAGAAAGCGGCGAGATAAACCGAATGCACTTTCAAAAAATGTCAGTGAATCAGCAACATTCGGAACATAGATAATTGTGTAGCCGAGTTTCATAAGTCGTCCTGTTTGGATGCTTGCAAAGCAAGAGCCAGATATTGAGCCAAATTTTTATTCTGGATATGAGAGGCAGTCATCAATTTGATATGCCGACGCCCCTTCCCCGTTCCCTCAAGAAACCCGAATGGGTCATTGATTTTTGCGGCGTTCCTGAATTCGACGGTTATGTGCGATTTATAGGCGAAGACCCCGCCAAACTGAATGCCTGACGTAAACAGAATGCCGCCGTACTTGACTTCTTCCGACCCTGTTTCAAAGGTGCTTTTTACGAGAGCCCGAACGGCTTCGACAATCTCATAATTTCGCTCACTCACAAGACGAATGTCTTCTAGCAAATCTTGAACAGATTTTGTTGTCATGTTGTTGGCCGTGATCTCCGACGACTATCCGCTGTAAAGGGTCTAATTGCAAGCACGGACTGAGCCGATTGCTCGACTGCCTCAGGCTGGGCTCGCAGTACCTGCCTACGCGGGTCGACTCGAATAAGGGTTAGGCGGCATTTTTCGGCTTGGCAAGAGTTTTGTGATTCAGTTGCCTCAACGCGAACTGACCACGCTCAGCAACTGAGGGACTCGTATCGGAAGCCAACCGCTGCGCGAGGGGAAGCGCATGCGCGCCAAGAGATGGAAGCTCGCGGATGAGAAACTCAGCCGCGACTCGTCGAACCATGGGCGACCTATCCGCCATGGCGGCGTCAAACGTCATCTTGAACGACTGACTCACAGGAATGCCTCTGGACTCAAAGATGGGTTCGATTTTCCCTTTGCAGTACGCCAAGTCGGTCCACATCCACCTGTGACCCACTACCCAACTGGTTTGCCCAACAAACAACCACCGGAAAGCTCGTGCTCTGACAGTTGGCTGGACTGCCCCTTGGGCGAAATCCTGGATCCAAGAATCGAAAATGACCGAACGTGCGCATTGAGATAGAACGAGTGCAGCTGGCCCCACCGTTGCATCCATGATATTTGACCGAAGCGCGAGAGAAACGGGCTCAACCGAGGCAATCGCAGCGAGAGCGTCTCTATCCGCAGGCTCCATTCGTCCCCAAGTATTCCAGTGGGCGAGTAGGCTCCAGAGCGCACTGGCAACGTCTTGTGGTGCGGAGTTTGAAGCCAGTACGGGAAGTATCTCGCGAGCGGCACACCTTACCTGGGGCACCCAGTCATTCAGTCGCCTGAGTGCAAGAGCGAGTAGGAATGCGCTCGGTGCACCCCCAGAAGTGACTCGCAGTGCTGCCTCTCTCTTGCGACCATCGTGGCTACAGAGATCAAGCCAAGAAGTGAAGCGACGCGGGCGAACCCAGAACTTCCATAAGCCTTTGCTGGTGTCGCGTTCAGCGGCCCATAGCTCGGCTCTTATCGTGCGTTCCCAGACCTCCATCCTCGTCAATGGGATTGACTTGGTCTGAGAGTTGACGCGCGCCATCAAGTCCGCAGCGTTAATCGCAGTCAGCTCTCCGGAAAGAAGCTTTCTGATGGCGACACCGAGAGCGGGATGATCGTCAAGGACACTGTGCATTGGCTCTGCCCCACCTAACGAACGAGGTAACCGGCCCACGGGGGTAGGCGGCGAATGACTGTCAAGTGACAGTTGTATAGCCGCCGCTGATAGCCAGCCCTACGACGACTGTCTAAGCGTGTCCACGTTAGCGAGGAGTTAGGCATTTGGAGTAAGCCGACAAGCCTCATGCAATACCTCCATGACAAAAATGGTTGGCTCAATATGCACCGGGCCGGTCTTCTCGAGTTCGTAAGAGTAACGCCAGTCTACATAGTCGGCCCTGCAAAATTCACCGCAAAACTGCCCGGCCCAAGAAGCCCCCATCGGATCGTTTTGCCGGCCTGGTCATGAGCAATACCGCCAAAGGGGTCTGCAAGGCCGCCAATAAGGCCCATAGCCAGCTTGTGAGGTCGCCGTGCAGTGTTCTTCGCACAAAAAAAGACGCCGCAAGGCCCCCACGGGCAATGGCCCGCAGCAGCCAGCGAATGTTGTAACCCGCAGCGCAGCACAAGGCATGCAGCGCATCGCCCAGCGCGCCCTTCATCCAACAGCGATCCATGCGGTGGTCGGCCTTGGTGTGGCCGATAGCCGGTTCAATGGCCTGGCGACGCTTGAGCAGGCGCTTTTCATGGGCACTGAGCGACTTGTACTTGCCCCGGTGGATGATCTGCACGCCTGGGTTGTCGGCATCGACCCCTCGGTAGCCCAGATCGACCACCACCTGTTTGGGCTCGCGCCCGAGGTCCTGAATTAATTGGTATCTGACCCCAATTTTTCTTCCGCCGCTGGTGCTGAGCTGAGGAGCAGACCAAATATCTCATGTGCTCAAGGCTCAGAAAAATATGCCACTACAAGGCTGACGGCTTGACCGGAAGGCGTCAGTGCGCCAAAAAGCGCTCCATCCCAACCATTACCGGACGGTCCAGCTGAGTTACGCGGACGTAGATGAAGTAACCCTTTTTCACGTAAGCCATTGATAATTTTCATTGCTTCTGTATGTTTTATTTTTAAATGCTTCGTTACGTCTTCGGTGGTGAGTTCGCGTGGCGGGTAAATGGAGTGTTGCCTTCTTTTTTCATCAATTCGCTTCCACTCCTGAACAATAAAAACGATGGCTTTAGTTTCCTTCTTATCAAGCCCAGCGACCGATCGGAGTGACAAGGGAATACTGAGCATGGTATCCTCGAAAATGATTGATCTGGTAGCTTATCGCAGCGAGATGGCATTTGAGGCTGTACACGCCGACTAGTTTGGTCCTGTGAGGCCTAACGTTGAAGCTGAGCCGCGAGCAACGACTGGCCGTCGCGAGTGGGCTTTAGCGAGTGGCTAGACCTTACTTTGGGGACTCAGGTCATTTGGCTCGGCTTGCTCGGATGCTTAGTTGTCACTCATAAGTCGGATGTTGCACGTTTTGCTATTTCGGAAAGGCCGGTGCGAAGAGCGTCTGTTGCCTTCTTAGGATCAGCCAACAGCGCCTCACGGCTTGGAAAGGAAAACTTAGGATCACGCCCGATATGGGTGAATTTCCCAAGCGGCTTTGAAGAGTAGAGAATTCCATCTGAATAAAGCGTATCCACACAGTCGCCAGATGCCAGTCGCACGGTGGCGAGCACACGCGGCTCTACTGCAACCTCCACGGCATAGCCTGTTGAGATAGTGCTCAACAGTAAAGCATCGTACTTTCCTGATACTGATGAGCAGTCTATTTCCTTGCCATCTGCCTTTTTCGGCAACTGCGCCAACTGGACAACTTCATAGCCTTTGGACTGCAGAAGTGCAGTGACGCCTTCGTTCCAGTGACGGGCTACATCTGGATTGCTGGGCCTGATAGCGGCGGTAAACTCGTTAGAGGCGCTTTCAACTCTTGAGGCTTCGATGCCTCCAAGAATCAAACCCCCAAGAGCACCAAACACGTAGAGTCCCGCGCCTCCAGGCAATTGGCCTGGGTCTAGAAAATATTTTTCCGGCTCAGTCGCGGCAACGACTGCAACCGTCTTGATCTTCTTTTTGGATTCGGCTGAGAGTGTTGTTTTATTTACGGTTGAACATCCAGCGATCAGTAATGACGCCGAAAGGACAGCTGCAATGGTGCTTCTTGAGATCAAGTGTTCCTCCGTGTCTGTAGATGAAGAGTGGTAAGCATCGTCAGGGAGTCAGCTGAACGGGCGAAGGCGTCAGGACGGCAAGCCCGGGCGGCATGATCAGAAGGATGTTTCGAAATGCGGCGCTGCGACGGACGTTGGCCTGTTCTGGTTGGGGCGCTTTTCCGTCAAGCGCTGTGAGTTGGAGCTTAAGCAGCTTCTGCCCAGGCGTGGCTTTGGTGACCTTGACCGACTGAAAAGCGAAAAATATCAGCAAGATGGCCGCCGCCACGAGCGTGAAGTAAAAGATGAAGTCCTGCACAGTGAAGAAGGACATTGAGCGAACTGGCGGTGGGCCGTAGGGCAGGACTTTGGCAATGAGCGTCAGCAGCGCCGCAAGCAGACCCAAATCAAGGAGCTGTGCTGTGATTCGCCTGTTCCAGGCTGCTGGTGTCACGTTCATTTTGTTTGGGCATAGGCCCAAAGGGCGATGGTCTGGATGGTGCGTTGCTACAAAACGCCTCGATCAATATAGACCTTGAAACCCAGTTGATACATGGGCCAAGTCGTTAAATCTAGTTAACGACTTGGCTCCGGGCCTACAGCGCAGATCCAGCGCGCGCAAGGTCCACTACGACACCCGACAGCGCGTCCAACAAAATTAATTGGTATCTGACCCCAGTTTTTCTGACCCCAGTTTTTCTCTGACCCCGGTTTTTCTGGGAATCGTCGGTCACGATAGACCGGAATGGCCGGTCACGTTGGTCCGGAATTCCCAGTATGCAGACGCTGAGCCACCCTCTGGCTCAGGAGACGCCTTCTACGTCGACCTCTTGGTAAGACCCGGGAGACGCGGCATTAATCGCCTGGTCTACGGTCGCAAGCGCCCGCTGGATCCGCGGCCAACTGGTTGTGAGCAGTACAACAATAGCGATACGGCGCTGGGACAGGTTCTGCTGGTACTTGAGGTTTCGATCCGTGGTCACGAAGACCTCAAAGCCGTCCTTCTCGGCGAAGGCAATCAGGTCGCCATTCTGACGTTCTGACCAGCCCAGTTCATAGGCGGTGACAACCAGGTGCGCGACCAGGACCTTGCGCAGCGGCACGGGCGTGCCCTGATCGAACAGGATTTTCACTTATACGGTTTCGAGGGCGCTTCGCGCCGCATGCTCAAGCACCGTACGAGCCTGCCCCACAGTAACGCCCGGGAACCACTCGATGAACTCATGGAGGGAAGCGTTGTCCTCCAGGTTCTCGAACAGGGCAGACACCGGTACCCTGGTGCCTCGGAACACCCACGCTCCGCTCACGCGGCCGGGGTCGCGTTCAACCGAAGAGCAGCTTGACCAGTCAATCATCATGAAATAGTAGCACTCGCCGCGCATTGCGCAAGACGAAGATAGGGCCCCGAATCCATCAGAGCACCCCATCTTGACCAACAAGGTAGCCATCGGACTGTGATGGCGGCGGGCGTCCAGTGAGGCCGCAGCTGCCATCGACTACGCAAGCGCACACTAGGGCTGTCGCTATCGACGCCGCCGAACCTCAAGAGGGCAAAGCCCCAGTGAGAGGGCAAAGCCCCAGTGCTCGATCGCTTGGCAGTGCGTCGGCGCTCCACTTGAGCGACGGCTCAGGCCGCCAGCTCACTCGTAGTGAGACCACATGCGAAGCACCCGCACGGTGTGCTCCTTCTTGAAAACCTCGTAGACAAGGCGGTGTTGAATGTTGATCCGCCTTGAATAGGCACCATCAAGATCGCCGACCAGCTTCTCGAAGGGCGGCGGATTTTGAAATGGATCGTTGGCGAGAACGTCCAACAGTTCTTGCGCCCTGGACTTCAGCCCGGCAGCGGCAAGTTTTTTAGCATCCTTGGCAGCCGCCTTGGCAAAGACGACTTGCCACATCACCAGTTCAGCTTCTTGACGCTCTGGGCCAGCGGCTCAGCCATGCCCTTCTTGATCGACTCGCGCATGCCTGGGACAGCCAAGAGATAGAGCGTCTCCTGAATGGCATTCCAGTCCTCCGCGGAGATCAAGACTGCGTTGCTGCGTTTTCCCGAAATCAGGATAGGCTGATGCGACTGCGCAGCCTCGTCAATCAGCCGATAGAGCCCCGCGCGCGCCTGACTGGCAGTGATCAGATGAGCCATGATGAACCTCCGGGCAGAAGCGTACGTTTTTTGGTACGCCGAGTCAAGCACCGATGAGGGCGTTGCTTGAAGCATGAAGTGGCGAAAAGCAACAGGTACAAATGTTTGCGCATCAAAGGTGTTGGCTTTGAGCGGTGCGGGACATCGTGCGTGAGGCCAAGGGAGCCAAAGACCGGGGAGTGATGCTGCCCCAAGCGATAGCACCGATCCTGCCCTCGCATAATGCAAAAAGCCGCAGCCCCAGAGCTCATCTGGAACTGCGGCCTTGCCCGCCAGAAAAACTTCAGACCCGCTCGAGGATCAGCGCAATACCCTGCCCCACGCCTATGCACATGGTGCACAGGGCGTAGCGGCCGCCGGTGGCGTGCAGGCGGTTGACCGCCGTGGTGGCCAGACGGGCGCCCGAGGCGCCCAGGGGGTGGCCCAGGGCGATGGCGCCGCCCCAGGCGTTGACGCGCTCGTCATCGTCTTGCAGGCCCAGCATGCGCAGCACGGCGATGCCTTGCGCGGCAAAAGCTTCGTTGAGTTCGATCACGTCCATCTGCGCGAGCGTCAAGCCCGTGAGTGCCAGCACCTTCTCCGTGGCCGGGGCCGGGCCTATGCCCATGATGCGCGGGGCCACGCCGGCGGTGGCCATGCCGACCACCCGGGCCTTGGGCGTGAGGCCATTCTTGGCGGCCGAGGCTTCATCGGCCAGCAGCAGCGCGCAGGAGCCATCGTTCACGCCCGAAGCATTGCCAGCGGTCACGCTGCCCTCGGGCCGCACCACGCCCTTGAGTTTGGCCAGGGCTTCCAAGCTGGTCTCGCGGGGATGCTCGTCCTTGTCGACCACGATGGCGTCGCCCTTTTTCTGCGCAATGGTCACCGCGCAGATCTCGCGGGCCAGATGGCCGGCTTTTTGTGCGGCCACGGCGCGCAGCTGGCTGTTCATGGCCATGCGGTCCTGCGCCTCGCGCTCGATCTTGAAGTCGACGGCCACGTTCTCGGCGGTCTCGGGCATGGAGTCCACGCCATACTTTTCTTTCATCAGCTTGTTGACGAAGCGCCAGCCTATGGTGGTGTCGTACACCGCATTGGCCCGCGAGAAGGCGCTTTCGGCCTTGGGCATGACGAAAGGCGCGCGGCTCATGCTCTCCACGCCGCCGGCAATCATGAGGCCGGCCTCACCGGCCTTGATGGCACGGGCGGCCGTGCCCACCGCGTCCAGGCCCGAGCCGCACAGGCGGTTGATGGTGGCGCCAGGCACGGCGATCGGCAGACCCGCCAGCAGACTGGCCATGTGGGCCACATTGCGGTTGTCTTCACCGGCCTGGTTGGCGCAGCCGTAGATCACGTCGGTCACGGCCTCCCAGTCCACGCTGGGGTTGCGCGCCATCAAGGCCTTGAGCGGTATGGCGCCCAGGTCGTCGGTGCGCACAGAAGACAGCGCGCCGCCGTAGCGGCCAAAAGGCGTGCGGATAGCGTCGACGATGAATGCGTTTTTAGTGGTCATGGGACCCTCCTCTTATCAAAAATTCAGGCAGCGGGTGCGATCGGCAGGCCCACGAGTTGTTCAAGTTCGGCGTGGCTCAGGCCATCGACGGTATCGATCAGGCGCAGTCCCTGCGGGTTGCATTCCAGCGTGGCGATGTCGCTATAAATGCGCTTGACGCAGCCTATGCCGGTCAGCGGGTAGCTGCACTGGGCCACCACCTTGGACTCGCCCTTCTTGGTCAGCAGGTCCATCATCACCCAGGTTTGCTTGGCACCGATGGCCAGGTCCATGGCGCCGCCCACGGCGGGGATGGCGCCGGGCTCACCGGTGCTCCAGTTGGCCAAATCGCCGGTGGCGCTGACCTGAAACGCACCGAGCACGCAGATATCGAGGTGGCCGCCGCGCATCATGCCGAAGCTGTCGGCATGGTGAAAGAAGGCACCGCCAGGCAGCAAGGTCACCGGCTGCTTGCCTGCGTTGATGAGGTCGTAGTCTTCCTGGCCTTCGCTGGGGGCCGGACCCATGCCCAGGATGCCGTTTTCGCTGTGCAAGATGACCTCAATACCGGCCGGCAGGTGGTTGGCCACCAGCGTGGGCTGGCCTATGCCCAGGTTGACATAGGCGCCGTCGTGAATGTCACGCGCCACCCGCTGGGCCAGCTCGTCCTTGCTGCGTCGTGTGTAGCTCATGCTCAAGCCGCTTTCTTGATGCCGCCAGCCTGGGTGGCCACGCGGGGGATCTGAACAATGTGGGTCACAAAGATGCCGGGCGTCACGACATGCTCCGGATCCATCTGCCCCAACTCCACAATGTCGTGGACGGTGGCCACGGTCTTCTTGGCGGCGGTGGCCATGACTGGCCCGAAGTTGCGCGCCGCTTTGCGGTACATCAAATTGCCCCAGCGGTCGCCACGCTCGGCCCGGATGAGCGCCAGGTCGCCGTGAATGGGCATTTCCAGCACATACATCTTGCCCTGGATCTCGCGGGTTTCCTTGCCCTGGGCCAGTTCGGTGCCATAGCCTGTGGGCGAGAAAAACGCGCCGATGCCGGCGCCGGCAGCGCGGATGCGCTCGGCCAGATTGCCCTGGGGCGTGAGTTCGAGCTCAATTTTCCCGCTGCGGTACAGGCCGTCAAAAATATGGCTGTCAGCCTGGCGCGGAAAGCTGCAGATGACCTTGCGCACCCGGCCCGTCTTGAGCAGGGCGGCCAGGCCGCTCTCGCCATTGCCGGCGTTGTTGTTGACGATGACCAGATCGCGGGCGCCTTGGGCAATCAGGCCGTCGATCAATTCATTGGGAATGCCGGCGGTGCCAAAGCCGCCGATGAGCACGGTGGCGCCATCTGGCAAGCCAGCCAGGGCCGCTTCGACAGAAGGGGCGATCTTGTTGATCATAAAGAGGAAACTTTCGATGGACAGCAGCCAACACCTGCCTGAGCGGTCGCCGACTCGCCCCATGGGGCTGCTTGCATGCCGATGAGAAATATCAGCTCAAATTCTAGTCTCGTGCCCACCGGCCGATTGCGGCTGGTCGCCAATCCAGACTGGAGCTCGTTTAAGCTTGCACCATGTTCACACCCTCGCAATCCGATGTGCGCAAGTTTTTCTGCGCAGTCCACGCCAAATCACTGGCTGGCGAACCGATGACTGCGCTTGAAACCCTGGCCGGTCAATGGATCGCCGAGCATCCCGAGTACCACGCCGATCTGTCCGACCAAGAGCAGGCATTGGGGCGCATGTACCAGGTCGAAGACGGACGCAGCAATCCGTTCTTGCATCTGTCCATGCACCTGTCCATCAGTGAGCAGTGCTCGATCGACCAGCCGCGCGGCATACGCCAGGCCCTTGAATTGCTGACGGTGCGGCGCCAGTCCCTGCACGAGGCCCACCATGAGGCCATGGACTGCCTGGGCCGCATGATCTGGGAAAGCCAACGGGCAAGCCGTCCGCCTGACGGGCAGGCCTATCTGGACTGTGTGCAGCGTCACGCCACACGGGACTGAGCCCAGACACAAAAAAGCCGCCCGAAGGCGGCTTTTTTGGAATCCAGAATGATTCAGCGGAACCGGCTTTGTGGCACCACTTTCATGTCGCCTTCCAGGGAGCCCAGATAGTTGGCGATCTGCTTGAGTTCAGCATTGGTGAACTGCTTGGCAAAGCCGGCCATGATGGCGTTGTTGCGACCCACCACCTGATTGGCATCGTTCTTATAGCCCTTGAGGGTCACGAACAGGTAGTCAGCGTGCTGGCCAGCCAGCTTGGGGTAGGAGGGGTCGATGGGCGTGCTGTAGTTGGCGCCGTGGCAGGAGGCGCAGTTGGCCTTGTTCAGCAAGGCGGCCACCTGAGCGCTTGGGGCCTTGACCTCTTTCGGCGCAACAGACTTGCCACCGGGCAGACCATGCTCGCTGTAGTAGGCGGCCAGGTCGGCGATGTTTTGGTCGGTCAAAGACTCCGAGATTCCCCGCATGGTCGGGTGCTTGCGCTCGCCTTTTTTATAGGCGTTCAGGGCCGCGGCAATGTACTTGGCGCTTTGGCCGGAGATCAGAGGCACCCGGTAGACCTCCGGAAAGCTGGCCTGATAGCCCTTGATGCCATGGCAGCCTATGCACATGGCGTTGATGCCTTCACCCGCCTTGGCATCGCCCTTGAGATCCTGGGCCATCGCCTGCGTCCCCAACGAGACAAACGCGGCGAAAATCATGGAAAACAGCTTCGTCATTTTGAGCGCACAATCTATGGGTCGACTAAAAAAACCCGCGAATTATAGCCACCGGCACGCAGCCGACCTGAATCCTTCCTGACACCTGCGGCACCCGCTCAACACCGAGCGGCGCCCGTATTTGACTCGCTCCACACCATGAAATTCAAAGGCTCAGACCAATACGTTGCCACCGACGATCTGATGCTGGCAGTGCATGCCGCAGCCACCCTGAAAAAGCCCCTGCTGGTCAAGGGCGAGCCAGGCACCGGCAAGACCATGCTGGCCGAAGAAGTGGCCGCCGCCCTTCAGATGCCACTGCTGCAGTGGCACATCAAGTCGACCACCAAGGCACAGCAGGGCCTGTATGAATACGACGCCGTCTCCCGCCTGCGCGACTCGCAACTCGGGGATGAGAAGGTCAAGGACATTCATAACTACATCGTCAAGGGGGTGCTCTGGCAGGCCTTCACCGCCGACGAGCCGGTGGCCCTGCTGATCGACGAAATCGACAAGGCCGACATCGAATTTCCCAATGATCTGCTGCGCGAGATCGACCGCATGGAGTTCTATGTTTATGAAACCCGCGAGCTGATTCGTGCCAAACACCGGCCGCTGGTGTTCATCACCTCCAATAACGAGAAAGAGCTGCCCGACGCCTTCCTGCGCCGCTGCTTCTTCCACTACATCAAATTTCCCGACGCAGAGACGATGAAAAAAATCGTCGACGTGCACTTCCCCGGCATCAAGCAGGAGCTGCTCGGCGCAGCCATGAAGACTTTCTACGATGTGCGCAATCTGCCGGGCCTGAAGAAAAAGCCCTCGACCTCGGAGCTGTTGGACTGGCTCAAGCTCTTGCTGGCCGAAGACATCGGTGCCGACGTCCTGCACAGCAAGGACGAAAAAGTCTCGGTGCCGCCGCTGGTAGGCGCGCTGCTCAAAAACGAGCAGGATGTCACCCTGTTTGAAAAGCTGGTTTTCATGAACCAGCGCAACCGCTGAGTCCAGCGCTTTGGAGGCGCCGATGGCAGGCAGGCACTCACCCTGGCTAGAAGGCTTCAGCGACGCGATCGGCTTTGTCGGTGGCGCGCTGCTGGGCTTTGGCGTCGGTCAGATTACCGGCCTGGACCTGTTCGCCCCCGGCTACGGCGTGGCCTCGATGGGCGGTATTGTGCTGGTCGGCCTGGGCGCGGGCCTGGGCAAACGCTTCATGCGCCAGTGGCTGGCGCGCAAGGATGAAGGCGGAGAGATCCGCTGAACTGGGATGATCAACTGTCAGCCGGTCACCCTGGTCGAACGCGGCGTGCTGCTGCGACCCCTGAGCCTGGACGATGAAGCAGGCCTGGCCGATGCCGCAGCCGACGGCCAACTCTGGAACATCCGCGTCACCTCGGTGCCGGCGCCGCATGAAACCCGCAGCTACATTGAAACCGCGCTGCGCATGCAGGCCGAAGGCCACCGACTGCCCTTTACGGTGGTGGAGCAAGCCTCGGGCCGCATCATCGGATCGACCAGCTATCACGACATCTTGCCGGCTGTGGGCCGCCTGGAGATCGGCTACACCTGGTACGCCCGCCGCATGCAGCGCAGCCATGTCAACACCAGCGTCAAGCTGATGCTGCTGCGCCATGCCTTCGAGACGCTGGGCTGCCTGACCGTGGGCTGGCGCGTCGACAACTTCAATCTGCGCTCGCAGCGCGCTGTCGAGAGACTGGGCGCCAAGAAGGACGGCGTGATCCGCGGCCATGCCCTGCGCCGAGACGGCAGCATCCGCGACACGGTGATGTACAGCCTGACCCGCGGTGAATGGCCCGAGGTGCAAATCCACCTGCGCGACCTGCTCGAGCGCCCTCACCCGGCGGCCTGAAGGAAAGCTCATGCTCATCGATTTTTTCTATACCCTGCGCTCGGCCAAGCTGCCGGTCTCGGCCCATGAGATGCTCAGCCTGCTCGAGGCGCTGCGCGCCGGCGTGGTCGGCCCCAAGAGCGATACCAAAGGCGAAGGCGCCTGGAAGATCGACGACTTTTACTTTCTCAGCCGCGCCATCATGGTCAAGGACGAGAAGCATTACGACAAGTTCGACCGGGCTTTCGGCGCCTATTTTAAGGGCGTGGAGATGGTGGCCGACTTCACCAAGGACATTCCCCTGGAGTGGCTGCGCAAAACGCTGGAGCTCGAACTGAGTCCGGAAGAAAAAGCCAAGATCGAAAAGCTGGGCTGGGACGAGCTGATGGAGACGCTCAAGAAACGCTTCGAAGAGCAAAAGGAGCGCCACGAGGGCGGCAGCAAGTGGATAGGCACCGGCGGCACCTCGCCCTTTGGTGCCAACGGCTACAACCCGCAAGGCATACGCATAGGCCAGGAGAAGGGCCGCAACCGCAGTGCGGTCAAGGTCTGGGACCAGCGGGCCTACAAGGACTACGACGACACCCAGGAACTGGGCACGCGCAACATCAAGGTGGCGCTCAGGCGGCTGCGTAAATTTGCCCGTGAAGGCAACCAGGAAGAACTCGACCTGGACGACACCATACGCTCGACCGCAGCCAATGCGGGCTACCTGGACATCAAGATGGTGCCCGAGCGTCACAACAACGTCAAAGTGCTGCTGCTCATGGACGTGGGCGGCACCATGGACGAACACATTGCGCGGGTAGAAGAGTTGTTTTCTGCCGCCAAGACCGAGTTCAAGCACCTGGAGTTCTACTACTTCCACAACTGTGTCTATGACTTCATGTGGAAGAACAACAGGCGCCGTTTTGCCGAAAAGTTCCCGACCTGGGACATCATCCGCAAGTACAACAAAGACTACAAACTGATCTTTGTGGGCGATGCCACCATGAGCCCGTATGAAATTCTGCAGCCCGGCGGCAGCGTCGAGTACAACAACGAGGAAGCCGGCTCTCAGTGGATAGGCCGGCTCACCAACGCCTTTCCCAAGTTCGCCTGGATCAACCCCGAGCCGCAGGGCGTTTGGCAGTACCGCCAGAGCATTTCCATTGTTCAGCAACTGATGAACCAGCGCATGTATCCCTTGACGCTACGCGGACTTGAAGACGCGATGCGGCTGCTGACCAAGTAGTCCGGCCCTAAACTTCGGGCGTGAGAAACGCCGTCCGGATCGCCTGTGCCCTGAGCTTTGCCGCTGCGCAAGCGCTGGCCCAGAGCGCGACCGCAAGTTTCGATTTGCAGGTGCAAGCCCCCGAGCCGGTGCGCGCCCTGCTCGAAAAGCATTTACAGCTTCAGCGTTACCGCGCGGTGACTGATCTGGACGCGCGCGAGCTCGAGCTACTGCTCAACCTGGCCAGGCGCGATGTGGAAGAACTGCTGGGTACCCTCGGCCATTTCAGCCCGGGCATAGCGCTGCGACTGGGCCAGAGCCCCACCGGGCAGCCACGCATAGAGGTTCAGGTTGAGCCGGGCCCGGCCACTCAGGTGCGCCGCATCGATCTGAGCCTGACTCCGGCCGCAGACCCAGCCGATGCGCGCCAGCGCATCGAGTTGCGCGAACGCATCGAGCTGAGCTGGCGCCTGCCGGTAGGCCGGCCTTTCACACAGGACAGCTGGGACGAGGCCAAAAACCAGGCCCTGCGCGAGCTGGTCAGCCAGTACTACCCCCGGGGGCGCATCAGCAGCAGTGCGGCGAACATCGATGCCCAGGCGCATGCTGCCGATCTCAGCTTGGTCCTCGAGCCCGGGCCCCTGTTCAGGCTAGGCCAGCTACAAGTCAGCGGCCTGCAGCGCTACGACCCGGTGCTGGTGCCGCGGCTGGCGCGCCTCAAGCCCGGGCAGGACTACGACCAAAATCAGCTGGTGCAGGCCCAGCAAAGGCTGGTCGGCAGCGGTTATTTCAGTTCGGCCTACATCAGTCTGGACACCGACAGCGCCGACCCGCAGGCTGCGCCCGTGCAAGTGCAAGTGCGGGAGGCGCGCTTGAACAAGCTGGTCCTCGGCCTGGGCTTTGCTACCGACAGCGGACCACGCGCCTCGATCGAGCACATCAACAACCGTCTGCCCGGATTGGGCTGGCGCACCACCAGCCAGGTTCGGCTCGACCGACGCTCGCCCCTGGTTCAGACGGTATGGACTTCGCTGCCCGACGCGTCAAGCTGGCGCTGGGTGGCCTCGGCCCGGGCCCAAAGGCTGCAAGACGGAGGGCTGGTCACCGATACCCAAAGCTGGCGCTTTGGCCGCAAGCAGCTCGGTGAGCGTATCGACCGCAGCCTGGAGTTGCAGTACGACCGCAGCCAGGTATCGGGCCAGGGCGAGATCGGCAGCAGCAACGCCGCCACTGGCGAAGGTTCCGCCTTGAGCCTGCACCACATCTGGACCGGCCGCTTTTTTGACAGCCTGCCCTTTCCGGAGCGCGGCTATGCCTTTAGTGCCGACATCGGCGGCGGCAACACGCTCAGCGGCACGGCCCAGCCTTATGCGCGCGCACTGGGTCGGCTCACCGGGGTCCTGCCCCTGAACAGCGAGGGGCCACGCAGCCAGCGCTCGCACCTGGCCCTGCGCCTAGAGGCAGGCAGCGTGCAGGCCAAGGCCGCAGCCCAGGTGCCCACCACAGAACTTTTTCGCGCTGGCGGCGATACCAGCGTACGCGGCTATGGCCTGCGCGAGATCGGCGTGCGCCTTCCCAACGGCACCACCGCCCCAGGCCGCCATTTGCTGGCCGCCAGCATCGAATGGCAGCGCCCCTTGACCAGCCCTGCACTGGCCGGCAGCTGGGAGGGCACCTTGTTCGCAGACGCCGGTCAGGTCAGCGAGCGCGGCAACGAGCTCGGCCGCGATCTGTCCGTCGGCGTGGGGGCGGGCGCCCGCTGGAAAAGCCCGGTCGGGCCCCTGCAGATCGACCTGGCCTACGGCCTGAAAGTGGAAAAGCTGCGCCTGCACCTGAATCTGGGCTGGGTCTTCTGATGAGCCAGCCCGCGGCCGAACCCGCTCCGGAACCCGCTATTGCGCCCCGCCGCAGCCTGCTGCGGCGCCTGCTGTGGCTGGGACCTTTAGGCTTGCTGCCTATCCTTCTAGCGCTGCTGGCCGCTGGCGTTGCAGGCCTGTGGTGGTGGAGTGCCCAAGAAGGCTCGCTGCGCACCGCCCTCCAGTGGTGGACGCCCGCAGGGCTGAACGTCGAAGGCGTCAGCGGCAGCCTGCGCCACGGCGGCAGTGCCACGCGAGTGCGCCTACAACAAGGCAGCCCGGCCTGGCAGATCGAGGCCGAGCAGGTGCAGGTGCAGTGGGACTTGGCGCAAACACTTGAGCAATGGGCGCAGGGCCAAGCGCAGCCGCAACTGCATCTTGCGCTGCTCGGCGCACAGAAGCTGAAGATCAAGCAGCCCGCCAGCGACACAGCGCAAGCACCGCCCAAAAGCCTGGCCCTGCCCCTGACGATCGCGCTCGACCAGATCCGCATCGCCGAGCTGCTCTGGCAAGGTAGCAGCGAGCTCGCGCTGCAGGACCTTGACGCCAGTTACCACTACCAGGCGCGCCAGCACAGCGTGCAAGTGCGGCAGCTTCGTCTGGCCCAGGGCCGCTATGCAGGCCAGGCCAGCGTGCAAGACCATGGAGCGATGCAGGTGCAGGCAAGCCTGGAGGGCCAGTGGCAAGCCCGCTTACCCGATGGCCGCAGCCTGCCCTTGAGCCTGCAGGCCAGCGCCCAGGGTCCGCTAGAGCGCATCGAGCTGCAGGCCCGCCTGGCCGGCGGCGCGGCGGCACGCGCCGAGGTGCAGGCCATCGTCACCGCCTGGCACAGCCAAATGCTGCCGCAGGCCGATGCCAGCTTTTCCCAGCTGGACCTGGCGCTGCTGTGGCCCAAAGCGCCACACACCCGGCTCAGCGGCAAGGTACAGGTGGTGCCGCAAGGCGAGCAGTGGGGCTTGGCCGCACAGCTGAGCAATGCCAACAGCGGCCCAATCGACCAAGCTCGCCTGCCGCTTGATGCACTGACCCTCAGTAGCCGTTGGCAAGCCGGGCAATGGCTGCTGGAAAGCGCCCAAGTCCGGCTGGGCACGGCGCGCGTGCAGGCCGAAGGCAAGGTGGGCGACGGCGCAGGCAGCTGGCAAGGTCAGGCGAGCTTTGAAGGCCTGCAACCCTCACTACTGAACAGCCGCTGGCCAGCGCAGACGCTCAAGGGTCAGGCCCAGGCCAGCCTGAGCGGACAGACACTGAGCTTTGAACTGCGCCTGGACGGGCGCGACCATGCCAGCGCCGCACTGTGGAACCTGCAGCAGGCCTGGGCCCAGGGCCAATGGAGTCAAGGCCTGCTGCGGCTCGACCAATTCAGCGCCAGCTCGAGCGACGCCCGCATTGAGGGCTCGGGCCGCTGGCAAGCCGCCACCGAAAACGGCAGCGCGCAAGTACAGCTGCAAGCGCCGGGGCTCAAGCTGCAGGCCCAGGCTTCCTGGCCCTTGGCCCAGGAAGCCGGGCAGCTGGAAGCCAGCAGCAGCGATGCCCAAGCCACCTTGCGCTGGTTGCGCGGCCTGCCGGGCCTGCCCAGTGAGGCAAGGCAGCTGCTGCGCACCCTGCAGGCCCGCGGCCGCAGTGATCTGCGCCTGCAGTGGCAGGCGGGGCTGCGTGAGGCCCAGGTCCAAAGCCGCACCGCACTGAGCAGCCTGGCCTGGGGCCAAGGCGCGCAGGCCAGCACCCTCACTGATGTGGCGCTGGACTTGCAAGGGCCGCTGAGCGCAGCGGCCGTCAAGGCCCAGCTGCAATACCAGGACGGCGCCCGACGCTGGCGTGCTCAGGGGCGTGGCCAAGCGGCGCTGGACGAGAACCTGAGCCAGAAAGGGGCCTCAAGCCCTCTGAACTGGCGCGGCCAGATCGAGCAATTGCGCATCGAGCTGGACGAGCCAGCCACCGGCCGCTGGCAAGCGGACAGCCTGGCAACAGTGGCGCTACAGGGCCGCGGTGGGCAGTGGCAGGTCGATCCCGGCCGCTTGCAGCTGCTGGCGCCGACACGCACTCAAGCCGCGCCGGTGGAGCTGGCCTGGAGCGCTCTGAACGGCCAAGGCGCCAGCCAGTGGGCCAGCAGTGGCACGCTCACGGGACTGCCGCTGGCCTGGCTGGCGCTGCTGGCCGGCCCGACGCTCACCCGCAGCCCCTGGAGCGGCGATCTGATCTTCGATGGCCGCTGGGACCTGCGCCTGGGCCGCAGCCTGGAGCTCGACGCCCGCCTGAGCCGACGCAGCGGCGACCTGAACCTGCAAGGCGAGCTGGCCCAGGGCCAGCCCACCACCCTGGCCGCCGGGGTACGGGTGGCCGAGCTGCAGCTGCGTGGTCAGGGCCAGGACCTGAGCCTGGA
>JBILDR010000201.1:0-6157 GCA_044352515.1 Polaromonas sp.
CGTCGTCCATCACACCCCGCTCCCTTAGCCTGGTTGAGTTTTAGGCTTGAAGTCGCAGCAGGCGCTGACCGCACACTGCCAGCACATGGGCTTGCGCGCCTGGCACACATAGCGCCCGTGCAGGATCAGCCAGTGGTGGGCATGCACCAGATAGGCGGGCGGTACCCTGCGCATCAGCGCGGCTTCGACCGCATCCACATTTTTACCGGGTGCCAGGCCGGTGCGGTTGCTCACCCGAAAGATGTGCGTATCCACCGGCATCACCGCCTCGCCATAAGCGCTGTTGAGCACCACATTGGCCGTCTTGCGGCCCACCCCGGGCAGGGCCTGCAGCGCCAGCCGGTCGCGCGGCACCTGGCCGCCGTGCTGCTCGATCAGGATCTGGCAGGTCTGCATCAAATGCCTCGCCTTGCTGCGGTACAGGCCTATGGTCTTGATGTAAGACTCTAGCCCCTCGAGTCCCAGCGCCAGAATTTTTGCGGGCGTGTTGGCCACCGGAAACAGGCGCCGTGTGGCCTTGTTCACCCCAACATCGGTGGCCTGGGCTGACAGCAGCACCGCAGTGAGCAACTCGAACACCGTGGTGTATTCCAGTTCGGTCACCGGCAGTGGGTTGGCCGAGCGCAGGGTGGCGAAAAAAGTCTCGATGGCGTCGCGTTTCATGGCTAGAGTTTAGGGCTGCCGCCGGGCGCGATGTCTTACTACCCGGTGGCGGGCTTTGAGCAGGCGGACAATGCCTTCTTGATTCGGCGCCAGCGCTGAGGCGCCGATTTTGGTGCGGCCCGCTCAAAGCATGGCTTGGCGTAGAGCAGCTGCTGTGCGACCTTGCTGCTCAGGACCCTGCCGCCAGGGCTGGACAGGCCTCAGCGGTTAAAATACCCAAGTGCATTGTTGGAATTCATCCGGGGTGCCACTGACTGGAAGCTATTGATGAGAAAGTCGACTGCCGGGGACTCTGCGAACGCACCGCCGGGCTCTGCGCTCGATAATTTTGACCCGATCCGCCAGGTCCTCTGGTCTCGCCCTGGCTTCCTGATTCGGCGGCTCAATCAGATCCACTACGCGATCTTCTCCGAGGAGTGCAAGGAGCACAACATCACGCCGGTGCAGTTCGGCATCCTGACTGCGCTGTCGCTCAAACCCGGCCTCGACCAGACCGAAATCGGTACCGAAATCGGTCTGGATCGCACCACCACAGCCGACGTGCTCAAGCGGCTGGAGGAAAAGAACCTGATCGAGCGCCGCCCGCATCCGGCCGACAAGCGCTCGCGCCAGTCACTGGTCACCGAGGAAGGCTTTCGCGTCATGAAGCTCTTGCATGCGCACATGCATTCGGCGCAGCAACGCTTGCTCTCGCCCCTGTCGCAGCGCGACCAGCAGACTTTCCTCAAGCTGCTGGGCATTTTGGTCGAGGCCAACAATGAATACTCGCGCGCACCCGCGCGCACTTCGCTGTAACAGCCTGTTCAGGCGCTGACCGTCAGCGCGCTGTCGCGGTCCATCAGGATCGCGTACTTTTGCCCCATATCGAACAGATTGGCTTCGTGCGGCCCCATGGCCCGGTCGCCCACGCAGTCGGTGACCACCAGGGGCCGAAAGCCCCAGCACATGGCATCGACCACGCTGGCCCGCACACAGCCGCTGGTCACCGCACCGGCCACCAGCAGGGTTTGAACGCCGCGCTGCGTCAGCCAGGGCGCCAGCGATGTGCCGAAAAAGGCCGAGGGTACGTTCTTACGCACCACCAACTCGCCGGGCACAGGCTCAAGCACATCGACGATCTGGCTGGAGGGCAAGTCCTCTTTGAGCGTGATCATGGTCGGTACTTTGAGGGAGAAGATGTTGTCGTCGGCATCGTCGTCCTGGTAGACGATACGGCTGTGCGCCACCGGCCATTTCCTTTGGCGGGCCGTTGCCAGCAAAGTGCGCGTGCGCTCGATGGCCGCCGGTATATTGCCACCGCCGAACTGAGCCGGATCGGCAAAGCCGTTGACGAAGTCGACGATCAGCAGGCCATAGGGCGCCTTGGGTGCCATCGCTGCCCCAAAGCCCTGGCGGGCATAGACCTCGACTTCGCTCATGTTGCCAAGCCCGTGTCGACGACTTTGCCCTTGTCGACCACCACTTCGCCGTCGAGCATGACGGTGCAGTTGCGCAGTGGAATATCGATGTGGCAGGCGGTGGTGCGCTTGCCACCGGCCTCGTTGTTCGGGCCCAGCGAGAACAGGAAGTTGCCCTCGAAGGCGCGCGCATCCATGGCAATGGTCTGCTCCTTGTCGTACATGGCCAAGGTGGACCAGTGGCAGCGCGGCTGCAGGCCCCATCCGATATGCGACATCGCATAGGCCTCAGGGTCCTTGAAGGTGGCCATGTATTCGGCCAGCAGCTGCGCATCAATCCCGCCTTCGATCTTGCGGGCATAGCCTTTTTCGATGGTCAGCTTGATGGGCGCGGTGGTGTAGCTCTTTTGCGGCAGCACGATGTCGCCGGTATCGACCACGATGGTCCCGTTGCTTCCGCCTTCGTTGGCGAAGGTGAAGAGAAAGCCGCTGGGCCAGTGGTCCCAGCGCCCGGGCTCGTCGACATAGCCGTATTCGCTGATCGTTGGGAACTCGCCGAGTTCAAAGGTGACGTCGGTGCCAGCGGCAGACACCACCCGCATGGTCTTGGCCTTTTTGAGCCTTTCCGAGGCGGCCAGCACCCGGGCGCGGTCGGCCTCGGTCGGCACGGTGCGCACCAGCACCTCGGGCGGCTCGACCGCCAGCAAGATTTTGGTGCCCGACTCCAGGATGTCGATCTGTTCGGGCGAGAACAGCAGGGTCATCAGGTCGATCACCAGGTCGCTGGCCTTGAGGGCGGCAATGGCCGCCGGGTTGCCAGTCAGCGGTGTTTCGCCCAGGTAGGCCAGCGCGTCGCGGCTGAGTGCTTTGTCGGCATTGATCGGCGGCAGGTCCACCCGGCTGACGATGGCGCCGGCCGCCTGCGCCGCGTAGGTTGCAGCGCGCAGGGTTTGCGGGTGCGTGGCGGCGCCCGTCAGGATGGTGACGCTTTGGCCGGCTTGCAGCTTGGACAGGCGCAGCACCTCTTGCCAGGCCTGGGTGAGTTGATGGTCGCTGACGGGCATCTTCAGTCTCCTCTTCGGGGGTGTTCAGACGGTGTGGCCGAGGAAGTCGCCGAAGGCGGCATAAAAGCCTTCTTCGTTGTCCCAGGGGATCATGTGGCCGGCATGGGGCACGCGCCGGTGCAGCACGCCCGGCAGCAGGGATTGGATTTCCTGCACGTCTTCGTCGCGCACCACATCGCCACGCTCGGCAGTCATGAGCAGGGCTGGCACGCGGATCTGCGGCAGGTAGCGGTGGAAGTCGTCGGTATGAAAGCCGTCAAACGACGTACGGATCGCCTTCGGATTGCAGGTGTGCAGCCATTCGGCGCGCAAATCGAGCTGCTCATCGGTCCAGGTCGGGCAAAAGCGGCGCATGGTTTCGCGGTCGCAGCCCTCAGTGGCAGCGGCGATCGAATCGCCGTACCAGGGGTATTGCGAAGGATAGGGGCGGCGTCCCGGGCCAGAGACCGGCGGGTCTACGATCACCACCCGGCTCAGCCCAGTGGGCTGAGTGGCTGCTGCGCCGGCCACGATGCGCCCGCCCATGGAGTGGCCGATCAGCGCGCAGCGGCTCAGTCCGAGCGCCTGCACCAGCGCGGTGACGTCATCGATCTGTGCCTGCAGGCAATAGTCGAGCTCATCGCCGGCCGATGACAGGCCACGCCCGCGCACATCCAGCACATAGGTGTCGAAGTGCTGGCCCAGACGTTCGCCCACATAGCCCCAGGTGATGGCCGGGCTGGTGATGCCGGGCACCAGCAGCACGGTGTCGCGTTGATCACGGCCGCCGCCGATCCCGCCATAGCGCAGCACATGCTGGCGGATGCCGTTGGCCGCGATGTTGCGGCCGTTGACGAAGGTCGATGCCATGTCGACCCCAATCAGGCGTAGGCGCCGGAGAGCAGGGCGCCGGCCCCAGGCACCACCGGGTCCAGCCCCAGCGACTTGAGCATGGCATAGGTGGTGGCCACGGCGGCGGTGACCACCGGCTTGCCGGTCAGCGCCTCGACGTGGGCGATGGCTGGCAGCGAAGGCATCTGCACGCAGGCTGACAGCACGATCGCATCGGCGTCGCTGTAGCGCAGCTGCTGCACGATGGCCGGCAGGCGCGACGGATCGTGCCGTCCCACGTCCAGGTTGTCGGGGATCTCCAGTGCGCGGTAGTCGATCACCTCGTGGCCTTCGCGGCGGATGTAGTCGACCACCAGCTCGGTCAGCGGCTTCATATAGGGCGCCACCACCACCAGCTTCTTGGCCTTCATCACTTTCAGGCCATCGACCAGGGCGCCTGCGCTGGTGATCACCGGCGTGGTTTTGCCGTTGTCGGTGGTGCGCTGGCCCAGGCGCTCTTGCGACACGCGGTGGTAGCCTGGACCCATGGCCATGATGGCCACCAGGCAGGCATAGCCCAGCACGTCGACCCGGGCATCGCTGAGCTCGACCGCGCAGCGGTCGGACTCAGCGTCCATGGCGGCGAGCTCTTCCTTGACCACTTTTTTCATGCGCATGCGGCTGGAGTGGAAGGTAAAGCGCTCATCCGGCCGGATTTGCTGACGCGCGGTCAGCATGGCCGGGATTTCGGTCTCCATGGTGGTGTTGGAACTGGGGACGATCTGTCCGATCCGGAAATGGCGGGTCATGGCTGTGTGTCTCCTTCAGAGTTTGAAGAGCTGGCGTGCATTTTCATGGCAGATTTTGTGGCGGGTGGCCTCGTCCAACGGCGCAGCTTCAATGAAGCGGCAGGCATCGACCGTGGATTCGTAGGGGTAGTCGATGGAAAACAGCACGTTGTCCACCCCCATCTCGCCGATCGCCCCGATCAGCGTCGGCGCCGAGCAGACCCCTGAGGTGGTGATCAAGATGTTGGACTGAAAGTATTCCGAGGGCTTTTTCTTGAGCGTCACCCCGTGCGGATAGGCCGCAAAGCGGCTGTCCAGGCGCCAGCGCATGAAGGGCAGGAACTCGCCCATGTGGCCCAGCAGCAGCTTGAGGCCCGGGAAGCGGTCGAACACGCCGGCAAACAGCAGGCGCAGCGCGTGGCCCCCGGTCTCCATGGTCCAGCCGAAGGTGGCGCCGTAGAGCACCGGTGCGCCCTTGAGCAGCACCGGAATTTCGGCCATATTGGCCGGGTGCAGGTAGATCGGCGCGTCTAGCGCCTCGGCGGCAGCCCAGAACTCGTCATAGGCAGGCTCGTCGAGGTAGCGGCCGCAGGTGTGACCGTTGATCAGTGCCCCCTTCATGCCCAGCTGCTTCATGGCGCGCTCTAGCTCGCGCGCTGCTTGTTTGGGGTCGTGCATGGACAGGTGGGCAAAGCCGCCAAAGCGCTTTGGGTTGCGGGAGATACGCTGGGCCAGGAAGTCGTTGTTCTCGGTGGCCAGGCGCTCGGCCAGGCCGACATCGCGTTCGGCCTGCATGCCCGGCGCGCTCTGCGAGAGGATCACATACTCGACCCGGCCGGCGTCCATTTCTTCCAGGCGCTTGGCGTCCATGTCTTCGAGTCGGTACACCAGGTCATGGCGAATCTCCGGTGGCAGGTGCTGGGTGAAGGCCTTGGCATATTCGGAGAAGACCGGAATCGAAAAATGTTCTTCAAAGGCTATTTTTGGAGTGGTGTTCATTGGAGACATGGTGCGCTTGGCCTCAGGTGGGATAGACCAAATCATTGGCCAGGATGTTGGTGTCGTGGATCACATGGCGTTCAGCCAGCAGCAGCTGGCCATCGACCTCGACGAAGCGGTCGTGGTAGCAGCCGGCCAGGTGCACTGTCGAAGCGCCTTCGACCAGGGTCTGGATCAGCAGGAAGGGGGTCTGTGCGAGGATGCCGTCTGGGTTCTCAGCTTCGACCCGCACCTGGCCGATCATGTGCAGGTTATAGCGCGGCGCGAACATTTGGGTGCGCGCAATGGCCACCGCGCGGTCGTGCATCATGGCCCGGCCCTCGCAGTAGACCAGGCCGACTGGCAGGTCGAGTTCGGCGTTCTCGCGGCCGGTGATGCGGTAGAGGGCGTCCTCGGTGAAGAACAGCGGCCACTGTTCCAGGTCGCCACGGTCGAG